>NZ_JBFAOV010000022.1:0-162443 GCF_040675375.1 Nonomuraea sp. NPDC049607
CGCTGCCGCACAGGAGGATTGCCATCACTGAACAGGCATCTCCTGAGGACGTGGCCGGCGTGACCGGGCGCCCTGCCGCGCCCGGTCAGGGGCCGCCGGCCAGGGCCGCCGATCAGGGGGGCGGATCGGCGGCCGGGAACCAGGGCGCTGAGGGAGGTAGCGCCCCGGAAGGCCGAGGGGGGCGGGTCAGCGGCCGGAGACGGGGAGGGCGGGTCAGCGGCCGGAGACGAGGTTGCCGAGGCGGGCGTACAGCGAGGTGCCGGTGCCGCGGTCGTTCTCGTGGCGGTCGGCGGCCCGGAACAGCGTGTAGATGAGCTGCACGCCCGCCCACCGCAGCGGCTCCGGCTCCCACTGCCGCACCTGCCGGCCCACCCATGGCAGCGCCGTCAGCTCGGTGTCCCGCCGCAGCACCAGGTCGCGCAGCGTGCGCCCGGCCAGGTTCGTGGTGGTCACGCCGCTGCCGACGTACCCGCCGGCCCAGCCGAGCCCGCTCGCGTGGTCGAGGTGCACGGTCGAGCACCAGTCGCGCGGCACGCCGAGCACCCCGCACCACGAGTGCTGCACCCGCGCGTCGGCCGCCGCGGGGAAGAGCTTCACCAGCATCCGCCACAGCAGCGCCACCGTCCGCGCCTGGGTGGCCCCCCGGCGGTCGGTACGCGACCCGAACCGGTACGGCACCCCCCGCCCGCCGATCGCGATCCGGTCGTCGGCCGTGCGCTGGGCGTAGACGTAGGCGTGGGCCTGGTCGCCGAGCAGTTCGTGCCCGGCCCAGCCGATGTGCTTCCACACCTCGGCGGGCAGCGGCTCGGTGACGATCATGGAGCTGTTCATCGGCAGCCACTGCCGGTGCTGCCCGGCCAGGGACGCGGTGAAGCCCTCGGTGGCGCGGATGACGTAGTCGGCCGAGACGATGCCGAGCGGCGTGTGCGCGGTCGCCTTGCCGCCGCCCACGCGCGGCCGGATCTCGGTCACCGTCGTGCCCTCGAAGATGTCCACGCCCAGCGCCGCGACGGCCGTGGCCAGCCCGACGGCGAGCTTGGCCGGCTGCACGCGGGCGCAGTGCGGCGAGTACGCGGCCTCCAGCGTGCCCGCCACCTGGAGGCGTTCGCGCTGCTCGTCGCGGTCCATCAGGCGCATGTCGTCCTCGCCGTACCCCCAGGAGCGCAGGTCGGCGACCTCCTCGCGGAGCCGTCGCCGCTGGGCCGGGTTGGTGGCCACGTGCACGAGACCGCCCTTGTGCACGTCGGCGTCGATGCCCTCGGCGCGGGTGACGTCGATGACCTCGTCCACCGCGCGGAACATGGCGTGCTGGAGGTCGATCATGGCCTGCCGGCCGCGCGCCTCGGCGTGCCGCTCGCGTGAGCCGGCGAACTCGGCCGACAGCCAGCCGCCGTTGCGCCCGGACGCCCCGAACCCGGCGAACTCCTTCTCCAGGATCGCGATCCGCAGGTCGGGCTGGGCCTTCTTCAGGTAGTACGCCGTCCACAGACCGGTGTAGCCGCCGCCGACGATCGCCACGTCGTACTCGCGGGAGCCGGGCAGCGACGGCCGCCTGGCGGGCAGGCCGATCTGCCGGTACCAGAACGAGACGCCCCCGTTGGCGAAGTCGTCGGTGAGCGGGATGCCTGTCATGACTGTTCTGCCTCCACGGCTGCTGCTTGCCCCTCCGCTGTTTCCCCGTCCGCTTTGTCCCCGGCGGACGGGGTGGGCGGGCTGATCACCCAGAGCACCTCGGCGGTCTCGTCGCCGTCGTTGACCACCCGGTGCGGGACCGACGTGCGGTACTCCACGCTGTCGCCGGGCCCCATCGGGTGCGCGGCGGCGGACCCGGCGGGGCCCAGCCAGAGCGTGAGGTTGCCGCGCAGCACGAGGAAGATCTCCTGCGAGTCGCCGTGCGTGTACGGCTCGTCGCCGGTGGAGGCGCCCGGCTCGAACTCCCCGGCGTACATCTCCAGGGTGCGCAGCGGGCGCTGGGAGATCAGGAACTTGCGGGTGCCCGGCCCGGTGGCCAGCTCGGGACGCTCGGCGCGGCGCACCACGCGGTGGGCGGGCTCGTCGTCCTCGTTGAACAGGTCGGCCACGGTGATGCCGAGCGCCGAGGCGATCCTGCGCAGCATGCCGATGCTCGCGCTGGTCTGGCCGCGTTCGAGCTGGCTGATGAAGCTCGGGCTCGCCTTGGCCTCGCCGGCCAGCGCGCGCACGGTCATGCCGCGCATGCCGCGGTAGGCCCGGATGCGGGTGCCCAGGTCCGTCATCGAACCCCTCGATCGGTCAGGCTGAACAAGTTGTTCAGTGACCGTACCGACGGCGGAGAAAGCCCAGCAAGAGGGGGGTGCCTAACGAATCGGTAACCGGTCTCAGCCGCGGGTCGGCCGCTGGTAGCCCTCGTCGCCGCCGTAGACGTGCCGGGACGGGTCGTGTTCGGGCTGGGTGGCCGGGCTGGTCGGCGAGGCGGTGTGCTCCTCGGCGAAGTCGTCCGAGGGCGTGGGCGGCGGCGGGAACAGGTAGTCGTGCCAGGTGATCCGGCCCTTGGGATCGGCCTCGGTGGTGAACGCGCCCGCGCGCTGCGCGGCGGCCAGCTTGCCCGGGATGCGCACCGGCAGGCACAGGCGGCGCAGGTGACGGGCGTCGAGCCAGGTCCTGGCCAGCTCCTCGGTGCCGAGGACCTGCGGGCCGCCGTACTCCAGGACCGCGCAGGCGGGGCCGCCGGCCAGCAGCGCGGCCAGGCGGCCGGCGACGTCGTTCACGTGGACCGGCTGCCAGAGCAGCGAGCGGTCCATGGGCAGCACGGGCAGCGTGGACAGGTCGCGCAGCAGCCGGTCGACCGACTGGTGGAACGGGGTGGCGCGGACGACCGTCCAGGCCATGCCGCTCTCCTTGACCAGCCGTTCGGCCTCCAGCTTGTGCCGGTGGCCGGGCGCGCGGTCCGCGCCGGCGACCGAGGGCAGCAGCAGGTGCGAGGCTCCGGCCGCGCGGGCCGCCGCGGTCAGCGTGCGGGTGCCGGCCAGGTCCACCTGGGCGCCTCCCTGCCGGCCGCCGGTGGCCAGGTGCGCGACGGCCTCGATCTGCCGTACGGCCTCCGCGACGCCCTTGCCCGAGGCCAGATCGCCCCAAGCCCACTCCACGCCCCCGCGGCTCTCGTGCCGGGTACGGCTGAGCGCCCGTACGCGATGACCCGCCTTGAGCAGGACGGGCACCAGTGCCCTGCCGAGGGTGCCGGTGGCTCCTGTGACCAGAATGCGCATGCCGGGTCCATACCCGCGAATCCCCAGAGATGACAATGATTTTCGTGACGAGGTCTGTGGACGGCGGTGCGGGGTAGAGCCGCCAATATGGCTCGTATCGCATCCGAATCCCTGATCGAACGGCTCGCCGAGTGGGGCGTGGACACCGTCTTCGGCCTGCCGGGCGACGGTATCAACGGCATCATGGAGGGGCTGCGCCGTCATCGTGACCGGGTGCGGTTCGTGCTGGTGCACCACGAGGAGGCCGCCGCCTTCATGGCCACCGGCTACGCCAAGGCCACGGGACGGATCGGCGTGTGCCTGGCCACCTCCGGCCCCGGCGGCATCCACCTGCTCAACGGTCTCTACGACGCCAAGCTCGACCACGTCCCCGTGCTGGCCATCACCGGCATGCAGGAGACCGCCGTGCTCGGCACCGGCTACCAGCAGGAGGTCCACCTCGACAAGCTGTTCGCCGACGTGGCCGAGTACAACATGATGATCACCAACCCGGCCCAGCTGCCCTCGCTGGTGGACCTGGCCGTCCGGACGGCCTACGCGCGGCGCGGCGTCGCCCATCTCACGCTGCCCAACGACATCCAGGTGGCCGACGCGGGGGAGGACCCGTACCGGACGGTCGCGCCGGTGCGGGCGCCGGAGACCGCGCCGATCTACCTGCGGCCCCCGGGGCTGCCGCGCCAGGAGGACCTGGCTCGGGCCGCCGAGGTGCTCAACGCCGCCGAACGGCCCGCCATCCTGGCCGGGCAGGGCGCGCTGCACGCCCGGGACGAGGTGCTGGCCGTGGCCGAGGCGCTGGGCGCGCCGGTGGTCAAGACGCTGCCCGGCAAGGCGGTCGTCCCGGACGACTCGCCGTACACGACGGGCGGGATCGGGCTGCTCGGCACGAGGCCGAGCGAGGAGCTGATGGACGAGGCCGACGTGCTGTTCATGATCGGCACGAACTTCCCGTACTCGAAGTTCCTCCCCGAGCCGGGCAAGGCGCGGGTGGTGCAGTTCGAGGCCGAGCCGACCAGGGCGGGGGCGCGGGTGCCGACCGACGTGCCCGTGGTGTGCGACGCCAAGGAGGGACTGCGGGAGCTGCTGCCGCTGCTCAACCGCGGGAACGGCAACGGCCACCTGGCGAAGTACCAGAAGCTCATGGCCAAGTGGCGCTCCGACATGGACGCCCTGGAGAACCCCGACAGGGACCCGATCGCCCCCCAGTACGCCATGGCCGTCCTGGACGACCTGGCCTCCGACGACGCCATCCTCACCTGCGACAGCGGCACGATCGCCACCTGGGCCGCCCGCCACTGGACGATCCGCGGCGGGCGCGAGTTCTACCTGTCGGGCACGCTGGCCACGATGGCCCCGGGCCTGCCGTACGCCATCGCCATGCAGCACGCCTTCCCCGGCCGCCAGGTCATCGCCTACGTCGGCGACGGCGGGTTCGCGATGCTGATGGCCGAGTTCCTGACCGCCGCCCAGCACCGGCTGCCGGTCAAGGTCGTCATCAACAACAACAACTCCCTCGGCCAGATCCTGTGGGAGCAGATGGTCCTCGGCTACCCCGAGCACGGCGTGCGCTTCGCCCAGCCTGAGGCCGACTACTCGGTGTGGGCCAGGGCGTGCGGCGGGTTCGGCGCCAAGGTCACCAAGTCCGGGGACGTGGCCGCGGCGATCAGGCAGGCGCTCGCCCACGACGGCCCGGCCCTGGTGGACGTGGACGTCAACCCGAACGAGCCGCCCATGCCCGGCAAGGTCTCCTACGACCAGGCCAAGAGCTTCGCCCAGGCGTTCCTGAAGGGCCAGCCGCACAAGGCGGCCATCGCGACCACCCTGTTCAAGGACCGCATCCAGAGATTCACCGACTGATCCCCCACCTCCGGACACCGCCCCACCTCGGGACACCTGGGACCCCTGCCTTGAGAGGCCGCTCGCGTTCGGATCCGGCCGGTCAGGGGTGGGGCGACCCGGGCGGGCCGGCCGGTCAGGGGGTCTGGTGGGCGTGTGCGATCCGGGCGGCGGCCTCCAGGAGGGGGTCCACCAGCCGGGGCAGCTCGCGGGAGCGCCGCGAGGCGAGCACGATCCCCACGGCGGCCACCGCCCGCCCGTCCACCACGACCGGCGCCGCCGCCGAGCACGAGCCGAGCGTCATCTCCTCGTGCGTCAGCGCGTAGCCCTGCGCCCGCACCGCCGCCAGCTCCCTGGCCAGCCGGCCGGGCTCGGTGACGGTGTGCGGCGTGGGCCGTTCGAGGGCGCGGGCCAGGTACGCCTGCACGAACCACTCCGGCTCGAAGGCCAACAGCGCCTTGCCCACGCCCGTCGGGTGCATCGGCAGCCGCCCGCCGGTGCGCGAGACGATGGGCACGGCCCGCCTGCCGTACACCTTGTCGACGTACAGGACCTCCAGGCCGTCGCGGACGGCGAGGTGCACGTTCTCGCCGGTGGTGGCGAACAGCTCCTGGAGCCAGGGGTGCGCGCGGCCCTGGAGGCTGCCGGGGGCGAGCTGGCCGAGCTCCCACAGCCGCAGCCCCACCCGCAGCCGCCCGTCGGGGGAGCGGCTGAGCGCCTGCCACCGTTCCAGCTCGGCCACCAGCCGGTGGGCCGTGCTCAGCGGCACCCCGCTCCGCCTGGCCAGGTCGGTCAGCGTGAGCTGCGGATGGGCCGCGTCGAACGCCCCCAGGATCGCCAGCACCTTGGACGTCACCGTCTGCCCCGGCTGCCGGGCTCCTCCGGACATGACCACACTCCTGCACAGTTCTTCCACTCAGTGGAAGAGGCTACTCGGCTCCCGGGGCCTGAAGGCAGCAGACTTCCCTCATGCGAACTCAGGTCGGGATCATCGGCGCGGGCCCCGCGGGCCTGCTGCTGTCTCATCTGCTCCACCTGCGCGGCATCTCCTCGGTGGTGCTGGAGAAGCGCAGCCGCGCCTACGTCGAGCGGCGGGTGCGCGCGGGCGTCCTGGAGCAGGGCACCGTGGACACGCTCGTCGAGGCGGGCGTGGGCGGGCGCCTGCTGCGCGAGGGCCTGCCCCACCACGGCATCGAGCTGCGGTACGGCGGCGCCGGCCACCGCATCGCCTTCGACAAGCTCGTCCCCGGCCGGGCCATCACCGTCTACGGCCAGCAGGAGGTCGTCAAGGACCTGATCGCGGCCCGGCTGGCGGCGGGCGGCGACGTCCGGTTCGAGGTCGAGGACGTCGCGGTGCACTCGCCGGAGTCGCAGCCGTACCTCACCTTCGGCGGCGAGCGCCTCGACTGCGACGTGATCGCCGGGTGCGACGGGTTCCACGGCGTCTCCCGCCCCAGCGTCCCGGACGGGGTCCTGGAGGTGTTCGAGCGGGAGTACCCCTTCGCGTGGCTCGGCGTCCTGGCCGAGGTGGCGCCCTCGTCGGAGGAGCTGATCTACGCCAGGACCGAGCGCGGCTTCGCCCTGCACAGCATGCGCTCGCCCACCGTCAGCCGCTTCTACCTGCAGGTCCCGGCCGACGCCGACGTGGCGCAGTGGCCGGACGAGCGCGTCTGGGCCGAGCTGAAGGCCCGGCTGGAGACTGTCCCGGGCTTCGAGCTGACCACGGGCGAGATCATCGAGAAGGGCGTCACGCCGATGCGCTCCTTCGTCACCGAGCCCATGCAGTACGGGCGGCTCTACCTGGCCGGGGACGCCGCGCACATCGTGCCGCCGACCGGCGCCAAGGGCCTGAACCTGGCCGTGGCCGACGTCCGGGTGCTGACCGAGGCGTTGACGGCCTTCTTCGAGCACGGCTCGCCGGAACTGCTGGACGGCTACTCGCGGGCGTGCCTGAAGCGGGTGTGGCGGGCGCAGCACTTCTCGTGGTGGATGACGACGCTGCTGCACACCTTCGACGAGGACGACGCGTACGGGCGGCGGCTCCAGACCTCCTACCTGGACTACGTCACCTCCTCGGAGGCGGCGGCGACCACGCTGGCGGAGAACTACGTCGGGCTGCCCTTCGACTGACCCGTCCGGCCCGTGCGACCACCCCCCCGGGCGGTCTGACCTCGGGTGATGCCTTAAGGTTGGCGCGTGGTTTTCGAGGAGGGCTGGGCGCGTTCGCCCCTGCGGTGGTTGATGGACACGCTGGGCCACGCCCAGCTCGCCAGGATGGAGAGCGAGCCGGCGCTGGTCGCGGCCGTGGATCAGCACGCGGCCCTGCTGCGTGACGCGATCCCGCTCGACCGCGAGACCCTCGGCGACTACCTGCTGGGCTTCCTCGACGAGCTGCGCCACCTGGGCTGGATCTTCAGCGGCGACCACGACGCACCCGCGCTGCGGCTGACGGCCGTCTGCTGGCTCGCCCGCGAACAGGGCTTCCTCGCCGAACCCGCCTGACCGCCCCCAAGACGGGGGCGGGGCCGGTCCGCGGGGTCGGGTGGTGCGGGCCGGCCCTGGTGGGTCCGCGTGACCGGGCGCTCGTCCCGGCCACACGGAGCTCAGGTTCCGGGCGGGATGTCCGCGCGGGTCGCCCCGCCGGCGGTGCCGGTCGTGCCGGTCGTGCCGGTCGTGCCGGTCGTGCCGGTCGTGCCGGGTGCGCCGGGCGTGGTCTGGGCCGGCTCGGCGGGCCGGGCCATCGTGCGGGCGTCCTCACGTCCCCGCTGGTACGCCTCGGCGTGCGCCCTGGCCTGCGGCGCCTCCGCCTCGATCCGGCCGATCCAGCGCTCCCAGCGTTGCTGCATCGGACGGACGAGCCCGCCGCCCAGCCCGATGGCCAGGATCGCGCCGATGGTGGCGAGCACGGTGATGAGCACCGGCGTCGTGACGGTCGTGGCGACGCCGATCTGGTTGAGCGCGGCGATGATGCCCAGCGCCCAGATGAAGACGGCCGCCGCGATGCCGAGCCAGCGCCCGTAGGACAGGCCGCCGAGCGCGCCGTCGACGAGATCCTTGACGGCCCTGGCGATCGCGCCCGCGATCACGATGATCACGATGGCGACCACGGCCTTGGGCAGCCAGCCGACCACCCCGTTGAGCAGCGCCGAGATCGGGTTGGGCCCGAAGACGCTGAAGGCGATCTGCAGGGTGATCAGCAGGATCGCGTAGTAGACGAGCTTGGCGAGCAGGCCGCTGGCGTCGTACCGGCTGCTTTCGAGCCACCGCTGCACGCCGCTGCGCTGCACGGCCCGCTCGAACCCCACGCGGTCGAGGAGCTTGTCCACGAGCTTCTGCAGCGCCTTCGCCACGATCCACCCGATGATCAGGATCACCAGGAACGCGACCAGCCTGGGCACGAACGTCGCCACCTGTCGCCAGGCGTCCGTCAGGCCTTGGCCAATATTGATGTCCACGGTTTCCTCCAGGACGAGGAGCCAATGGAGTCGCGCTACCCGCCTGAACTGGGACTATGCACCCAAAGCAACCGAATTTTTGCAGACTGTTACATTTGTACAAGTGTGCGCGGGCGTCAGCGTAGCCGGCGCAGGTCCATCTGGAAGTTCTGGTGCCAGGTCTGCCCACCGTCCACGGTGGTCTCGCCGATCTCGTGCCAGGTCGTGGTGGTGAACGTCAGCGTGTAGCGGCTGGTGTAGGCGGGCGTCTGGAGGCTCCACCGGAAGGTGTTGTCGCCGACCTCCGGCACGACCGTGGTGACGTAGCCGCGGGAGAACGCCTCCCACCGGTACTGGCCGGTCGCCTCGTTGTAGTTGATCACGGCCAGGGCGCTGTCCGCGATCGTGCGCGGGTCGGCCTTGTCGCGGCCCTGCCCTTCGACCGAGATCACCAGGTCGCCCGCCTGCCGGCGCACCCGCTCGGTCTGCAGGAACTCCTGCCGCGTCCCGGACGGGGTGACGGTCCAGCCCGGCCCCGCCCAGGTCCCGATCATGAACGAGAGCCGCCGCATGGCCTCCGCCTGCCCGACGAGTGCCTGCCCGACGGATGCCTGCCCGCTGAGCGCCTGCCCGCTGAGCGCCGGGGAGGGCGTCCGGGCGGCCGTCGCCGGGCCGGGGGAGAGCAGGGCCGCGAGCAGGGCGAGCGGCAGGAGCAGGCGGACCAGTGACTTCATCAAGGCGTCCTCGTCAGTGAGCGGCTGATGCCGAGCCGGGGGTGAGCGGTCAGGTAGAGGCCGGTGGCGGCGTCGTACAGGTCGTTGGCGTCCATGCGCATGGGGGCCATGGTGCTGCCGGCGGGCGTGACGTTGCGCAGGGCGCGCAGCCCCGCGTCGTGGGCGGCGGTCACCAGCTCGCTCATCGGCGCGGTGCCGCCGGCGGTGGTGGCGTCGGTCAGGTCCGACAGCCCGGCCGTGATCGCGGCGAACGCGTGGTCGGACCTCTCACCCCTGACCAGGTGCTGGGCCAGCCAGAAGTAGCTGGCCCGGCCGCGGTACTGCCGGTAGACCGAGGAGACCATGGTCAGCAGCCGCTGGTAGGCGTTGCGGTAGAGCGACTCGTAGAACCCTTGGGCCTCCTGCTCGCTCACCTCGCCGCGGTCGGTGGCGGTGATCGAGGCCGCGGCCAGCAGGGCGCTGTACATGGCCAGGTGCACGCCGGTCGACAGCAGCGGGTCGAGGAAGCAGGCGGCGTCCCCGGCGATGTGGTAACCGGGGCCGCAGAAGGAGTCGGCCACGTACGAGAAGTCCTGCTCGATCCGGACCGGGCCGGTGAACCTGCCGACCAGCCCCGCCACGGTCGGCGAGTCGGCCACCACCGCGTGGAACATCTCCTCCGGCGACCCGTAGTGGGGACGCCGCTCCAGGAAGCGCGTCTGGTGGGTGACGAAGCCGACGCTGAACACCTCGCCGCGCAACGGGATCACCCAGTACCACCCTTCCGGCGAGGAGATGACGTTGATGCCGCCGCCCGGCGTGTCCGGAAGCAGGTCGCCGCCCTGGTAGTAGCCCCAGATCGCGACGTTCCTGAAGACGTCGTGCGGTCGTCGGTCACGGAAGTGCCGCGCCGACAGTACCCCGGCGCGTCCGGAGGCGTCGACCAGGTGATCGAAGCGCTCGACGCCGCGGTCCCACTCGGCGGCGCACGCGCGGCCGTCCTCGAACAGCACGCGCCGGACCCTCGCCTGCTGGATCACCTCGACGCCCTGGGAGGCGGCGTGGTCCAGCAGCACCTGGTCGAAGTCGTCCCGGTCGACCTGCCAGGAGCGCACGTCAGGGCCGAACGTGGCCGCCCAGTTCACCGTCCAGTCGCGTTCGGCGCCCCAGCGCAGCAGCAGGCCCTCCTTGACCGGGTAGCCGCGTTCCTCGACCTTGTCGTGCGCCCCGGCGTAGTCGATGATCGTCCGGCACGACGGGGACACCGACTCGCCGATGTGGTAACGCGGGAAACGTTCGCGTTCCAGCAGCCTCACGTCCATTCCGTTGCGGGCCAGCAGCGTGGCGGCGATCGAGCCCGCCGGGCCGCCGCCGATCACTAATACCTTGGTCATCGCGAGCCCTTCCGATAATCGATGCGTATTACGCAGTCGCGGGCCCGGCAAGCGGGGCCCAATACGTAGGCCGATACGTATATTCCGGCGTTATTCTGGACCGCCGGCCCGGCCTGGTCGATGATGCGTCTGAGTTCCGTTCCGTCTTTCTTCAAGGAGCGCGCATGGGATTGAACCTCCGGCTGGTCGTTCCCCTGGTCTACGCCGTCGCGGTGGTCGTGGCCTTTCTGATCGGCAAGACGGTCGGCTCGGTGGTCGTCATCGCCGGCGCCGTCCTCGTGGCCCTGTTCTTCGTCCTGTCCGGGCGGTCACGTCAGCGCGAATAGGGCCCCCCATGGGTCGCGCACGATCGTCGCCCGGGGATGCCCGGGGGCGGTCGTGGCGCCCAGCCGGGCCGCCGTCGCCGCCGCCGCGGCGCGGTCCGCGGTGGCGAAGAACGTCATCCACTGCGGGCGTGCCCCCGTCCCCTCGCGGGTCGCGGGCGCGGCGCCGAGCAGGTCCCGGTAGAACGCGGTCCCGGCCGACCACAGCTCGTGCCCGCACCACGTCCCCGGCTCGCCGGCCAGCACGATCCCGGCCGGACGGTGTCCCTCCCAGAAGCCGACCGCCGCCCCCGCCGGGTCGGTCGCGAACAGCACGCGGCCGTCCTGGCCGGCCGCCATCGGGCCGAAGACGACGCCGCCGCCCAGCTCCTTCACCCCTACGGCCACCGCGTCCACGTCCGGAGCCGCCAGGTAGGTGTTCCAGGAGGCCGGCAGGCCCGGCGGCACCCGGCCGAAACCGGCCACGACCTGGCCGCCGAGCTCGACGAAGGAGTAGCCGCCCTCCTCGCGGAAGGTCCAGCCGAACAGCTCTCCGTAGAAGGCCCGTGCGCCGGCCGGGTCGAGCGCCCCGTAGTCCACCCAGCACGGCTCGCCCGGCTCATAGTGCTCGTGAATCGGCACGCCCGGCCTCCTCGTCCGCTTCGAGGGCCGACAGCCGCAGGTGCCCGGCGATGAGCGGCGCCACGACCTCGGGCCGTTCGATCATGCACAGGTGCCCCGCGCCGGGGACGGTGACCGTACGGCACAGCGGGACCGACCCGCCCAGCAGCGCGGCGCCGGCCCGGAACGTCGGCATGTCCCGGTCGCCCACGACGACCAGCGTGCGCGCCCGGATGCCGCGCAGGTCCTCGACCGTGTGGACGTGCCTGCTCAGCCCGTGCATCGCGCCGTCGCGCAGCTCCCGCCACGAATGCCCGGCCACGATCGCGCGCAGCCTGGCGCGCAGCTCGGGGTGGTCCTCGGTGCCGCGGAAGATGTCCGGCGGCGAGGACATCCACAGGTCGGCGAGCTGCTCGCCCCCCGCGCCCATCCGAGCCAGCCCGGCCAGCGCCCGGTACCGCCCGGCGGTGCCCGGCTCGGGGGGCGCGCCCGCGATGGTCGGGGAGCCGACGATCAGCCCGCGCACGTCACGCGGATGGTCGATGGCCAGTTGCAGGGCGATCATCGAGCCGATCGACTCGGCCACCACCAGCGCGGCCGACTCGGCCCTGGCCAGCCCGGCCAGCTCGGCCGCCAGCGCGGGCAGCGACGTGCCCGGCCGCAGCGGCCCGGAACGCCCGTGGCCCGGCAGGTCCACGCCGACGTGCCGCCAGCCGGGCAGCAGGTTCCACAGCGGCTCCCACACCGAGGCGTCCATCGTGTAGCCGTGGATCCACAACACGGCCCGGCCCTGGCCGGTCGAGCGCACGTACAGGCTCATGAGGACGCTCCGGGGACGGCGGCGAAACCCTGACAGAAGCGGCGGAAGGCGATGACCGGGGTGTCGCCGGCGTCCAGCCGCTGCGGGGCGTCCGTGTCGAGGTGGTCCCAGACGACGCGGTCCTGGTCGAAGGCGTAGCGGGCGCCGTGCACGAGGGCGGGCAGCGAGTCCGTCCGGTCCGGCCGCACGCCGATGGCCACCCGTCCCACGCAGCCCGTCCCGTCCGGCACCGCGCCGGTGACGATCGTGTACGGCGCCTCCGGCGTGCCCAGCTCGGTCACCACGAGATGCGGGCTGTAGGCGCGGGCCACGAAGCGGGAGGCGAAGTCGAGCCGCCGCTCCTTCTCCCACGGCGGCGCCTTGGTACGGAACTCGCCCTCGATCACCAGCTCGTCGTGCTCGCCCATCCTGACCCGCATGCCGCGCACCGAGGGCACCAGGTGGACGGTGCTGAAGTGCTGGGCGTCGAAGGCGTTCTCGACGACGTACTCGGCCGGGACCGTCACCGGCTGGTTCACCGCCGCCACGATCACCAGGTCCTCGGCCGCCTGCTTGATCGCCTGCTCGAAGCCCCGGTCGTCGCCGGGGTCGCCGGACAGCCGGGCGAACAGCGCCGCCCCGGCGCGCAGCGTGCGCAGCTCGTCCACCGCCCAGCGGCGGCCGGACCCGCCCAGCGAGATGCGTTTGCCGTGGAAGGGGCAGATCACGCAGTCGCCGTCCAGCTTGCCGCCGTAGGCCAGGTGGGCGCCCCGGTGCGGGCAGGTGGCCTCGAACACCCGGATCCGCTCGCCGTCGCGCACGGCCATCAGGCGCGTACCGCCCAGCCGCAGCGGCGTGATCCCCGGGCCGATCTCGTCGTCGAGGGCGAGCAGGAACCACCCGCCGTGGAGCTCCCCGTTGCCAGCCGTCATCTCTCCAGCGCCCCAATCACCTCTGTGGCCGCGCGCTCCCCGCTGGCCATCGCCATGTGCGCCATGGGCGGACCGGACAGGCCGACGGTGGCCTCCCCGGCGAAGAAGACCGTCCCGCCCAGCGGCTCGGCCCAGGCCGGGGACGCCCACAGCGCCCCCACGCCCGGGTACGTGTAGGCCCCGCCCGTCCACGGGTCGGCGCCCCAGTCGCACACCACCACCTCCGCCGGGTTCAGCCCCCGCGTCCACGGCAGGGCCCCGGCCAGCAGCGCGACCAGCCCGCCCGGCTCGGCCCAGGCGCTCCTGGCCGCCGCGGCGGCGCGGGCCTTGGCCATCACCAGCACCTCGGGCCGCCCGGCCGTCGTGCTGACGAACCCCAGACGGCCCCCGGCGTCGAAGACCACGACGGACTCGGGCGCCTGTTCGGGATAGGCGACCAGCCCGCACCAGGCGTCCCCGGGCCGCAGCTCGTACGCCGCCGCCTGCTTGCGCACGGGCAGGTCGTTCACCACGAGCCGCCCCTCGGCGACCACCGGCGGCGGCACGGTGACCACGGCGGCGGCGGCGCTCTCCACGTGCCCGGCGGCGGTCAGCACCCGCACCCGGCCGCGCGTCCAGGACAGGCGGACGACCGCGTCGCCGAGCCGCACCCGCAGCCCCTCGGCCAGCCGCGCGGGCAGCCGGTCGAAGCCGCCGGGCAGCGCGAACTCGCCCCGTCCCGCCGGGTCGGCGCGCCGCAGCGCGGCCAGCGCGGGCGCGCTCAGCGCCTCGGGCTCGGCCGCCCAGTTCTGCCTGAACCACTCCGCGGCCGGCTCCAGCGCCCGCGGGCTGTCGGCGGTCTCCTCCTTGAGCCACGCCGCGACCGGCACGTCCCAGGGGCTCGCCCCCGCCAGGCGGCGCAGCGGCTCCCGGGCCGCGCCCGACGTCAGCCGGTCCTCCAGCAGCGGCGGCGTGGGCCGCAGCGCGGTCAGCGGACGCGGCCCGCCGGGCAGCAGCACCCGCGCCGCGCGCCGCGGCACCGGCACCGGCGCCTCCAGACCGGGCAGCGCCGCGATCGGGTTGCGGTCACCGTGGATCACCTGCGCGCCCAGCTCCAGCAGGGACGGCCGGTGGGTGCGGATCCGGCCGCCCACCCGCTCCCCGGCCTCCAGCACCGCGACCGCCAGGCCCGCGCCGGCCAGGCGCGCGGCCGCCGCCAGCCCGCTCACCCCGGCGCCGATCACGACGACGTCAAGCTCTGCCACCGGCACATCCTCTGTAGTAGTTTGTCCTCGGCCTGATCATGAGGAGACGCGATGACGGCACCCCGCACGCTGCCCGGCCACTTAGCGCACCCGTTCTCTCCTCGCGGGCGGCTCGACCCGTATCCGGCGTACCGCTGGCTGCGCGAGAACGACCCCGTGCACTTCGACGTCACCTCGCGCATGTGGCTGCTGACCGCGCACGCCGACTGCGCGCTCGCGCTGCGCGACCCGCGCTTCTCGGCCGCGCTCGGGCAGCGGGAACGGGTCAGGGACGACGAGCTGCCGCCGTCGATGCTGACCACCGATCCCCCCGAGCACCAGCGCCTGCGCTCGCCCGGCGCGCTGCTGATGGGCCCGGCCGCCATCCGCGGCGTCGCGGGCGACATCGAGGCCGGGATCGGCGCGGTGCTCGACGCGCTGGCCGGCCGCGACGAGATCGAGGCCACCGCCGACATCGGCGAGCCGCTGGCCACCGGCGTGCTGGCCAGGCTGTTCGGGCTGCCGGCCGCCGACGTGCCGGTCTTCGCCGGGCTGGCCGCCCGCGTGTCGGTCAACCTCGACCCGCTGGCCGGGCCCCAGGCCGCCGCGGCCGGGCGGGCCGCGATGGGCGAGCTCACCCGCTTCCTCGGCGAGCGCGCCGACGCCGCCACCGCCACCGCCGCCGCAGGGAACGGGCCGGGTGGCTCGCCCTTCGGCCGGCTGGCCGCCGACGACCGGCTGACCAGGGCCGAGATGCTCGGCATCGCCGCGCTCACGGTCGTCGGCGGATGGAAGCCGCTGGCCGAGATGGTGGGCAACGCGCTCCATTGGCTGCTGCCGTGCCACGAGGCCGCCGACCGGATCAGGAACGGCGGCCGGGAGGTGGCCGAGTCGGCCGTGGACGAGCTGCTGCGGCTGGAGTCGCCGATCCCGTTCACCGCCAGGGTGACCACCGAGGCGGTCCCGCTGGACGGCGGCGTGATCCCGGCGGGGGCGAGGGTGCTGGCCCTGGTCGGGGCGGCCAACCGCGATCCGGCCGTGTTCGACCGGCCCGACGAGCTGCTGGTCACCCGCTCGCCCAACCCCCATCTGGCCTTCGGCGCGGGCACCCACCTCTGCCTGGGCGCGCCGCTGGTCAGGCAGGCCGGCGGGCTGCTGCTGAGCGGGCTGCTGGAGCGGTATCCCGGGCTGCGCCGGACGGGGAAGCCGCCCGCGTGGGCCCCGGGCCTGGTGCCCAGGAGGCTGACCGGCTTCACCCTCGCCATCTGAGCCCCTCCCCGGCTAGCGGACGTTGGCGCCGCGCCAGCGGAAGGTCAGCAGGCTCAGCAGCAGCGCCGCCACGCACCAGGCGCCCAGCACCGCGGCCGTCCTGCCCAGCTCCCACGTGCCGGCGGGCTCCACCACCGCGAAGTCGGCCGGCAGGAACACCGAGCGCAGGCCCTGTGTCATCCACTTCAGCGGGAAGAACGCCGCCAGGCTCTGCATCCAGGCGGGCAGCTCGCTGTAGGGGAAGAACACCCCGGAGATGAACTGCAGCACCAGGAACGGCAGCGTGACGATCGCCGCGGCCGAGCGGGCGTTCGGGATCATCGCGCTGAAGGCCACCGCCAGCAGCGAGCAGGACGTCGCCCCGAGCAGCAGCACCCAGGCGAACGTGAGCCAGTGGGCGGCGTCCGGCGGCATCGGCAGGCGGAACAGCGCGACGCCGACGGCCAGCAGGATCGCCGCCTCCAGCAAGCCGGTCACCACCACCCGGACGATCTTGCCGACGAAGTACGCCGTCTTCGGCATCGGCGAGGAGGCCAGGCGGCGGATCATGCCGTTGTCCCGCTCGATCGCGATGTTGATCGCCAGGCCGTTGAAGCTGACGCTCATGATGCCGCAGGCGATGATCCCGGCCACGAACATCTGCTTGAAGTCGGTGTGCGTGCCGGGGACCGTGCCGGAGAAGATCGAGCCGAGCACCAGCAGCAGCACGATCGGCAGCAGCAGCGTGAAGAACAGCGACTGGCGGTTGCGGAAGAACGACTTCAGCTCCACCGACGAACGGGCCGCCGACGCCCGCCAGAGCCCCGACCCGCCGCCCCGTGCGCGCACGGGACGGCCCTGCTCGGCCACGATCGCGTTCGAGCTGGTCATGACTGGGCCCCCTGGTTCTCGCGGATCAGCTTGAGGTAGACGTCCTCCAGCGTCGGCCGGTGGACGCGCAGGTCGGGCAGCTCGTCGGCGCCCGCGCGCGCGGCCCAGGGCAGCAGCGCGGCCAGGGCCCGCGTGGGCGTGTGGGTGAGCAGCGTGAGCGTGCCGCCGGGCACGCCGGGCGCGCAGGACGGGTCCAGCGCGGTGCCCGGAGGCAGGTCCGGCAGTTCGGCCGCGCTCAGCTCGGGCGTGAGGGTGAAGCTCACCGCGGCGGGCGTGTCACGCCGGCCGCCCAGCTCGCTCACCGGCCCGGTCTCGACGATCCGGCCGGCCACGATCACCGCCGCGCGTTGCGCCAGCGCCTCCACCTCGTCGAGGTAGTGGGTGGTCAGCACGGTCGTCTTGCCCTGGTCGGCGAAGAAGCGGACCAGGTCCCACGCCTCCATCCGGGCCTCCGGGTCCAGCCCGGTGGTCGGCTCGTCCAGGAAGATCAGGTCGGGGTCGCCGACGACGCCGACGGCCACGTCCAGGCGGCGCAGCTGGCCGCCCGAGAGCGTCTGGGCCTGCTTGCGCTCCTTCGCGCCGAGGCCCACCATGTCGATGACCTGCGCCGCGGGCAGCGGCGCGGGGTAGAAGGCGGCGAAGTGCTCGACGACCTCGCGGACGGTCAGGTCCGCGTAGGCGCCCGTCGTCTGCGGCACGATGCCGAGCCGCGCCCGCCACTGCGGGGCGTCCTCGGCCGGGTCGCGGCCGAGGACACGCACGTCGCCGCCCGAACGCCGGCGCACGCCTTCGAGGATCTCGACCGTGGTCGTCTTGCCCGCGCCGTTGGGGCCGAGTAAGGCGAACACCTCTCCGGGACGAACGTCCAGGTCCACACCCTGCAGGATGAGAGCGGGACCGTACTGCTTGCGCAGCCCCCGTACGTGGATGGGGTTCGCCTGGTCGTCGGACATGATCTCCTCTTCCTCCTCTTGGCGTGCGTGGCTCCCGGCGTCAGGTGCAGCAGCAGCAGGGGCAGCAGCAGCAGTTGACGTCGACGCCGGCCGCGATCGAGTCGAGGTCGCCCTCGCTCAGCTCGGCCATGTCGATCTGCGGCGTCTCGGGGATGTGGAACTCGAACGTCCCCGTCTCCAGGCCGCGCTCCCACAGCGAGACCTGCACGTCGAGGTTCGTGTCGTGGTGGCCGTCGGGCACGTTGCGCACGAGGGTGATCTGGGCGCCCGCGGGAACCTCGAGGCCGGCCTCGGCCAGCGCCTCGCGCGGGTTGCTGTCCAGCTTCGCCGAGAATTCCTCGCTCGACCACGCGGTGATCAGGACTCGGGTGTAGGCGTTGACGAATTCGGTCCGCTCTCTGGGGTTCAGGGCCATTGCGTCCTCCTGGAGCTTTTCCCCTTCGGCGCGGTGCGCCGTCTCGGAACGGAGTCTTACACAGCCGAATTCGAGGTGCCTAGACTTAATTTCCGGGGCTCCGGATTAAGTATTGAGAGCCCTCTGCTTAAAAGGTACTCTGCAAATACGCCGACCGGAACAATACGAAGCGATATACGTATTCGGTGGCCGGAAATGCGTATCGGAATATTCGTTTGCGTAAGCCATCGGGAGAACCCATGTCCGGGACGTACGTATCCCCCCGGGTGCCGCCGGGACCGGCCGGAACCCAGAGCCTGAGGGCCATGCGCGACGCGCCGCTGGAGTTCGTCACCGCCATGGCGGCCCTCGGCGACGTCACCCGCCACGACGCGGACGGCGAGCCGGTCTACATGCTCAACCGCCCCGACCTGGCCAGGCACGTGCTGAAGGAGAACGGCGCCGCCTACACCAAGGAACGCACGCCGGACGACGACATGCTCCGCCCCCTGCTCGGCAACGGCCTGCTGACCAGCGACGGCGCCGAGTGGGCGGCCCAGCGCAGGATGTGCGCGCCCGCGTTCAGGCCCGCCGAGGTGGGCCGGTTCGACCAGGTCATCGTCGAGGCCGCCGAGCACCTGGTGACGCACTGGGCCGGCGACCGGCCCGTACGCGTCGACCACGACCTGACCTCGCTCACCCTCGGCGTGATCGTCAAGGCCATGCTGGGCACCGACATCGGCGTCGCCGGCGAGGGCTTCGGCCGCGCCGTGGACGCGGTCAACCGCTTCATCGGCCACTACGTACCCAGCGACGACCCCGACCCGGCCGACACCGCCGCGCGGCACGCCGGCTTCCTGCGGGCGCGGGCCTTCCTCGACCGGGTCACCAGGCTCATCATCGCCGCCCGCCGGGCCGGCGGCGCGGGCGACGACCTGCTCGGCGCGATGCTGGCCGAAGGGCACGCGATGTCCGACGCCGACCTGCGCGACCAGGTGCTGACCATCGTCATGGCCGGCCACGAGACCACCGCCAAGTCGCTGACCTGGACGCTCTACCTGCTCGACCGGCACCCGGAGGCGGCCGAGGCCGTGCACGCCGAGATCGACGAGGTGCTGGCCGGCCGGTCGCCCACCGCCGCCGACCTGCCCAGGCTGCGCCGCTGCCGGCAGGCCGTCCAGGAGGCCATGCGGCTCTACCCGCCGGTCTGGCTGATCTCCCGCCGCGGCACGGCCGACGACGTGCTGGACGGCTACGACGTACCGGCCGGGTCGCTGGTGTGCGTCAGCCCGTGGGTGCTGCACCGCGACCCGAGGTACTGGGAGGAGCCGGATGCGTACCGGCCGGAGAGGTTCGACCCCGACCGGGCCGCCCGGCTGCTCAGCCACCAGTACCTGCCCTTCGGCGGCGGCCCGCGCATCTGCGTCGGACGGCACTTCGCGCTGGCGGAGGCCACGCTCGTGCTCGCGGTGATCCTGCGCGGGCTGCGCATGGAACTGGTGGAGGGCTTCCCCGTCGAGCCCGAGGCGCTGGTCACGCTGCGGCCCAGGCACGGCCTGATGATGACCCCGAGGCCCCGATGAGCGCGGCGCCGGCGGCCACCGGCTCCTACGACGCCGCCGCCACCACGTGGGGCGGCGTGACCGGCGAGCTGGCCCGGCTGGAGGCCCAGGCGGCGCTCTCCTTCGAGGAGGAGCTGCGCATCATGCGCGACCTCGGGCTGACCCGCGAGGGCCCGCTGCTGGAGCTGGGCGCCGGCTCGGGCGCGGTCACCCGCCGGCTGCGTGCCGCCGAGCCGGGGCTGCCCGTCATCGCGCTCGACGTGGACGCCTCCCTGCTGCGCAACGCGGGCGGCTGCGGCGCCCCGCTGGTCACCGCCGACGGCGCCCGGCTGCCGTTGCGTACCGGCAGCGTGGGCGGCGTACTGCTGCGGTACGTACTGCAGCACGTGGGCGATCCGGCGCCGATGCTGGCCGAGGCGCTGCGCGTGCTGCGTCCCGGCGGCCGGATCGTGGTCGTCGAGGTGGACAGCATGTTGTGGGGGCTGGCCGACCCGATGTACCCCGAGCTGGCCTCCGTCCACGCGACGATGGCCCAGGCCCAGCGCGGCGCCGGAGGGGACCGGCAGATCGGCAGGAAGCTCACCCGGCTGCTGCGCGGCGGCGGGTTCGCCGACGTGGTGCTGCGCCCGTTCGCCACCACCAACGACACCCACCCCACCGCGGCCTTCGCCCCGCACCTGGGGCCCGAACGCCTGGCGCCGCTCGTCGCCTCGGGCGCGCTGCCGATGGCGGGGCTCGCCCTGGCCGCCGACCGCTGGCGGCGTTTCCTGGCCGACCCGGACGCCTGGGTCATGCTGCTCGGCTTCGTCGTCGCCGGGACCGCACCGTACGGACCGGCTCAGCACTCATCGGAAGGAAGCACGTCATGAGTCCGTTCTGGAAGATCTTCATCGCGATCTTCAGCTACATCAGCGCGATCGTCGGCCTCGGGCTGGCCGTCGTGAACGCCAGCGAGAAGCCACCCGCGACCTCGCTGGCCATCGTGTACGGCGCCGCCGGCCTGCTGTTCCTGGCCGTGGGCGTGCTGCTCAGCCGCAGGGCCCGCTACTGAGGGCGCTCCCGGGGCCCGGCCGTCAGGAGGCCGGGTCGCAGGGGCGCACCTCGACGATGTCACCGGGCGCGTAGGGCATCTTGCGCGCCCACGACTCGGCCTCCTCGGCCGACTGGACCTCGATGACCCAGATGCCGCCGATCTGCTCCCGCCCGACCGCGTACGGGCCGTCGACGGCGGGCCCGTCGGGTCTGACCAGCTTGCCCTCCCCGGACCTGGTCAGCCCCGCGCCGTACTTGACCTTGACCCCCGCCATCGCCATCGCCCGGCCGAACTGGCGGTGGGCCTCGGCCATCCGCTCCCGCTCGCTCTCGCTGAAGGCGTCCCAGAGCATCTCGTCGCCGTGGATCAGCAGCACGAAGTCCATGAGTCGTCTACCTCCCTGTGGGTTCTGCCCCAAAGGCGTGGTGGGGCGCGGGCAGAGCCCCGGTTGGCACTATCGTGACATCCTTCCACGGTCGCAGCGCCGTAACTCGACCCGGTCGCCCGGCCCGGACGGCAGGCGCCCGGCCCACTCCAGGGCCGCCTCCTCCGACGGCAGGTCGAGGATCCACATGCCGCCCAGCTCCGGACGGCCGTCCTCGCGCGGCTCCCCCTCGGCCGCGTCCGGGCGGGCCAGCCGGGCGCCGAACACCACCGTGACGCCCGCCTCCCGCAGCTCCCGCCCGAAGGCGAGGTAGGCGGAGAACAGCGCGGAGCGGTCCTGCTCCGACAGCTCCGCCCAGGCCCGTTCCGGCCCGTGGATCAGCAGCGCGAACTCCATGACGGCTCCTCCCGTGCGCTCACATCTGCCGCCGCGCCAGCCGCGCGAACAGCCCCTGCTCCTCGGTGAGCAGCTCGTCGTAGGTGCCCTGCTGGACGATGCGGCCGCCGTCGAGCACCAGGATCTTGTCGGCGTCCCGGACGGTGGACAACCGGTGGGCGATGACCACACGGGTGGCGTTGAGCCGGCGGGTGCTCTCGGCGATGACGTTCTGGGCGGGGTTGTCCAGGGCGCTGGTCGCCTCGTCGAAGAAGACGATGCGGGGCCGCGAGACCAGCGCCCTGGCGATCATGATGCGCTGCCGCTGGCCGCCGGAGAGCGTGTTCGTGCCCTCCGACAGGACGGTGTTCATGCCCATCGGCATGGCCGTGATGTCGTCGGAGATGCCGGCCATCGCCGCCGCCTCCCAGGCGTCGTCGACGGTGTGGTTCGTGCTGCCGACGATGTTCTGCCGGATGTCGCCGGCCAGCAGGGCGCCGTTCTGCAGCACCACGCCGCACTGCCGGCGCACCGCGCCGAGGTCCAGCTCGCCCAGGTCCTGGCCGTCGTACAGGACCGAACCGACGTCGGGCTGCTCGAAGCCGAGCAGCAGGCGCAGGATCGTGGACTTGCCGCTGCCGGTCGGGCCCACGATCGCGACGAACTCGCCGGGCTCGATCGACAGGTCGATGTCGGTGAGCACCGCGGGGCCGTCCCCGCCGTAGCGGAAGGAGACCCGGGACAGGCTGACGCGGCCCGACAGGTCGCCCGGGTCGGCCTTGCCCTTGTGGTCCTCCGGCTCGGCCTCCAGCACCGGGGCCAGCTTCTCCAGCATCGGCACCACGCCCATGGCGGTGATGGCCGCGCCGGTGAACTGCAGCACCGAGGCGATGAGCAGGTTGAACGCGGCGAAGAAGGCCAGGAACGCGCTGATCGGCAACTGCCCGCGCAGCGGCCCGGCCGCCACGGCGAAGATCACGACCGAGCAGACCAGCGGGAACCCGGCGTTGAAGGTGGTCACCACGTTCTGCAGCCGCCGGGCGGCGGCCGAGGTGGTCCTGGTCGCCATGAAGTCGCGCGTCCACACGCCGAACGCCTGGTCCTCCGCGGCCGCCACGCGCAGCTTGGGCACCGCCGACAGGAGCTGGAACACCCGCGACGACAGCCGCTGCTCCTGCTCGTACAGGCGGCGTTGCAGGCGTACCTCGAAGAAGCCGGCGACCGCGCACACCAGCACGCCGGCCAGCACCAGCAGGGTCGCCAGCAGCGCCAGGCCGACGTCGTAGACGTACACCAGCGCCAGGTTGGCCAGCCCGCCGAACAGCCCGAGCGTCGCGGTGGTCATCACGCCCGACAACGTCTCCTGCGCCGCGCTCACGCCCAGCACGGTCGTGCCCAGCTCGCCGGTGGAGTAACGGCCGAAGAACGTGACGGGCAGGGACAGCAGCCGCGTCCACGCGCCCGCCTGCACCCGGGCCGACGAGCGGCCCTCGATGCGCAGGGCCGCGACGTTCTGCACGATCGACAGCGCCCCCGCCACCAGCGCGCCGCCGATCACCAGCGCCGCGCCCTGCACGATGAGGTCGCGCTCGGCCCGCTGCACGAACGTCCCCAGCACCAGCCCGGTCATCGCGGGCACCAGCAGGCCGATGACCGCCACCAGCGTGCCCAGGGAGGCCAGCACCCAGAGGTCGCGGCCGTTGCGGGCCAGGCCGAAGCGCAGCAGCCCGGCCACGGTCCGCACCTCGCGCGGCAGCGGCTGGTACAGCACCTCGGCCTTGCCGGTCAGCGTGGCGGCCACCGCCTTGGTGACGGGCGTGACCCGGCTGTGGCCGGGCTGGGCGACCACGTACCGCGAGCCGATCGGCAGCAGGGCCACCGGCGTCCCGTCGTCGGCCCGGTAGCCCACCATGGGCCCGATGTCGTGTTTCCACCAGCCGTCGTCCAGCCGGACCGACCGGGTGCGCACCCCGGAGGCCAGCGCGACGGCCTGGAGCGGGTCGGCCCCCCGGGCCTGGCCCGGTGGCGGCGCGGTCACGGTGAACCCGCCGTGCGAGGCCACCAGCCTGGCCGCGGCCAGCGCCGGCGGGTCGGCGGTGACGTCGGCCACGCGCACCTTGGCCTCGGTGTCGCTGACCAGCGTGTCGAAGCCGCGGCGGGCCGCCCGCGTCGTGCCGGCCTCGCGCTCCCTGCGCCGCCGCAGCGCCTCCAGCTCCTGCGCCCGCCGCCGCTCGACCCGGCGGTCCACCGTGTAGAGGAAGCGGATGGCGTGCTCGACCCAGCGGGCCCAGATCGTCTCGTCGGCCAGCAACTGCCAGGTCGAACGGGCGCGCAGCCGGGCGGGGGCGTCGGCGACCATCCAGTCCCGCTCGGTCACGGCCAGCTCGGCGCCCGCGGTCAGCACGCCGGCCACGCCGTCGGGCATCTCGACCGCGCCCTCCTCGACGGTCATCCACCGCACGCCGTCCACCGACCGGGCGGCGCGGCCGGCCGGCAGCTCGGTCACCGCGTCGGGCAGCAGCGGGACGAACTCGCGCGGCGGCAGCGCGTCGCGCAGCGCGGTGGCCAGCGCGATCATCCCGCCCTCCAGCCCGCGGACGAACTGCCGCACGGCCAGCCCGTACTCGGCGGTGGACATCGTGGCCGACCGGTTGGTGCCCGACAGCTCGCCCAGCCTGGCCAGCGGCAGGCGCGAGACCCGCGTGCCGAGCACCGGACGGCCCACGATGCCGTGCCTGGGCCCCTTGGGCGAGCCCGGCAGCAACGTGCCCTGCCGGACCCGGCACAGGTAGTGCCACCGGCCGACCGGACGGCCGCCCTCCAGGCGCACCGCGAACAGGTCGACCGCGCCCTCCTCCACCAGCAGCACCTCGCGCACGCCCGACAGCACGAACAGGTTCTCCGCCGAGTAGTCCACCGGCGTGGCGGCGTCGGTGAAGAACGGGGAGAAACCAGCCACTTTCAGCACTGCGTCATCCTCCGTCGCCGTTCTTGCGTGAGCTCCTGAGCAGCGCGGCGTAGTGACCGTCGAGCGCCAGCAGCTCGGCGTGCCTGCCGCGCTCGACCACCTCGCCGCGGTCGAGCACGATGATCTCGTCGGCGTCGCGCACCGTGGACAGCCGGTGCGCGATGATCAGGCAGCCGCAGCCGCGCCTGCGCAGGTTGTCGGCGATGATCCGTTCCGTCTCCGGGTCCAGGGCGCTGGTCGCCTCGTCCAGGATCAGCAGCGTCGGCTGGATCGACAGGGCCCGTGCCAGCTCCAGGCGCTGCCGCTGGCCGCCGCTGAGGTTCCTGCCGCCCTCCAGCACCCGGCTGTTGAGGCCGCCGGGCCGGGCCGCGATCAGGTCGAACAGCGCCGCGTCCCGCAGCGCCGAGACCGCCACCTCGTCGGGCACGTCGTCGCTCCACAACGTCAGGTTGTCGCGCACGGTGCCCTCGAACAGGGTGATGTCCTGGTCCACGTACGCGACCGAGGCGGCCACGACGGCCCGCGGCAGGTCGTCCCGCGGCCGGCCGTCCAGCAGCACCTGGCCGGAGGTCGGCGCGTACAGGCCGGCGGCCAGCTTGCCCGCGGTCGACTTGCCGCTGCCGGAGTTGCCGACGATCGCCACCCGGCGGCCCGGCACCACGGTGAACGACAGGTTCCTGACGACGGGCGTGGCGAGCGCGTTGTAGCCGAAGGTCACGTCGGCGAACTCCAGCCGCCCGTCCAGGCGCCCGCTCGGTCCGGCCTCCTCCTCGGCCCGCGCGGACCGCTCGAACGTCCGGGCCATCGGGTACTTCTCGACGTCGTACAGGCGGCAGATGTCGGCCGAGATGTCCTGCAACTGGCCGCCCAGGTTGGTGAGCTGGGTGACCGGCCTGGACAGCGCGTTCAGCAACGTCTGGAAGGCCACCAGCATGCCGACGCTGATCGCCCCGTCCACCACCCGCAGCCCACCGATCAGCAGGATCAGGCCGCTGTTGACCGCGGCCAGCAGCGGCGGCACGACGGTCAGCGTCGCCGTGGCCACGCCCAGCCGCTGCTTGGCGGTGACCGCCTTGGCCAGGAACCCGGCCCAGCGCTGGAACGCCGTCGGCTCGGCCCCCGTCGCCTTGACGGTCTCCACGAGTTGCAGCGTGTTGAACGTGGTGGAGGTCAGGTTGCCCAGGTCGGCCCGCAGCGCCGCCACCGCGTCCGTACGCGCCCGCGACACCTGGCGCAGCACCAGGATGTTCAGCAGCGCCATCGACACCCCGACGAGCCCGAGCAGCAAGTCGTAGCGGATGAGCACGGCCGCGTAGAACAGCACCAGGACCAGGTTCACCAGCGTGACGGCCAGGTCGCGGGACAGGATCTCGGCCACGCCGTCGTTGGCCTGCACCCGCTTGGCCACCTCGGCCGGACGCCGCTGGAGGAAGAACTCCACCGGCAGCCGCAGCAGATGGCGGAAGAAGCGGGCCGAGCTGACCAGGCTGAGCCGGATCTCCAGCCGCAGCAGGTAGTGCCGCTGCACCGAGGTCAGCACGAACACCACGACCGCGGTGACCCCCATCGCGAACAGCAGCGGCACCAGGTAGCCGGGGTCGCGCCCGGTCAGGATCCGGTCGATGAACACCCGGCTGAACGCGGGCCCGATGATGCCCGGCACCACCAGCAGCAGGCTGGCCAGCAGCACCAGCGGCAGGGCGCGGCCCGACGGCATCCGCCGCGCCAGCAGGGCCTGCCCGACGCGGGTGGGCCGCCCGCCGGGCCGGAAGTCCGGTCCCCGCTCGAACGTCAGCACCACGCCGGTGAAGCCGGAGTCGAAGTCGTCCCAGTCGATCATCCGGGGGCCGCCCGCCGGGTCGTTGACCGCGACGGCCTTCCTGCCGAACCGGCTGCGCACCCCCTCCAGGACCATGAAGTGCTGGAACGCCCAGAACACGATGGCCGGCTCGGTCAGCGAGCGCAGGTCGTCGGCCTCCATCTGGAAGCCCCTGGCGATCAGCCCGTAGCGGCGGGCCGCGGCCACCACGCTGGAGGCCTTCGCGCCGTCGCGGGAGACTCCGCAGGCCGAACGCAGCTCCTCCAGCGGCACGAACTTGCCGTGGTAGCCCAGGATCATCGCCAGCGAGGCCGCCCCGCACTCCACGGCCTCCATCTGGATCACCGTCGGCGTGCGCCGCCGCCATCTCCACCGCCGCCGCCGCGCCGGGGCCGCCGGGGCCGCCGGGGCCGCCGGGGCCGCCGGGGCCGCCGGGGCCGCCGGGGCCGCCGGGGCCGCCGGGGTCGCCGGGGGAGCGGGCGCGGTGCCCTTCCCGGTGTCCTTCGCGGGTGCCTGGTCCACATGCCCCTGGTCGGGGACGCCGGTGGTGGTCACACGTCCCTCCCGGGGGCGCTGGTCGTGGTCACGCATCCCTCCTTCGGCGGGGGAGCGGGGGCGGTCACGCGGCTCACCTCAGCGCCCGAGCAGCAGGTCGAACAGCGTCTGGCTGCCCAGCCCGATCGCGCCGCTGACGGAGACCTGCGACTGCAGGCCCACCGGCGGCCCCTTCACGGTCGACCAGGCGTAGCCGGACGGCGTGGCGGGATCGCGCACCAGGTCCACGATCACCAGCCTGGACGGCGTGTTCCGCAGGTAGCCGCGCGCCGGGTCCTCGCCGCCCACCAGGTCGGCGGCCTGCTCGGTCATCACGGGGTAGTCGCTGACCGACTCGACCCGGCCGCGCAGCAGCCCGTACGCGCCGGGCGGCGCCGAGGAGACCGACAGATCGACCGGCTTGCCCGGCACCACGCCCATCGCCCGGTCGACCGGCACGAACAACATCGCCACCAGCCGGTCGCGCGGCGCGTCCGTACGCTCGATGAGCAGCAGCTCCTCGCCCTCCCTGACCACGTGGCCGGGCACGGCGGAACCGGCGACCACCCGCCCGCTGAACGGGCTGCGCACCACCTGCTCCGCCCCGCCGTCGGCGGCGATGACCGCCACCGCCTGGCCCTCGCGCACCGCCTCGGCCGGCTGGACGAGCATCGAGCGCACCGTCCCCCCGTACGGGCTCTGCAGCCGAGCCGTGCCGCCGGGATGGGTCAGCAGCCCCACGGCGGGCACCGTGACCGGCAGCCGCCCGGCGAAGAACCACACCCCCGCGGCCACCACGATGATCAGCACCACGAACGTGGCGATCCACCCGCGCGGCGAGGCCAGCAGCGTCGGCGAGTCGAGCTCGTCGGGCTCCCGCATCCGCTGCAACGCCTTGAACCGGAACTTCATCGCGCCGTCCCCCGAACGCGGCCCTCGGCCCGCCGTCGTGCCGTCATGTGCCCATCACCGCCGGCTGCCGACGATCAGCTCGCCGACGCTGCCCTCGGTCAGGTAGTCGAGGCCGCTGGCGAGCGCGAAGTCGGCGGCGTCCCCGCCGCCCAGCGCGCACACGGCCAGGTCCATGGCCGTGCCGGCCAGGTAGAGCGTCTGGTACAGCACGCCCACGTGCTTGAGGACCAGCGAGTAGCCGATCGTCTCGTACTTCCACATCACCCGGCCGAAGCGCGCGGTGACGGTCAGCACCACCTGGGGGTCGGCGGTGAGCTGGGCCGCCGACTTGGCCCGCTCGACCAGCGCCCGCACGGCGGGCGTGGGGGGCGAGACCAGCTCCAGGGCGTGGCCGCCGGTGTCGTAGTGCCACAGTCCCGGTTCGGCCCCCTGGCAGGACACGATCAGCGGATAGATCTCCAGCTCGTGGACCGAGCCGCCGGAGGGGTAGGGCCGGTCGGTCAGCTCCTGCCCGTCGGGCGAGGTGAACGCGGCCCGCCGCCGCATCGACCGGTAGAGCAGCTCGCCGAGCTGGGCCAGCGTGATGGGCGCGTCCGGGTCGTGCTCGCGCAGGGAGCGGCGGCGTTCCAGCGTGTCGGTCAGGCTGGGGTCGGTCTTGGCCAGCAGCTCCAGGTCGGGCCGGGGCAGCTCGATCCGCTCGCCGGTGAACGGCGGCGGATCGGCGGGCACCGGGTCGAAGCGGGAGGTGAAGGCGTACGTGCCGCCGTAGCGGCCGGTGTAGCGGGGGCCGCGGCTGTGGGCGTGCAGCCACAGGTCGCGCGGGTGCCACTGGGCCGTCGCCAGGTCGTCGTCCTCGGGGCCGGTGGCGAGCACGCCCGCCGCCGCGAGGAACCGCAGCGCCGGCCCCCACTCCTGGTCCTGCGCCCGGCCGCCGTCCGCCAGGTTCGCCGGGGTGGTCCAGGACGCCAGCGCGCCGAGCAGCCCGCAGGCGGCCGGCGACAGCTCCACCACCGCCGGGCTGCGCGGCGAGCGCACGGTCAGCACGCCGTCCCCGGCGGTCACGACGGCGAAGCGCGACAGCCTGATCGGCGTGTCCGCCGGCGGCGTGGGTGCGGGCTCCACGCCGCCGGCGCCGACCGGGCGCAGCCGGGCCCCGGCCGCGGTGAACTCCAGCAGGCCGGCCCTGGCCAGGCGGCGGACCAGCAGGTTCCAGCGCAGCAGTCCGGCCTCGCCCACGGTCGCCGCCAGGGCGGTCTCGCCCGCGTCGCCGCCGGCCAGGATCCGCAGGGCGGCCGCGGTCCCGGCGTCGAGCCCGCGCAGGCCGAGCGAGCCGGCGGGCGTGGAGATGCGCGCCTCGCCGTCCGCCTCGGTCAGCTCCGCGTCCCGCCGCAGCCGCAGCTTGGTCTCGTCCATGGCCCGCTCCTCTCCGTCACCCAGGGGCCCGCGAACCGGTCAGAAGAAGACGCTGGTCGGGTTGAGCTCGTCCTCGGCCACGGGCTCGGTGACCCAGCCGAGCGAGACCGGCACGTCGTACAGCCGGCCGGGGCCGAGCCGCCGCCAGAAGTGCCGCATGCCGGGCGCGATCACCCGGACCACGCTGAGCTCCAGGTCGGGACGGCTCTGGTCGAGCGCGATGACCTCGATCCCGGCCGCGGCGGCCCTGGCCACGCACGTCTGCACGTCACCGGCCAGGTCGCCGCCGTCCGAGCGGGCGTAGTCGGACAGGGTGCGGGCGCGTACGGCGGGGTCGGGCACCAGCCACGGCTGCTCGGCCAGCCTGGTCTCCTTCCACCAGGCCAGCGTGGCGACGTCGTCGTCCAGGTAGAGCGTCTCGCCGTGCTCGTCGCGCCGCTCCACCGAGGGCAGGAACTGGTTGACCTCGGTGAGCGTCCTGATGGCGGCGATCCGCGGGTCGAGGTGCGCGCCGAACCCGACGATGACGTCCTCCACCGGGTGCCCGATGCGGTGCGAGACCCCCACGAACGCCGGGATGCCGAGGTCGGTCGTGAGGTCGAGCAGCCACAGGTCGCGGTCCATGCCGCGGTAGAACTCGCGCACGGTGTCGACGTACGGGTCGCGCAGCGAGTCCAGGTCGAAGGCCGGCCGCCGGGCCCGGTTGTACCACCACAGGGCCACCGCGTCCCGTTCGACCAGCTCGCAGAAGCCCTGCAGGACGGCCTCCTCGATCGAGTTGCCCGAGGCGTTGCCGTTGGAGTCGCCCACGCAGTAGAAGTGGCGTTCCAGGTCGGGGTGGCCGTACCAGGCGTAACCCGAGGGCACCAGCCGTTCCCGCTCCTCGGTCAGCGACCAGGCGGGCGACCAGTCGACCGGCAGGTCCGTACGGAACCGCTCGGGCACCAGGTGCAGCCGGTGCGCGGGGTCCTTGTTCCACTCCTCGCGGCCGGCGTACTGGGCGTCGGAGAAGTGCAGTAGCGACTCAGGATGGACGGCCACCGCCGGGTCGAGGTCGGCGTAGGCGGCCTCGGTGACCGGCTCGTCGCCGCGCCACACGCCCGAGTAGCGTTCGATGGCCTCGCACAGCGCGCTCACCCTGGCCTGCACCTCGGTGCGGCCCTTGCCGCCGCTCTGCCCGCGCAGGTTGCGCCGCAGCAGGTCCATGTTGTCGCCGATCATGGCGAAGTTGTGGCCCGCGGTGAAGCTGTAGGTGACGCCGTTGTCCTCGTCGGCGAAGGTGTGCAGCCGGGTGACCGCCCCGATGAGCGGGCTGATGTGCTTCTCCAGCCTGGCATACGTACGCGCGGGCGGCTCGATGCGGTATCCGCCGTCGGTGACGTGCCGGGCGCTGCGCGCCGACAGCGCGACCTTGGGGCTGCGTTCGCTGATCAGCGTGGGATCGCCGCACGCCGGGCACTGCGGCAGCCGGACCAGGGTGTGCTCCATGACCCCGAGGGTGCGCAGGTCGACGGTGGTCATGCGGCCCTCCAGCCGCGAGGAGGCCGCCCCCGCGGCGATCCGCGCCAGCTCCACGGCCAGCAACCCGCCCGCCACGGCCGGACCGGCGGGCGCCGACTCCCGCGCCGGGTGGTACGGCACGCCGCCGCCGCGCTTGCCCGCCAGGTACCGCTCGACCTGCCGGTTCCCGGCCAACCGCTGTGCCAGGCAGGCCCAGCAGCCGGTGCGTCCAGGCTGGAGCACCGGGCCGACCCAGAGCGTGATCCCGCCCGGTTTCACCAGCGCCCACGGGTGCCCGGCGGCCAGATAGGCGGCGTTGAGCCGGTCGAGCGCCGGATCGAGGTAGTCGCCGGCCACCACGACCGCCATCGTCCCCTCGGGCCTGGCGGCCTCCTCCGCCACGCTCCTCGTACGTATACGCAACCCGTGCTCGGCCAGCACCGGGACCACCGCGGCGGCGTCGGCCCCCTCGCAGGCCACGACGGTGAATTCGGCGCGGGAGAGCGCGTCGTGCGCGTGCACCGGGTCAATTCCCTGCGCGTCCCAGAATGCCAGCGTGCTGTCCGGCCAATCGGGGCGGCCATTGGCGAGATGGCCGAATGCGGCGAATTTACGAATGGCGATGAGTGTCTGCGGGAGTGGCAGTTCGTCGATCAGCGCGCTCGCGATCTCGGCTACGGTACGCCGTCCGTCCAGGTAGGGAAGGAGTTTCCCGGCCCCCGCCGACTGGACGAGGTAGTGCTGACCCTCGGCCAGGAGAAACACCTTCGACCCGTCGATCACCTGCGGTGTGAAGTGCGCCTTGAGACGTGGGCGGTCCATGACCCTCCCCGTATCGGGTCCATATTGGTTGATCGCAGAGTCGCACCGGGCCGGATCCGGTGTAAAGACGTAATTCCGGCGTACGCATTTCACCGGTACGGTGGGCGAAAATACGTATTGGTCCGGCGGGAATGCGCATGCGCCCCGGTGTGGGCGCGCTGTTGAACCAGGTGCCAATAGTCCGGATTAGTCGGATTTGCGTGCCTAGGTATTGACAGCCCGCCCGCCCGAGGCGGCATGATCCTGGTGGACAGTTTCAGGGGGGCCGAACTGTGGGGAGTGGCGATGTCTTCGGGACAGCCGCTGCTACACCGTGACATCGAGACCGCGGCGATGCGGGAGGCGCTGTCGAGGGTCCGCGCCGGCGGGCCCTCCGTCCTCCTGATCCAGGGGTCCCGGGGCATGGGCAAGACCACCTTGCTGAACGCCGCGCTGGCGGCCAGGGGCGAGGCGGGGGCGCTGCTGCTGATGGCGCGGGGGCACCCCACCGAGCGCGACCACCCGTTCGGCGTGGTCCGCCAGCTCTTCGAACCGGTCATGACCGCCGGCCGCGCGCCGCCACCCGGCGAGGGCGCCGTCGTCGGTCCCGACCTGGGCGGCGGGCTCGACCGGAGCCATCCCGTCACGCCCGACCTGCTGCACGGCCTCTACCGGGCCACCCGCTCCTTCACCGGCGACCGGCCGCTGATCATCGCCGTCGACGACGTGCACCACACCGATCCGCAGTCCTCCCAGTGGTGCTCCTACATCGCCCGGCGGCTCGACGGCCTGCCCATCGCGATGATCCTCACCACCGCCGACACCGGCGGCCCCGACGACCTGGCCAGAGACCTGGCCACGCTGCCGTACACGCGGCTGCTGCGGCCCGCCCCCCTGTGCGCCCAATGCGCGGGACGGCTCATGGAGTCCGTGCTCGGCGTGGAGGAGGAGATCGGCGAGGAGGTCGCCGCGGCCTGCCACCGGCTCACCCAGGGCAACCCGCTGCTGCTGCGGGAGCTGGCCGGGCGGCTGGCCAGGTCCGGCGTGCGCCCGGTGGGCGCCGAGCTGTCCCGGGTGCTGGAGATCGGCGCGCTGGCGCTGACCGAGACCGCGCTCGGCTGGCTGTCCGGCAGCGGGTCGGGCGTGGACGCCGCGGGCGTCGACCTGCTGCGCAGCCTGGCCATCGTCGCACCCGAGGACGGCATGGAGGTCGCGTCCATGATCGCCGGGCACGGCCAGGACACCGCCAGGGCGGCGGGGGAGACGCTGCGCCGCGCCGGGCTGGTCACCGGCACGCCGCCCGACCGCTTCGCCCATCCGCGCATCCAGCAGGCCGTGCTGGCCGGCATGGACCCGGGCGAGCGCGACCGGCTGCACCGCCGTACCGCGTCGCTGCTGTACCGGCTCGGCGCGCCGCTGAGACGCTCGGCCCGCCACCTGATGTCGGCCGGCCCGACCGGCGACCCGCTCACGGTCACCGTGCTGCGCGAGGCCGCGGGCGAGGCCGCCGCCAAGCACTCGTGGGCGGACGCGACCGGCTACCTGCACCGCGCGCTGGCCGAGACCGACGACCGGGACACCGTCCTGGAGGTCACCGCCGAACTGGGCGCCGTGGAGAAGCACCGCGACCTGCCCGCCTGCCTGCGCCACCTGCGCACCGTCTACGGCCGGGTCAGGACGGCCCCGCACGCCCTGATGTCGCTGGCGCCGTTCGCCGACATCCTGGTCACCGCGAACTCCGCCGAGGCCGCCGAGGTCTTCGCCGGCGCGGCCGAGGCCGCCGCCGCCACGCCGCAGTTCGGCGGAACGGACCTGCTGCTGGTGTTCGCCGCCCAGGCGCTGCTGTGGGGCCGCTCGGCCGGCCGGCTCGGCCTGCGCCGCCTGGGACGCTCCCTCGGCACACTGGTCAGCCCGGCGGCCAGGGAGTTCGTCAGCGTGCTCGCCCTGGCCACCGGCGCGCGCGGCCGCAGCCTGCCGCGCATGCTCGCCCAGACCCGGCGCTGCCTCGACGGCCAGGGCCCGGTGCCGGTGGCCGCCGTCCTGCCGCTGGTGTGGGGCGACCGCCTCGACGAAGCCTCCTACTGGGCCGAACGGCTGGTCACCGAGACCCAGGACGCCGGCTCCGGCACCGGCCTGGCACTGGCGCTGCTGACCAGGGCCGAGGTGCGCTACCAGCTCGGCAGCCTGGAGGCGGGGCTGGCCGACGCCGAGGCCGCCGTCGTCAGCTCGCGCGAGTGCCAGGCCGAGGGCTTCCACGTGGCCGCCGCCGCCTGCGCCGCCCGGGTGCTGGTGGAGTACGGCGACCTGGAGGCCGCGGAGGCGGCGCTGAAGTCCGTGGCCCCGTACGGCGACTGGCACCCGATGATCTCCGGGCAGGCCCTCGACGCGCTGGGCCGCCTCCGGCTCGCGCAGGGCCGTCCGCGCGACGGCCTGCTCACCCTGCTGGAATGCGGCCGCCGCCTGACCGCCGCCGGCATCACGAACCCGGCCTGCGTGCCCTGGGGGACGAACTCGATCCTGGCGTACGTCCTGTCCGGTGAGCGTTCGGCGGCCCGCATCGTGGCCGAACGGGAGCTGGAGCTGGCCCGCGCGTGGGGCGCGCCCACCGTCGTCGCCCGCGCGCTGAGCGCGGCCAGCATCGCCCACGAGGGTCAGGTCCGGCTCGACATGCTGCACGAGGCCGTCGCCCTGCTGGGCAACCGGGGTGCCCGGCTCGAACACGCCAGGGCCCTGCTGCGCCTGGGCATCGCCCAGCGGCAGGCGGGCGACGACGGCAAGGCCCACGAGACGCTGGCCCTGGCGCTGCGGCTGGCCGCCGACTGCGGCGCGGCCCGCCTGGCCGCCTTGGCCGACAAGCACCGCGCCGCCACCGCCCCGGCGCGCGCCGCCACGCTCGTTCCCGGCCAGGACGACCATGTGCTGACCGTCGGCGAACGCCGGGTCACCGACCTGGTGCTGCGCGGGATGAGCAACCTGGAGGTGGCCACGACGCTGTCCATCAGCAAGCGCACCGTGGACACCCATCTGGCCCGCATCTACCGCAAACTCGGCATCCACACCCGCGCCGAACTCGCCGTCATCCTCACCGGCCTGTCCGACGACGACCACCCCACCCCACCCCGGACCGAGCCCGTCCCCACAGGCCCCCACGAATACCTGTAACGGCGGGGGCGTGCAGCTCAGGACCCCACTGCTTCCAACATCGCCTCGTCGGGCGCCGTCATCGTGCTCCCTCAGCCGAGCCGGTACAGTTCACCGCCGCCCGTGTCGGACGTGCCGCCGTACGTGCTCGCGGGAACCCTCGTACCGTTCTTCCGCACCCATTGGGCGACGGCGGGGTCGCCGCTCATCGGGCCGCTCTCACCCGACCCGTCGATCACGATGTGACGCAGCTCGCCCCTGCGGACGTACTCCTGCAGCCCGGCCACCGTCATCGCCGGGTCCTGCCCGGTGAAGCCGCCCATCGCGATCACCGGCTCGCCGGTCGACAGGATGATCGACGACGCCTGCTGGGCACTGACCACGGCGACCAGCCAGCGCGCACCGCCCCGGTTCCTGAGCAGGTAGTCGACCATGTCGTCGCTCAACTCACCGGCCGGTCCGCCGACCACCAGCATGCCGCCCCGCCCCTGGGGCGGCGCCTGACCGTTCTGGGCCTGACCGTTCTGGGCCTGCGCCGCGTACGGCCCCGCCAGCGCGTTGCCGCTGGTGTTGCCGCCGCCGAACGCGGTCACCGCCGCGTACGCGCCCGGCCCTGCCAGGGCTGCGACCAGCGTGAACGTCATCGACGCGACGACGATGCCGGGGCCCGGCGCCCACCGCAGCCGCGCGGCCACCAGCGCGAGCACCGCCAGCACGGTCGCCGCCACGATCACCCAGCGCAGCCATGGATTCCAGTCGGGCGTCCGGTTCAGCAGCGCGAACGACCACGCACCTGTGACCGCGACGCCCACGGGCAGCACCCACGACCACCGGACAGACCCCTGGTGAGCGCCATACAGCAGTACCCCGCCCACTCCGACCAGTACGGCGATCGCGGGGGCCAGTGATGTGGTGTAGTACGGGTGGAACACGCCCTTGGCGAAGCTGAACGCCACGTAGTACGTCGCCAGCCAGCCGCCCCACAGCACCAGCCCAGCCCGTGCCAGGTCGGTGCGCGGCCGCTTCCACAGCAGCACCATCCCCGCAATCAGCGCGAGCACCGCGAACGGCAGCAGCCAGGAGATCTGACCGCCGACCATGTCGTTGAACATCCGTCCCACGCCCGCGGCGCCACCGAACCCCCCGCCGCCACGGCCGCCGCCGTGCGTCTCCAGGCCGAAGATCCGGCCCAGGCCGTTGAAGCCGATGACGAGGTCACGCACGGTGCCGTCGGTGCTGCCTCCGATGAACGGGCGATTCCCGGATGGGGTCAGGTCGACCACCACCATCCACCAGAAACTCGACACCACCAGCGCCGCACCCGCCGCCAGCAGATGCCACACCCGGCGCAGCGCGCCCGGCCTGGCCGCCACCAGGTAGGCCAGCGCCAGCGCCGGGACGACCACGAACGCCTGCAGCATCTTGGTGTCGAACCCGCACCCCACGAACGCGGCCGAGGCCAGCAGCCAGCGCAGGCGTCCCGACTCGATCGCGCGCTGACACGACCACGCAGCCAGCACCAGCCACAGCACCAGCAGCGTGTCAGGATTGTTGTCGCGGTTGATGGCCACCGTGATCGGGGTCAGCGCCAGCACCCCGGCAGCGATCAGCGCCGCCGGAAACCCGGCCGCGCGCCGTACCGTGGCGTGCAGCACCGCGACGGCGGCCACCCCGGCCAGCACCTGCGGCAACATCAGGCTCCACGTCCCGAACCCCAGGACGCGGGCGAGCAGCCCCATCGCCCACAGTGCCATCGGAGGCTTGTCCACGGTGATGAACGACTCGGAGTCCAGGGCCCCGAAGAAGAACGCCTTCCAGCTCTCGGTGCCGCTCTTGACCGCCGCCGAGTAGTAGGAGTTGGCGTAGCCGGCCGACCACAGGTTCCACGCGTACAGCACGAGAGCCGCCGACAGCACGCCCCAGAGCCCGGGACGCGACCAGCGCGGATCTTCAGGCCCGCCCAAGGCCAGTCGGCGCAGCCACCCCGATCCGGCATCCGAGGGGCGACTCCCGCCGGGCCTGTCAGGCAGGCCCGGCGGATCGGAGGGCGTCTGTGAACGACGTACGCGGATGGTCATGCGACCTCGTCCTTCCGGGCCGTGTCGATGGTCGGATCGGCCGGGGTCGACCGGTGCCCAAGGCGCCGTGGATGGAAGATCCAGGTGCGCATCAGAAGGAACCGCACCAGCGTCGCGACCCCGTTGGCGGTCACCAACGCGGCGACCTCGACGGCCCGTGGCGGCTCGGGCGCCAGTGCGTGGAGCAGGGCCAAGCAGCCGGTGCTCAGGACCAGTCCGAGCAGGAACGCCAGACCGCCTTCCAACTGCTGCCTGAACGCCCGTTCACGGCCCGTCACCCCAAAGGTGAAACGGCGGTTGGCGGCGGTGTTGCCGACAGTGGTGATCAACAGCGAGACCGCGTTCGCCCACAGTGGCCCCATCACCATGCGCAGCAGCACGAACAGCAGCAGCTGAGCGATCGTGCTGAACACCCCGATGATCGCGAAAGTCGGCAGTTGCCGGGCCATCCCCGCCGGCAGCCGCGGCCTCGGCCGGCTCTCCACCGGGGCGTCGAACGCGCCCGTCAGCATGCGCCGCGCCACCCGGGCCATGCCCTTCACATCATCCAGCGCGGTTCGCAGCACGTCCACGCGGCTGTCGGGGTCGTCGACCCAGTCCACCGGCACCTCGTGGATGCGCAGCCCGTTGCACTCGGCCAGCAGCAACAACTCGGTGTCGAAGAACCACTTGTCGTCCTGCACCGACGGCAGCAACGCCCTCGCGATCACGGTCCGCGCGGCCTTGAAACCACACTGGGCGTCGGTGAAGCGGGCCGACAGCGTCGTGCGCAACAACACGTTGTAACCCCGGGAGATCAGCTCCCTTTTCGGGCCGCGCACCACCGCCGACCCGCGAGTCAGCCGAGTCCCGATGGCCAGATCGCTGTGCCCGGAGATCAGCGGCGCCACCAGCGGAAAGAACGCGTCCAGGTCGGTGGACAGATCCACGTCCATGTAGGCGACCACGTCGGCGTCGCTGTGGCTCCACACATGCCGCAGCGCCCGTCCCCGGCCCTTCTGCTCCAGCCGCACTGCCCGGACCCCTTGCAGTTCGGTCTCCAACTCCCGCGCAACCTGCCACGTTCCGTCGACGCTGGCGTTGTCGGCGATCGTGATCCGAAACCGGTAGGGGAACGTCTCTTCCAGATAGGCGTGCAGTCTGCGCACGCTGCACGCCAGCACATGCTGCTCGTTGTAGACCGGAATGGCGATCTCCACCATGCGATCCATGACCAACTCCTCGCTCGCTCGAAGGGCCTCTCAAAGGTGTGGCCGCGGAGCCGATGACCTGGCGGCGACGTCCGCTGCGCCAAGCCGGGACGCACGCGGAAGGACTGCGACCGGCTGACATCGGGCTGCGGTGGCCACGGGAGACGTCAGGAGATCCGTTCTCTTCGTGTCGACCGCCGGACCACCTCAGCCACCCCCGCCGCCGCCCGGCGTGCCTCCGGTGACAGCCTGTACCTCCCGCTCGTTCAGCTCCTGCAGCGTCCCGCCGTCGGTGTTGCTGAGGATGACACCGACCCAGCCGGTGTACGGGTAGATGTTCCAGCTGGCGCCGACACCAGGGTTGGCACCGGCGCGCCCGTGCACCCACTGACCACTGACGATGCGGACCGGCATCTGGTAAGCCCCGAACGACTGCGGTCCGTGGGGGGACCTGGGCGCGGTGAGCACCTCGGCGTAGGGCCGTTCCAGCACCGTGCCTTCGCTCAGGGCGTGCGCGAACCGGACCAGGTCCGGTGCGGTGGCGAAGCCACCGTCCCCTGGGACGTCGATGAAGCCGCGGCCCGGGTTCTTGCCCGGCGTGGACTGGTTGGAGCTGCTCTTGTCCAGGTGGCGGACGGCGTCCACCACGCTGCCGTCAGCCAACCTCATGTAAGGGTGCGCGATATGCGCATCGGTGAGCCACTGCGGCCTCGTGCGGAACGCCGAGCCGGTCATGCCGCAGCGCTTGAAGATGTTCTCCTCGACGTAGTCCCAGTACGTCCTGCCGGTCACCGCCTCCACGATCAGCGCCGGGATGACGACCTCGGCACCGGCGTGTTCGGTGGGAGTGCCGGGGGCGGCCACCAGCTTCGCCTTCCGGGCCCACTGCTCGTAGAACTCGTGCACCTCCTCCCGGCTCCGGAAGATGCGCCGCAGATCCTCCTCCGGGGTGTTCAGCCCGGAGGTGCCGGAGAGCAGGTGGTGGACGGTCACCCGTTCGGCGATGTCCCTGGCATAGCCCTTGAGGTGGGTGCCCACCGTGTCCGACAGCTTCACCTTGCCCTGCTGCACCAGCTGCAAGATGGCCACCGCGCCGAACGGCTTGCCCGCCGAACTGAGGCTGAACGCGATGCCTTCGTGATTGCGGATCCCCTTCTCCTTGTCCGCCATGCCGTAGCTGCGGGACAGCACCGTCCTGCCCCGGTGCGACAACAGCACCACGCCGGAGAACCTGCCCTCTGCGGCCAGCTTCGCCACGTACCGGTCGTAGGCTCCGCCGGGACGGGTGGCCGGCGGGATGCCGGGGCCGGTCGTGGCCGGAGGGTGCCGTCGCGGGCCGGGCCGCCCGCCCACCAGCGGCGCACCGGCCGCCACCACGCCGGCAGCCGCCACCCCGCTCCACCCGAGCAGCCGCCGACGGCCGATGCCACCTGCAGAATCCGAGTCCATGATCACGGTCCTTTCCTGACGACGAACCGGCCGTTGCAGGTCTGACGGCGACCGCCGTCGGCAACCGATCACCCACCACGTGGCCGGTGCCTCAACTGAAGACGGAGGACTGTTGCGGTGGCGTATGCGCATTTCGATACGCCCGCGATACACCGAGATCCCCGGCATCAAGGAACGGGCGCAGGCCGGCAGCGCGATGGTCCTGCCGCCCGCGATGAACGCCGACGCCGCAGCCCGGGGACAGGCCGAACGCGACCTGGTCGGCGACATGGGAACGAACGACGCCGGCACCGGTTCCGGCTGAAGGCGGCCGAGCCGGGCCGCTCGCGGAGCGGGTTGACCAGCGGGGTGCGTCTGGCGGCTGATGGTCGGTGCCGTCCGCTGTCCTCCGGCCTGACCGCCGGGCAGGCCGGAGGAACGGGGGGACCTTGCCAGGGGAGGCGGGGCCCGGCCCTCGACACGAAGAAGCCCCAGTCGTCCGGCATGTGCCGGCCGCTGGGGCTTGACTGGTGTCCGGACCGGGCCGAAACCCGGTCTGACCGCCGACGAGCAGAGGTGGACGATACTGGGATTGAACCAGTGACCTCTTCCGTGTCAGGGAAGCGCTCTCCCGCTGAGCTAATCGTCCTTGTTGAGTTGTCACTCAGAGCGGAAGACGGGATTCGAACCCGCGACCCTCACCTTGGCAAGGTGATGCTCTACCACTGAGCCACTTCCGCATGCGCACTTAACTTTACCGGACCCAGAAGAGTCCGTTGTACCACCGAGGTGGAGACGGGATTTGAACCCGTGTAGACGGCTTTGCAGGCCGCTGCCTCGCCTCTCGGCCACTCCACCAGGAGTTTGACTCCGAGCGGAAGACGGGATTCGAACCCGCGACCCTCACCTTGGCAAGGTGATGCTCTACCACTGAGCCACTTCCGCGTGAATCCCCCGCGAACTCGCGGGGCCACGGGAAAACCATATCGTCTTCGCGGAGTGCCCGTGCGCAGCCCGAGCCCTGTGGGGCGAAATTCACCGGATGACGCGCACATCCTTGGCCTGGACGAACGCGACACGGTGCCCGAGCTGGATCTGGTGGTACCGGACCGACCCCGTGACCCGTACGTGCCGGGCCGGGTTGAAGGCGCTCGCCGAGTAGAAGGACCCGGTGACCGTGCCGCCCAGCGAGTACGACTGCCCCGGCCCGATCCGGTACTTCAACGGCGTCAACGGCTGCGCACCGCCGCCCCGGTACGCCGACCGCTCCGGGTAGGCGCGCCCGTACACCTTGGTGCCCGCGGCCAGCGGCGTGACCAGGGCGCCCTTCGCCGGCACCGCAGTCGGATCCGACTCGGGGTTGAGGAACCAGGCCCGCTGCCCGAGGTACCAGATCGCCGTCCAGTCCCCCTCCCGCCCGGCCACCGCGTACCGCTGCCCGGTCGAGGCGCGGGCGCTGTGGTCGTAGACGCTGTACGTGCTCGGCTTGGGCCCCGGGTGCTTGCCGAGGTCGGTGACCAGCGGGGCGGTCGAGCTCGGCCCGGTGTGCAGCCACACGCTGGCCGATCCGTGCTCCGGGCACCGCCGGCCGGGCTTGGTGCTGACGCAGCCGGTGAAGTACGGGCGGTTGGCGTCGTAGGAGGGACGGATGATCACCGACGAGCCCGTCCCGTCGCCCTTGATCGGATGGTTCATCAGCTCGAAGTAGTGGGCCCAGTCCCAGTAGGGGCCGGGGTCCTCGTGCATGCCCGCGACCGCGTCGGCCGTGGCGCCCGGCACGTTGTCGTGGCCGAGGATGTGGGCGCGGTCGAGCGGGATGCCGTACCGGCCGGCGAGGTAGCGCACCAGCCGGGCCGACGACCGGTACATGGCCTCGGTGTACCAGGCGCCCTTGGCCAGGTAGCCCTCGTGCTCGATGCCGATCGAGCGGGCGTTGACGTCCCAGTTGCCGGCGTGCCAGGCGATGTCCTTCGTCGGCACGTGCTGGGCGACATGTCCGTCGCGGGAGCGGATCGTGTAGTGCCAGCTCACGTACTTCGGGTTGCGGATCATCGACGGGATGCCCTGGTAGCCGCCCTCGGTGTCGTGGATGACGATGTAGTCGACCTGCCTGCGGCCCTCGACCCGGTCGTGGTTGCCGTAGTCGTGGTCCTTCCTCTTGCCGTACCTCTTGTACGCGGCCGGCATCCACTCGCACCTGAGGCTGCTCGGGCACTCCACGGACGTGTCGGCGGCGGTCAGCGGCATCTCGTCCTGCGCGGGCACGTCCCAGTCGGACTCGTCGGCCGCCTCCGAGTCGTCGTCGCCCTCGGGTTCCATGTCGGAGAAGAAGAACGGGTCGTCGTCGTCCTCGTCGTAGTCGTCGTCGGCCCCGCTCTTCGGCGGCGTCGTGGGCGGGCGCAGGCCGGGCACGGCGTCCAGGCGCACGTCGAAGCCGTCGTCGGTGCGCCGCGCGACGCCCTCGCCCATCACCGCGTACACCTCGTCGGCGAAGGACCGTGCGGCGAGCGGGTCGCTGCTGCCCGAGTAGCGGGCGACCGCCTCGTACCAGCCGGCCGGGTCGGAGGTGGGACGCCGCTGGTAGGAGGCGAGCAGGGCGGCCCCGCCCCTGATGTTGGCGCGCGGGTCCGTGCGCAGGGCGCGCGGCGCGATCCCGGCCAGGCGGCCGGCCAGGGCGAGGGTCGCGTCCGGGATCGCCGCAGTGCGGGAGGAGCCCGCCGGGCGGGCCGCCGACCGCATCGCCGATCGGGGCAGCGGGCGGGTGTCGTCGCCTCTGGCGTCGCCCATGGCGTCGGCGAGCGGCTGCCCGGCGGGGACGGCGTCCACCAGGTGCATCGGGCCGTAGCCCCCGGCCGTGCTGGGACGGCCGCGGTTGGCGTCCCACCTCGACTCCAGGTACGACACGCCGAGCAGCACGCTCACCGGCACCCCGAACTCCGCGGCGGCGGCCGCGAAGTCGGCCTGCCGCCCCTGCTCCCGGACGCCCGTGACGGCGGGGACGGCGGGGACGGCCGGACCGCCGACGGCGGCGATCACGCTGGCGACCAGGACGGCAAGCCGGAGCTGCATGACATCTCCCCACGGAACGGCACTGCTCGATCACTGAGCGTAACTATTCCCAGAAAGGGATGTGTCAGACGGGTCGGATGATACGGATGAGAACCACGGGATCCGCCGCCAACCCGCCTACCAGCTCATCAGTGAGCGATGGGGAGAAGCGGAAGCGCCTTGGAGTTAAATCCTGCCCGATTCCGGGCAGGATGTTGGCGTGTCCCGCTCCAGATGCGTAATGTCCTCGTCTGTGTCCACGGCGCGGCATCCCTATGAAGACCTCATCGCCCACCTCACCAGGACGAGCGCGCTCGACCCTGGAGAGGCGGCCCGCGTGGTCGCCGACGTTCTGTCGTACTTCTCCGAGACGGTCGAGGAGTTCGTACGGCGCCGGCACGGCGAGCTCAAGGCCCGCGGCCTGACCAACGACGAGATCTTCCCCCGGATCGCCGCCGAGTTACCCGCACGCCGGGTAGCGGCACCAGAGCTGTCGCTGCGGCAGCTCCGCAGGATCGTCTACGGATAAGAGGAGAGCTCGATGTGCGGAATCGTGGCCTACGTCGGCCCCAAGGACGCGGCGCCCATCCTGCTGGAAGGGCTGCAGCGGCTTGAGTACCGGGGCTACGACTCCGCCGGGGTCGTGGTGTCGAACAAGGGACTCAAGGTACGCAAGGTCAAGGGCCGGGTCGCCGACCTGGCCAAGGTCGTGCCGGTGCGGTTCAAGGGCAACCACGGCATCGGCCACACCCGATGGGCCACCCACGGCGTGCCCAGCGACGAGAACGCCCACCCGCACCTGTCGTCCGACCAGCGCATCGCGGTCGTGCACAACGGCATCATCGAGAACGCGGGCGAGCTGCGCGCCAAGCTGGTGGCCGACGGCGTCGAGTTCCTGTCCGACACCGACACCGAGGTCCTCGCCCACCTGATCGCCCGCGCCGCCGACGAGAACGACACGCTGGAGGAGGCGGTCAGGAAGACGCTCAAGGCCATCGTCGGCACGTACGGCATCGCGGTGATCGACGCCGAGCGGCCCGGCGAGGTGGTCGTGGCGCGCAACGGCAGCCCGATCGTGATCGGCATCGGCGAGAAGGAGATGTTCGCCGCCTCCGACGTCGCCGCCCTGGTCCGCTACACCCGCCAGGTCGTGCACCTGGAGGACGGCGAGCTGGCCGTGCTCAAGGCCGACGGCTTCCACACCTTCACCGGCGACGCCCGCGAGACCGCCAAGGAGCCGCTGACCGTCGACTGGGACGCCGGCCACTACGACACCGGCGGCTACGAGCACTACCTGCTCAAGGAGATCTCCGAGCAGCCCGAGACGATCACCCGCACGATGAGCGGCCGCCTGGACGAGCGTTTCCACGTGGCCCACCTCGGCGGCCTGAACATGGACGCCCGCGAGACGCGCTCGTTCCGCCGGGTGAAGATCATCGGCTGCGGGTCGGCGTACTACTCCGGGCAGATCGGCGCGCAGCTCATCGAGGAGCTGGCGCGCATCCCCGCCGACGCCGAGCCGGCCAGCGAGTTCCGCTACCGCAACCCCGTCGTCGACCCCGACACCCTCTACGTCGCGATCAGCCAGTCGGGGGAGACCTACGACACCCTCGCCGCCGTCCAGGAGCTCAAGCGCAAGGGCGGCCGGGTGATCGGCATCGTCAACGCCGTGGGCAGCGCGATCGCCCGCGAGGTCGACGGCGGCATCTACCTGCACGCCGGGCCCGAGGTGTCGGTCGCCTCGACCAAGGCGTTCACCTCGACCTCGGTCGCCTTCGCGCTGCTGGCGCTGCACCTGGGCCGGGTGCGCGACCTTTCGCCCGCCGACGGGCGGCGCATCGTGGAGGGCCTGCGCCGGCTCCCTGGCCAGATCGAGGAGATCCTCGCCCAGGGCGACAAGATCGCCGAGCTGGCGCAGAAGTACGCCAAGCACCCGAGCATGATGTTCGTCGGCCGGGTCCGGGGCTACCCGGTGGCCCGCGAGGGCGCGCAGAAGCTCAAGGAGATCTCGTACGTGCACGCCGAGGCGTACCCGGCCAGCGAGCTCAAGCACGGGCCGCTCGCGCTGATCGGCCCCGACATGCCGACGGTGGCGGTCGTCCCCGACGACGAGCTGCTCGACAAGAACCTCACCACGCTCGGCGAGATCCGCGCCCGCGGCGGCCAGGTGCTCATGGTCGGCCACCGCGAGCCCGGCACCAAGCTGGCCGACGACGTGATCGTGATCCCGAAGAACGAGATCGAGCTCGACCCGATGCTGCTGACGATCCCGCTCCAGCTGCTGGCCTACCACGCGGCGGTCGCCCTCGGCAGGGACGTCGACAAGCCTCGCAATCTCGCCAAGAGCGTGACTGTCGAATAAATTCAGCCACAATCCGTGCGGGGTAGTGTTTATCCGGCTGCGGACCACTTAAATTCAGTACTGTGCGGCAGTTCGACCCACACACGCCCAACCTCGCACGCATGTACGACTACATGCTCGGCGGGAAGGACAACTTCGCGGTCGACCGCCTGGCCATCGAGCAGCTCGCCGAGCTGGTCCCGGAGGCGGTCCCGCTGGCCCGGGCGAACCGGGCCTTCCTGCAGCGTGCCGTGCGCTACGTCAGCGCCGCGGGGGTCACCCAGTTCATCGACCTGGGCAGCGGGCTGCCGACGCAGGGCAGCGTGCACGAGGTCGCGCCGGAGGCCAGGGTCGTCTACGTCGACCACGACCCGGTCGTCGCCGCGCACGCCAGGGCCCTGCTCGCCGGGTCGGGCAGGGCCGCCTTCCTCGAAGCCGACCTGCTCGACCACGAAGAGGTGCTGGCCCGGGCGGGCCGGTTCCTGGACCTGTCGCGGCCGGTCGCGATCGTGCTGGTGTCGATCCTGCACTTCCTGCCCGACGCGGCCGATCCGCAGGGCGCGGTGGCGGCGCTGCGCGAGGCGGTCGCGCCCGGCAGCCGCCTCGTGATCTCCCACGCCACCTCGATGGGACGCCTGTCCGACGACGAGGACGCGCGGGGCGTCCGGCGCGGCTCGTCGAGCTCGGGCGGTGGCGACCGCAGTCCGGCCGAGATCCGCGCCTTCTTCGGCGGCTTCGCGTTCGACCCGCCGGGCCTGGTGCAGGCCGTGGACTGGCGGCCGGACCGGCCCAAGCTGGTGGGCGACTGGTCGCTGCCGTCGTCCCTGATGGCCGGGGTGGCCGCGAAGCCGGAGTGACCCCGCTATACGCCGAAATATCGGTTAACCGTATCCCGATGTGTAACAGCGAGTGAAGCGTCAATAACCTGAGGTAAGGGCGGACTCGCGAAGGTCGGGGGAGGGCGGATGCGTCGTCGGCGATTCTTGGCATGGACCCTGGGCGCGGCGGCGTGCGCGGCCGGGTGCGGGACGGGACACGTCGGCGGCGGCCCGGCCGACGCGGGCGGCCGGTTCTCCATCGTGGCCGGGGGCCGCCGCTGGGCCCGCGTCGGCGAGGCGTTCGCCGCCGCCGCCCGCGCCTCCGGCGTCGGCACGTCGTCCACCGGCACGCCGATCACCGTGACCGGCCTGCCCGCGCTGGCCGCCTCCGAGCTGAACAACGGGCAGACGCTGCTCGACACCTCGACCCCGCTGTCCAGGCTCACCGGCGACGTCGAGGTCGTCGTCGTGCCCGTCAACTCCCGTTTCAAGGACTTCGACGACTTCGGCGTCCACCTGCGCACCGACCCGAGCGGGACGATGCTGGCCGGTGGGCCGCAGGGCGAGCCCGACCACCTGCTGTTCGGCCTGATCGCCAAGGGGCTCGGCGCCGACACCAGGCAGATCGACTACACCGGTTACCCGGGCAGCCACGAGGCCGTCTCCGCCCTGCTCGGCGGCAAGGCGGCGGCCGCGGCGGGCCTGCTCGGCGACTGGCGGGCGGTCATCGACGGCGGCGGGGTCAGGGCGCTGGCCGTCTCGTGCGCCCGCCGGGTGCCGGGGCTCGACGTCCCGACCCTGCTGGAGTGCGGCGTACGGGTGGACTTCGCGGACTGGGCCGCGGCCGTCGGGCCCGACGACATGCCGGAGGACGGCCGGGAGTCGGCCGTGCGGATGTGCGACGAGGTGACCTCCTCGCCCTCGTGGCGGCGGGCGTGCCGCAAGGCGGGGTGGATCTCGATCCCGCTCAGCGGGGACGACTTCCGGCTCTGGCTCACCTCCGAGGTCGAGCGCACGCAGGCCGTGCTGCGCGACCTCGGCCTGCTGGCCAGCACCCGGGCCACGACCTGCTGGGGCAGCTGCGGGAACGGCCACTGACCGCTCACTGAGCGGTCATTGAGTGGTCACCGAACGGCCGCTCCGGGCGTCGCCGCCGGTTCGCCTCCTTCGGCTTCCGGCGGCGTGTCCGCGCGTATGAAGTGGCGGTTGAGGGCAATGTGACCTTGAAGCGACGTTCTACAACATAGGGGGCGCGAAACGTGCAGTCGCCGGAAGCCTGGCCGATCCTCGTCATCTCGGTGGTCGGAGCGGTGCTCCTGGTGGAGGTGGTCCGCCGGGTGCTGATCAGGGTCGGACGAAAATGGGCCCTGGCCCGGCACCTGGTCGAACACTGCACCTGGCCGGCGTTCTTCGTGGCCGCCACGGTGGCCTGCAACCTGGTCTTCGCCCCCGGCGGCTTCGGCGACACCCCCACGGCCCAGTCGATCGACCGGATCATCGGCCTGCTCACCATCGGCACGGTCACCTGGCTGATCATCCAGGCGACGTACGCGCTGACGGACGTCGTGCTCGACCGGCTGGTGCTGGTCGAGGGCGAGCGCAACCGGCGGGCGCGGCGGATCAGGACGCAGATCGCGCTGGTGCGCCGCATCGCCGCCGCCGTCATCATCGTCATCGCGCTCGGCGCCATGCTGTTCTCCTTCCCGCAGGTGCGGGCGCTCGGCGCCGGGCTGCTGGCCTCGGCCGGCATCGCCGGCGCCATCGTCGGCATCGCGGCCCAGCCGACCATCGGCAACATGCTGGCCGGGCTGCAGCTCGCCTTCAGCGACGCGCTGCGGCTGGACGACGTGGTCGTCGTGGAGAAGGAGTGGGGCAGGATCGAGGAGCTCACGCTCACGTACGTGGTGCTGCGCCTGTGGGACGAGCGGCGGCTGGTGCTGCCCGTCTCCTACTTCACCCAGAACCCGTTCGAGAACTGGACCAGGCACGGCAGCCGGGTGCTCGCCGTGGTGTTCCTGCGCGTGGACTGGGCGGTGCCGGTGCCCAAACTGCGCGACGCCCTGTACGAGTTCCTCCAGGGCAACCCGCTGTGGGACCAGAAGGACTGGACGCTCCAGGTCACCGACGTGCTGCCCAACGGCCTGGTCGAACTGCGCGCCCTGATGAGCGCCGCCGACTCGCCCTCCTCCTGGGACCTCAAGTGCGACGTCCGCGAATTCCTCGTCAATTTCGTCCGCGACAATTACCCGGACGCCCTTCCCCGGTTCCGCGTCGAGGCGCCCGAAACGCGCGCCGGCGTGGCCTGGACGAACGACCGCGACCGCGACCGGCGTTAAATGCCTGGCATGTCCGGCTGCCGCCGGTCTACCGTGGAGCACGCCGGGAACGACATTTCCGGAACGACGAGAAAGGCGGTGGCCATGCGCGGACCCCGATGCGCCAGGCCGTCTGCCGACCGGCCTGAGCTGCGGCCAAGGCTTTCCCGGTGATTCCACGGAGAATCCACCAGGAAAGCCGTCCCGGGCCTCGGCCGGGGGCGGCTTCTTTGATTTCGTGACCGAGTGTGGGGCAGTTTGGTCAGCCCGCCTGCCTTGGGTGCAGGAGCATCGCAGGTTCGAATCCTGCCACTCGGACGTACGGCCCTGAAAGAAAAGGGCCGTGGGCTTCGGCCTGGCCGACGGGAATGGCGCCCCCCGGCCGGACACGGGCCCCCGCCCCGGGCGCGGCCTACGCCGGGCCGACCCGGGGCCCACCTTCTCACCCCTCAGCCTCACCTCTCAGCGAGCGGCCACACGGAACAGCAGCTCCTCCTGCCCGGGACGGCCGACGAGCTGCAGCCCGACCGGCAGGCCGTCCACCGAGCCCACCGGCACGGTCAGCGCGGGCAGGCCGAGCACGTTCCACGGGCTGGTCAGGGCCAGCAGCGCGGCCCGGACGGCGACGGCCCGGCCGTCCAGCTCGGTCCCGCGCTCGCCCAGCGGCGGCGCGACGAGCGGCACGGTGGGCAGCGCCAGCACGTCGTGGTCGTCGAACAACGCCTGTGCCGCGGCGGCCAGTGCGGGCCGCTCGTCCAGGGCCTTGACGTACGCCCAGGCGGGCAGGTCCATGGCCGCGCCCAGCCGGTCGAGCACCTCGGGGTCGAACAGCCCGGGCGCCGCGGCCATCCGGTCGGCGTGCACGGCGGTGGCCTCCGCGCCCTGGACCGTCGCGTACGTCTCCCGCAACTCCTCGGCCAGCTCCCTGGACAACCGCGCCTCGCCCGCCCCGGCACCGGCGGCCGCCCGTGCGACCTGCACGACGCGCGGGTCGCACGGCGACAGGACCGTGGGATCGATCCACCCGACCCGGACGGCCGCCGCCGCTCCGGAGCCGCCCCGGGCGGCGGGCGGCTCGCCGGCCGCCAGCTGCCGGTAGGCGATCAGGCAGTCCAGCGGCTCGGCGGCCAGCACACCGACGTGGTCGAAGCTTCTCGACAGGGGGAACATCCCGGCGGTGGGGATCGCGTCGTAGGCGGGCTTGAACCCGGCGATCCCGCACAGAGCAGCCGGGATGCGCACCGACCCGCCCGTGTCGGTGCCGAGCGCGAGCGGCACGATGCCCGCCGCCACGGCCGCCGCGCTGCCGCCGCTCGACCCGCCCGACATGCGGCCGGGGTCGTGCGGGTTGCGCGAGGGGCCGTTGGCCGAGCGGTCGCCGGTGGGGCCGTACGCGAACTCGTGGGTCGTGGTCTTGCCGACGATCACCGCCCCCGCCTGGCGCAGCAGCGTCACGCAGGCGGCGTCGGCGTCGGCGACATGGCCGGCGAAGTGCCGCGACCCCATGGTGCAGGGCAGGCCGGCGACGTCGATGAGGTCCTTCACGGCGACCGGCACGCCGTGCAGCGGGCCGCGGTCGCTCCCCGCGGCCAGCTCCTGGTCCGCCCGCCGGGCGGCGGCCAGGGCGCCCTCCCGGTCCACGGTGACGAAGGCGCCGAGCGCCGGACCCAGCGCGGCGGCCGCGTCGAGCGCCAGCCGGGCCAGCTCGGCGGCGGTGGTGCGGCCGGCGCGCAGGTCCCGGGCCAGGCCGGTGACGGAGCGGCCGGTGAACGGGCCGGGCGGTGTGGGCGGCATGGGGTCCTTTCCTGGCAGGTCACGGCGACCCCGCCGGGCAAGGGAAGGGCGGGAACAGGCGTCCGGAGCAGACTAGTCGAACCCCCGTCCCGGCCTCCTGCGGCGTGCCGGGACGCGGCGGGCTTCCGGAGTGCCAGGAGAAGGCGGGACATCGGCCGGAAGCACCGGAAAGCGGTGAGTCGCTTCCTGGCGTGGCGTTACACGGCGGTACGAAGGCGATTACGTACAGTGATCAGCGATGTCACTTCGTGATCCAGGGGGATTCATGAAAGCCAAGCTCATCGTGGCGGGCGGCTTCGCTGTCGCCGCGCTGTTCGGTATGGCGGGGACGGCCGACGCCAGCGGCTACGGCCACTCGGAGAGGTGCGACCTGAGCACCGACGACGACTCCACCGCGCTGCGCATCACGCCATGGGGTGTGTTCGCCGGACACCGTGACGCCGAGGCCTGCGAGCACCGCAGGGACTACGGGCGTCCCCACGACGGCGACAACTGGGGCTTCTGGCCGGGCCGTGGCTACTGGCCCGGCGGGTGGGCCTACGGCATGGGCGTCGGCATGGGCGTCGGCCTCTGAGATCGCGTCATCCGATCCCGGGCCGCGCCGCGCGTGGCCCGGGATCACGCGTTGCCGGCGGCCGGTGACGGCCGCCCCGCACCCCCACCAGCGCCGGATGAGCGGCGCCGCGCCTTCCGCGAGGGCGGGCGCGCCCGCCCGCCGGACGTTCCACGAGGGGATCGCGCCCGATCGCCGCCGCGCGGCGTTCTCCGGCCGACGGGCTGCCCGGCCGGCCCCGAGCGCGCTCGCGGACCGGCCGCCCCGGCCCTAACGGTCGACGATCTCGTTCTTGCCGATGACCACGACCCCGCCGCGGGTCAGCGCGAAGCGGGTGCGGTCGTAGTCGAGGTCGAAGCCGATGCGCGCGCCGTCGGGGATCACCACGTTCTTGTCGATGATCGCCTTGCGCACGATCGCGCCCCGGCCGACCTTGACGTTCTCCATCAGCACGGAGTCCTCCACCAGCGAGTGCGAGTGGAGCACGACCTTCGGCGACAGGATCGAGCGCATCGCCATGCCGCCCGAGACGATCACGCCGGGGGAGACCAGCGAGTCGATCGCCCGGCCCACCCGGTCGCCATCGTTGTGCACGAACTTGGCCGGGGGCAGCGGGTCGTGCCCGGTGAAGATCGGCCACTTGTCGTTGTACAGGTTGAAGATCGGGTGGGCGGAGATGAGGTCCATGTGGGCCTCGTAGTAGGCGTCGAGAGTCCCGACGTCGCGCCAGTAGCCGCGGTCGCGCTCGCTGGAGCCGGGGACGATGTTGTTCTTGAAGTCGTAGACGTCCGCGCCGCCGGACTTGACCAGCATCGGGATGATGTTGCCGCCCAGGTCGTGCTTGCTGGTCGGGTCGAGCGCGTCCTCGCGCAGCGCGTCGATCATGGCCTGGGTCTTGAAGACGTAGTTGCCCATCGAGGCGTAGACCTCGTCGGGGGAGTCGGCCAGGCCCACGGCGTCCTTCGGCTTCTCCCGGAAGGCCACGATGCGGCGGCCCTCGGGATCGGTCTCGATCACGCCGAACTGGTCGGCCAGCGACAGCGGCTGGCGGATCGCCGCCACCGTCACGTCCGCGCCCGAGTCCTCGTGCTGCTCGACCATCTGCCGCGGATCCATGCGGTAGATGTGGTCGGCGCCGAACACGATCACGTGCTCCGGCATCTCGTCGTAGATCAGGTTCAGGTTCTGGAACAGCGCGTCCGCGGAGCCGGAGAACCAGCGCGGCCCGAGCCGCTGCTGGGCGGGGACGGGGGTCACGTAGTTGCCCAGCATCGCCGACAGCCGCCAGGTACGGGAGACGTGCCTGTCCAGGCTGTGGTTCTTGTACTGGGTCAACACCACGATCTTCAGGAAGCCGCCGTTCGCGAGGTTCGACAGCACGAAGTCGATCAGCCGATACATCCCCCCGAACGGCACCGCCGGTTTGGCCCGATCCGCCGTGAGCGGCATGAGCCTCTTGCCCTCTCCACCTGCCAGCACGACCGCAAGCACCCTTCGGGACCTCATGTCCAGGACGCTACCCGTAAATGGCCGATCTATCGACGAAAGCCCACACTGTGCTGTGCTCCCGTGTCCTGACTTATCCGCCTAGAGCACGGGCCGGACTTACCGACATTGGGCTGTATCGATGTGTTCCCTATGCCTTGCGCCGGTTCACAAGTGCGGCGCCGGAGTTGATGGTCACCGCGAAACTCGCGGCTCGGTAGGGGGCGCCGGGCCCGGCTCGTCGTAAGGTCGTGGGCATGCGTGTTGATCTGCTCAGCAGGGAGTACCCGCCGGACGTCTACGGCGGCGCCGGGGTGCACATGGAGTACCTGGCCAGGGAGCTGCGCGAGCTGGCCGACGTCCGGGTGCGCTGCTTCGGGGCCGATCGCGAGGAGCCCGGCGTGTCGGCCTACCGGGTGCCCGGCGGCCTGGAGCGGGCCAACGCCGCCCTCCAGGTGCTCGGCGTCGACCTGGAGATGGCCGCCGCCTGCGAAGGCGCGGACGTCGTCCACTCCCATACCTGGTACGCCAACTTCGCCGGGCATGTCGCCAAGATGCTCCACGGCGTGCCGCACGTCGTCACCACCCACAGCCTGGAGCCGCTGCGCCCGTGGAAGGCCGAGCAGCTCGGCGGCGGCTACACGGTCTCGTCCTGGGCCGAGCGCACCGCCCTGGCCGCGGCCGACGCGGTGATCGCGGTCTCCGAGGGCATGCGGCGCGACGTGCTGGCCGCCTACCCCGAGATCCCGCCCGGCAAGGTCACCGTCATCCACAACGGCATCGACACCGCCGAGTACGCCCCCGACCCCGGCCTCGACGTGCTGAAGAAGCACGGCGTCGACCCCGGCCGGCCCTACGTGATCTTCGTCGGCCGCATCACCCGCCAGAAGGGCCTGGTGCACCTCCTGCACGCCGCCCGCTCCTTCGACCCGGCCGCCCAGCTCGTCCTGTGCGCGGGGGCGCCGGACACGCCGGAGATCGCCGCCGAGGTGACCGGGCTGGTGCGCGGCCTCGACCGCGACGGCGTCTTCTGGATCTCGGAGATGCTGCCCAAGCCCGAGGTCATCCAGCTCCTCACGCACGCCTCGGTCTTCGTCTGCCCCTCGGTCTACGAGCCCATGGGCATCGTCAACCTGGAGGCGATGGCCTGCGAGACGCCGGTGGTGGCCACGGCGACCGGCGGCATCCCCGAGGTCGTCGCCGACGGCGAGACGGGCCTGCTGGTGCCGATCGACCAGGGCCCCGACGGCACCCCGCACGACCCCGAGGCGTTCGCCGCCGATCTGGCGAAGCGGGTCAACGAGCTGCTGGCCGACCCGGCGCGGGCGGCCGCGATGGGCCGCGCGGGCCGGGTCAGGGCCGTCGAGCACTTCTCCTGGGAGCGCATCGCCCGTCGCACCCTCGACCTCTACACCTCGCTGCGACGCTCCTGAGCCCGCACCCTCGACCTCTGCGCCTCGCTGCGGCGCCCCTGAGCGCGGGCCCCGGGGCCGGGTCAGCGGGTGAGCCAGAGGGCGGGGCTGGTCAGGGCGCCCTCGGGGCCGGTCCAGCCCGCCGCGTACACCTCGGCCGTGCCGGGGCGGCGGGCCAGGGCGGTGACCGTGCCGGGCACGCTCGTCGTCGTCCAGCGGCCGGTCGTGTAGTGGTGCAGCCGGGAGCGGGTCGAGTCGAGCGCCCACAGGCCCGCCCGGCCGTCGGGCTCTGCCTCGGTGAAGGCCGCGCCCTCCGGGCCCCAGAGGCACCGCCAGGCCGAGCCGTCCCAGTGCAGCGCCAGCGGGCGCCGGCGTTCCAGGGGTTCGCCCTGCGCGTCGTACTCGCCGGGCGGGAACCAGGACATCCCGCCGACCACCCACACGTCGTCCGGGCCGAGCACCGCGACGTCGCCGAGCCCCGTCCGGGCGGACGCCGCGCCCCGGGGCGCGGTCAACGCGGGCAGCGGCACCGCCTGCCACGCGGCGCCGTTCCAGCGGGCGGCGGGGTCGCGCGCGGTCTCGCCCACCGTCCACATGTCCGCGCCCTCGCCGCCGAGGGCCCGCGCCGGGGCGGGCAGCCGGTACGCGCGCCAGGCCGAGCCGTCCCAGCGCAGCGCGTCGTGCCCGGACACCGCCCACGGGCCGCTCGCGGCGGTGCCGTGCAGACCGATGGCGGAGGCGGCCTCCTCGGGTGCCGTGGGGGCGCTCACGGCGCCGTCCGCGACGCCGGCGACCAGGCCGGGACGCTCGTCCTCGCCGGTCCCGAAGGCCCACGCCCGCTCGCCGGAGACCGCTCCGACGGCGGCGACCGTCATCCCGGACGGCAGCGCGTACGTCCGCCAGCGGGCGCCGTCCCATCGGCTGAGCCCGCCGGGCGTCGTCTCCATCCCGGCGGACGTCTCCCGCTGGACGGAACGCACCGCCCACACCGCCCCGTCGGCGGAGACGGCGAGCCGGTCGAGCGTGCCGTGCCCCTCGCCCGCCGGGATCGCCCGCCACGGCGACCGTACGGGCTCGGCCCGCAGGTCGTCGCCGCCGGGCTCGGAGCAGCGCGCCGGTACCGTGGGGCTCGCCGGCGGAGCGGACGCGACATCTCGCCCAGCAGGCGCGGCGCAGGCCGAGAGCGCCACCAGCATGCCGACGCCGGCCGCACGGGCACGTACGGAACGCCCCACCTCGCCCCCTTCGCGATCACCGGCAGATTACGCTCACCCTGCCCAGGAGACCGCGCGTGACGCCGATCAGGTCTGCGAAATGTAGTGGAGGATGACGTTGTGCACGTGGTGGGCCTTGTTGTCGCCCCGGAAGTCCACCTCGTAGGTGTGCGTGCCCACGTGGATGGCGATGGCGCCCGAGGAGAAGAACCCGCCGGCCAGGGACTTGTTGCTCACGACGCTCACCGCCGAGATCTTGCCGTACGGGATGCTGGTGATCGCGATGCGCTTGCCCACGAACGACTTGTCCTGGACGATCACCCGCCGGTCCGTGAGCCCCAGGAACCCGGTGCCCGCGCCGATCGCGTCGTAGACGGCGATGATCTGCTCGCCGGGGAGGAGGCCGCTCTCGATCTGCTTCAGCTGCTCTTTACGGTCGTAGGGGATGTCAGCCATGCCTGGCCAACGAACGGGACGGGCCCCCGCGTTCCATGCCCGCCCGGGGATGGGCGGACGGGTCGTGCGGCAGGTCGAGCAGGCAGCGGCACGCACCCGGCGGCCTCGGCAGCCCGAACAGAACGCGCACCTGCACCGAAGGAGGCGGCCCAAGGCGGCCCAGACGGGCCAAACGGGCCAAGCCAGTCAGGCGGAGCAGACGGGTCGACCCAGCCAATCGGGGCATTCCGGCCAATCGGGTCGAGCGGAGCCGGCGCGTCAAGCCGGTGGGGCCGGTCAGGCGGGTCAGCAGGTGGGGGATCATGCTTCTCAGCGTCGTGGCGACGCCTACCCCCGGTCCAACACCGGAAATTTCGTGATTGACGCGTTTCTGTGGTTAATGTGGCGTCGTGGATCTGCACCCCCGGCTGCTGCGCGTCTTCGTCGCCGTGGCCGAGGAGCTGCACTTCGGGCGGGCCGCCGCCCGGCTCTTCCTCGCCCAGCAGGCGCTCAGCCGCGACGTGCGCACCCTGGAGACCCGGCTCGGGACGCCGCTGTTCGTCCGGTCCACGCGCCGGGTCGAGCTGACCCCCGCGGGCGTCCGGCTGCTGCCCGGGGCACGGCGGCTGCTGGCACTGCACGACGAGGTGGTCGCCGACGTCCTCGGCGCCGACCGCCCCCTGCTCGTGGACGTCACCATGCAAGGCCCCGACCTGCCCGAGCCGCTGGTCAGAGCGAGAGAACTGGCTCCCGGCGTCGAGATGCTGGCCCGCTTCCACGGCGGGCTCGCCGCGGGCGCGGCGGCGATGCTGGACGGGCGGCTCGACGTGTCGTTCGGGCGGTTCGCCGGGCTGCCCGCCGACCTGCGCGGCCGGTTGTCGCAGGTCCCGGTGCGCCTGCACCGCCTGGCCGTGCTCGTGCCGGAGGACCATCCGCTGGCCGTGCCGGACGCCGTGCCGCTCGGCCTGCTGGCGGGCTTCCCCCTGGACGTCATGGCCGGGAACGCCGGCACGCGGGAGTGGAGCGACCTGGGGGAGCGGCTGGCCGAGGCGTTCGGGCTGCGCCTGGCCCGGCCGCACGCCGCGCCCGTCGGTGCCGCGGAGATGGGGCACTACCTGCGGCGGCATCGCGAGCCGGTGCTGGCCGGCGTGGGGATCGGCGGGATACCGGGCGCGGTGACCAGGCCGCTGGCCGAGCCCGTGCCGTTCGGCCTGGTGAACCTGGTGCATCCCCAGGAGCTGCGTCACCCGGGCCTCGCCGCGCTCCTGGCCGCTGTGGCCGAGCTGGGACGGGCCCACCACTGGCTGCGCCGCCCGCCGGACTCCTGGCTTCCCGAGGCCGACGAGGCCCTGGTGACCGCCTGACGCCTACGTGGCGCGCTGGAGCACGACCACCGGGATCTGGCGGTCGGTCTTCTCCTGGTACTCGTCGTACTGGGGCCAGGTGCGGGTCATCGTCCGCCACATCTCCGGCTTCTCCTCCTCGGACGCGGTGCGGGCGCGGGCCTTGAACCGGTCGCCCTTGACCTGCACCTCGACGTCGGGATGGGCCAGCAGGTTCTTGTACCACTGCGGATGGTCGGGATCGCCGCCCTTGGAGGCGACCACGAGGAAGTCGTCCCCGAACCGCTGGTAGATCAGCGGCGTGGTGTACGACCTGCCGGAGTTGCGGCCCTTGGTGGTGAGGAGGAGGACGGTGGTGTTGTTCCAGTCGTGCCCCTCCGCGCCGTCGGTCGCCTGATAGCGCTGCACGTGTTCTTGGCCAAAGAGCATGCCTCTGCACTACCCCCGCGGCGGGGTCTCCTCACCGGGCCGCGCCGACCAGCTCGGCGGCGGGCCGGATGGCGACCGCCAGGGCCGAGTCGGGGGTGCGCTCGCGCACGTCGCGGTCGCGGATCGCGAACACGGCGGGCGCCGCGCCCACGTCGCCGTAGCGCTCGGTCACCGCCGCGCCGATCGCCCGCCGCACGTCACGCACGACCTCCCGGACGTCGCGGCCGGGCCGGGCGGGGACGGACACGGCGGGGACGGACACGGCGAGGTGGCCGAGCATCCCGGCGAAGCGCAGCTCGTCGTCGGCGACGGGCTGCTGCCCAGGCAGCACGGGCCGGTCGAGCCAGAACACGTTGCCGGACAGGGACGCCTCGTAGCCGTCGGGGCCGAGCACCCGCGCCGTGCGGGCCAGCAGCTCACCGAACTCGGCCAGGTCCGCGTGCGGCGGGAGGTCGGTGGTGACGAACAGGGGCACGATCAGCGAGTCAGGCATGCGGCTATCCCTCCGTGAGGAGGCTCATCGTAGGACGTGCCACCGACAATTCCGCTCTTCGCCACTCGCCGTCTACCGCTCGGTCCACTCGTCCTGGAGCGCCGCGTGCACGATGGAGTCGCGCCAGCCGTGCGGGGTGTGCACGTGGTGCCGGATCAGCCCCTCCTCGACCATGCCGGCGGTCAGCATGGCGAGCTGGGCGGGCAGGTTGGCGGGAGACCTGGCGCCCCAGACGCGGTGCAGCCCGAGCTGCTTGAAGCCGAACGACAGCAACAGCCGTACGAGGTCGGTGCCGATGCCGCGGCCCCACTGGTCGGGATGGAGGCCGAAGCCGATCTCGGCGCTGTGGGGCAGGTCGGGGTCGATCTTCAGGCGGGCCACGCCGAGCACGTGCCGGCGGTCGGCGTCGACCACGGCCAGCACGTAGAGGTGGCGCGGGTCGGCGGCGGCCGCCTCGACGGCCTGGCCGACCAGGGCGGCGACCTCCTGCACGCTGCGCGGCGCGAACGGCATGTACTGCGTGGCCGCCGGATCGCCGTACACGGAGTGCAGCGGGACGACGTCGGCGTCGGTGACGTCACGGAGTCCGATTCGCTCGCCGATGACCATCACGCGCCGCATGCGCAGAAGGTAACGCGACTGTAGTGATCTTTACAAGGGTGTCAAGTCGCGAGCTGACTGCCGTAAGCCCGCGCGACAAGTTCGGCGACGGCGCTGTGGGCGCCGAGCGGCTCGGCATGACCGGCCTCGACGGCGGTGGCGGCGCGCTCCACGATCTCCGCGGGGGCCTCGTGGCCGATCAGGCAGGGCGCGATGGCCAGCCGTTCGGCCCCGGCGGCGCGCAGGCGCTGGGCGGCGACGTCCACGCCGGGCGCGCTGTCGAGCGAGGCGGCGACGACCGGCAGCGTGAGCCTGGAGGCCAGCAGCACGGCCGTGGCCTGGACGGCGTGCACCGCGCGCTCGCCGCCCACCGTGCCGAGGATGACGGCGTCGACGGGGCTGGAGACGTTGAGCAGGCGGACGCGGTCGGCCCTGGCCAGGCCGCGCTCGGCCAGCCTGATGTGCAGGGCCTCGGCGAGCAGCGGGTGGGGGCCGAGCGCCTCGGTGGCGACCGCGCCGGAGCCGCTGGCCGCGATGGCCTTGCCGATCTCGGCCATCACGACCGGGTCGTCCCAGGTGAGCAGGGGCACCACGACGGCGTCGCGGCCCGAGGGCAGCGAGTCTGCCAGGTCGGCGACGGCGGTCAGCCGCACCTCGATCTGCGGGTTGTCGACCCGCACCACGGCCGCGATCTCTTCGGCCACGCCGCCGGTGCCGCCGGGGGTGGCCAGCACGAGCATGGGCGCGTCCGGCGGCAGGGACGTGGGCACGGGGCGACGGTGCCGGCCGCCGCCGGGCCGGGGGGAACGTTCACGTACAGGCAGGCTCACAGGCGCGCATTTTATGCCTATTCGGGGGAGGTTGTTCTGCGAATCGGGAGCGAATCCGGCACAAGGGGGAAGGGGTGTGATCGAGATCACATCGTGACCGCCGTCGCCGTTGACGGACACCTTGAAAAGGGAAACCCTGAGGCAACTAGAAACGCGTTCTAGAGCGACCGTCACACACCGTCCCCGGAGGATGGGAATGAAGCCGTTCTATGTCCGCGAGCTGAGCGTGTACCCGGTCGGTCGCCGGCGGATCTTCCTGCTGGCGATAGCCGTGCTGGCGAGCCTGGTGGCCAACTTCGAGACCACGCTCGCCACGATCCTGCCGCTGCTGATGAAGGACCTGGGCATGTCGCTCACGGTCTATGGCCTGCTCGCCGCGGGATCGGTCCTGATCGGCGGCCTGTCGGCCGGCGTCGGAGGCATCCTGTCCGACCGTTGGGGACGCGTCACGCTCCTGGTGCCCACCCTCACCGTCACGGCCGCCTGCAACTTCCTGCTGGCCACCGTGGACACCGTGGCGGGCCTGTTCTGGGTGCGCTGCCTGATGTTGTTCATCGAGGGCGCGGGCATCACCATCACCGCCTCCCTCGTCCGCGACTTCTCCCCGCGTCTCGGGCGGGCCCAGGCGTTCGCGTTCTGGACGTGGGGGCCGGTGGGGGCCTCCTTCCTGGCCTCGTTCATCGCCGGGTTCACGCTGCCGCTGTTCGACAACGCCTGGCAGTCGCAGGCGATCATCATGGGCGTCGTGTCGCTGGCCATGTGCGCGGTCATCGTCTGGAAGATCGCCGAGCCGTCGGCGGCGCTGCGGGCCCAGGTGCTCGACGCCGAGGAGGCCGTCGCCGTCGAGGAGAAGGTCGACGCGGGACGGGTGCGCGAGCTGTTCCGGCATCCCCACCTGTGGGCCCACGTCCTGGGCAACACCGGCTGGCAGGTGCTCTACTGGACGTTCGCGATCTTCGGTCAGACCATCCTGGTGGAGGCGTTCGGCCTGGAGCCGGCGGGGGCCAACCGGGTCGTGGCGCTCGGCATCGTGCTCAACGCGGTCGCCGTCGTGGTCGTCGGACGGGTCTCCGACCGGCTGCGGCTGCGCAAGCCGTTCACGGCCGCCGGCACCGCGCTGACCGTGCTCACCCTGGCCTACTTCATCGGCCTGGTCGGCCCCGGCGTCTCCCCGGGACACGTCACCGCCGTCTACGCGCTGCTCTTCCTGTTCATGGGCGTCGCGTACGTCCCGTGGATGGCCAACTTCTCCGAGAACGCCGAGGACGTCGAGTCGCGCCTGCAGGGCTCGGCGCTGGGCATCTGGGGCATGGTCGTCCGCGTCATGATCGTGGTGCTGCTGGTCGTCTCGCCCATGGTGGTGGCCGCGGGCGGCTGGGGCACCTGGCTCACCGTGGCGCTGGCCGGGCAGGTCGTGTTCCTGGCCTCGATGGCGGCGTTCAAGGGCGACTGGCGCAGGCGCCGCCGGGTGACCGAGCCAGAGACCGCCGTCTGAGCAGCTCGTCTGAACGGCCCGCGTGGGCGGCGGTGGCAGCCGCCGCCCACGCCTTCGCGGCGTTCCCGCCTCCCTCCGCCTCAGGCGAAGGGGCCCACCTGGCCGGGCAGCCTCCTGGCGGTGCCGCTCTCGCCGGCGGCGAGGTCCAGGTCGCGGGTTTCCGGGGCGATGGCCAAACCTACGGCGGTGACGGCCAGCGCGACAACCACGTACAGGGACACGGCGAGGGTGGTGCCGTACACGTCGAAGAGCTTGAGCGCGATGAGCGGGGCCAGCGCGCCGCCGACGATCCCGGCCACCTGGTAGCCCATGGAGGCGCCGCTGTAGCGCAGCCGGGTGCTGAACAGCTCGGCGATGAAGGCGGCCTGCGGGCCGTACATGGCGGCGTGGGCGACCAGCGCGACCACCGCCGCCAGCACGATCAGCGGGAACGACTTCGTGTCCAGCAGCGGGAAGAACGCGAACACCCACACGGCCGCCGCCAGCACGCCCGCGAAGTAGACCGGCCGCCGGCCCAGCCGGTCCGACAGCGCGCCGAACAGCGGGATCAGCCCGAGCTGCAGCGCCGAGCCGATCAGCACCGCGTACAGCGCCACCGACCGCTCCACCTTCAGCTGCCCGGTGAGGTAGACGATGATGTACGCGGTGAAGGTGTAGAACGCCACGTCCACGCCGATGCGCGCGGTGAAGGCCGACAGCAGGGCCCGCGGATGCGTGCGCACCACCTCCACCAGCGGCATCCTGGCCGTGCCGCCGTGCCTCTCGACGCGGGAGAACAGCGGCGACTCGCTGATCCGCGTCCGCACCCACAGCCCGACGAACACCAGCACGCCCGACAGCAGGAACGGCACCCGCCATCCCCACGCCTGGAAGGCCGCGTCCGACAGGCTGAAGGACAGGATCGCGAGCAGGCCGGTGGCCAGCACGTACCCGGCCGGGACGCCGACCTGCGGCCAGCTCGCGTTGAAGCCGCGCCGCCTGCTGTCGCCGTGCTCCAGCGACATGATCACCGCGCCGCCCCACTCGCCGCCGAGCCCGAAGCCCTGGACGAAGCGGAGCACGGCCAGCAGGACCGGCGCGGCCACCCCCACGCTCGCATAGCCGGGAAGCACGCCGATGAGGAACGTCGAGAGGCCCATCAGCAGCAGCGTCACCACCAGCACGGTCTTGCGGCCGGCCCGGTCGCCGAAGTGGCCGAACACCACGCCGCCGAGCGGCCGGGCGACGAACGCGACGGCGTTGGTCGTCAGGGCCGCCAGCGTCGCGTTGAGCGGGTCGAGCGTCGGGAAGAACAGCTTGCCGAAGACCAGCGTCGCGGCGGTGGTGTAGAGGAAGAAGTCGTACCACTCCAGGGACGTGCCGATGAGAGCGGCGAGGATCACCCGGCGGGTCTGGTGCGCGGAGCTTGACATCGAAGGCTCCCAGATGGTCGAGGGGATAGTTTCAACGTAAGGATTGTTGAACAATTCGACAAGAGGTTTGCTCCATGATTCCCTGGCGAACGTGGAAGACGTGGTCGCGGACCTCGCCCGGCACCGGTCGAGACTGAGCCGCAGCAGCACGGCCGAGCGCGTGGCCGACATCCTCCGCGACAACATCATCGAGGGCGCCTTCCCGCCGGGTGAGCGGCTGTCGGAGGAGGCCATCTCCGAAGGGCTCGGCGTCTCCCGCAACACGCTGCGCGAGGCGTTCCGCCTGCTCGGCCACGAACGCCTGCTCGACCACCGGCTCAACAGGGGCGTCTTCGTCCGGCTCCCGTCCGTGGAGGACGTCTCCGACCTCTACACGATGCGGCGGGTGCTCGAAGGGGCCGCCGTCCGGCGCGCGGCGTCACGGCAGGCGCTCACGCTCATCGGGGAGGCCGTGCGCGACGCCGAACGGGCCGCCGCCCAGGGCGACTGGCAGGGCGTCGGCACCGCCAACATCCGCTTCCACCAGGCCCTCGTCGGCCTGCACGGCAGCCCGCGCCTCGACGAGGCCATGCGGCAGCTCCTGGCCGAGCTGCGCCTGGTCTTCCACGTGATGGACAACCCGCGCGCCTTCCACGAGCCGTTCATCGGCCGCAACCGCGAGCTGCTCGCCCTGCTGGAGGCCGGCCGCACCGAGGAGGCGGCGGCCTGCCTCGACGACTACTTCGACGAGGCCGAGCGGCTTCTCATCCACGCCTACCAGCCGAACGGGTAGCGTTTTCCGCATGGACCGGATCTTCACCCTGGACGAGGCGCGTGCCCTGCTGCCCGGCATCATCGCCGAGGCGCGGGAGATCGTCGCGGGCCGCGCCGACCTGGCCGAGATCGCCTTCGACCGGGAGGCCGCCGGCGGGTCGCAGCTCGGCGGGCTGCCCGAGATCAAGGCCATCGAGGCGCGCATCCAGGAGACGCTGACCGGCTGGAGCGAACAGGGGATCGAGGTCAAGGGCATCGCGCCGCTGCTGATCGACTTCCCCTCGGTGCTCGGCGGGGCGTCGGTACGGCTGTGCTGGATCGAGGGGGAGCCCGAGCTCGCCTGGTACCACCGTACGGATCTGGGCTTCGCGGGGCGCCGTCCGCTGCCCTGAAGCGTGGCCTACATGTGACCAACTCGCCACCGTGCCCATGGGTCTAACCAGGTGAGCGAAAGGATCACCACTCATGAGGCAATCCTCAGCGGCCGTCGCGCTCCTCGCGCCGGCGGTCGTCGGCGGGCTCGGGCTTCCGGCCGCCGCATCCGCGCACACCGGGCCGCCGCAGGCTCGCGCGGCCTGGGTCACCACCTGCGAACTCCCCGTCGAGGGGACGTCCCCGTGCGGCCCCTGGCACCTGCTCCTACGGGACGGCCGCAAGGTCACCGTGAGCGACTCCGCCGCCCGCGCCAAGGGCCGCGCGACCTCGCTGTTCGCCCTCAGCGGCGACGGCCGGACGATCGTCTACCAGCGGGCCCGCGACCACCGCCTCGTCGTACGGGCGGCGGCCGGCGGCCCGGTCAGGGAGCTGCCCAGCTCCTTCCGGCCCGGCGGCGAGGACGGCGCGCTGTTCCTGTCCCCGGCGGGCGACCGGGTCCTCGCCGGCGGCAAGGGACACGTCAAGGTGCTCACCCTGGCCACCGGCCGGATCACCCGCCTGACCGTCAAGGGCGACCCGGCCGGCTTCAGCGGCGACGGGGACGAGGTGCTGGCCACCCGCGACCTGAGCGACGGCACCAAATGGCTCTACTCCCACGGGCTCGACGGCCGCACGCTCAGGAGCCCGGCCCCGCAGTTCGTCGCCAACGCCGTCGCCCTCGCGCTGTCCTCCGACGGGCACACCGTCGCCGCGTTCAGCTCCGGCGCCCCCGGCCGCGGGACCCCGCCCAGGACGCGCACCTACGACCTGGAGACCGCGCGGCTCTCCGACGGCGTGAACCTCCCCCTGACCAGCGACACCCCGCCCGACCACGCCCGCTGGGCGCCTGACGGCACGCTCGTCGCCTACTCCTACGACAGCAGCACCACGAAGTCGACGGTGGTACGGGTGCTCACCGTCGACCCCGCTTCCGGCCAGGCCCGCCGTACGGACACCTACAAGGTGGGCCCCGACTCCCACACCATCGTGTTCCCGGGGGAATGATCATCATGAGAATCGTCCCATTGCTGACCGCGGCCCTGCTCACCCTCGCCGCCGTGCCGGCCGCCGCCCAGGCGGCGCCGCACCACGGTCACGACAGCATCCGGTACGCCTCCGTCAAGGGCTGCCCCGGCAAGGACGGCGCCTCCAGGCCCTGCGGGCAGTGGCGGCTCGTCATGCACGACGGCGGGCGCATGGCGCTGCCCGACGCCCAGGTCGTCGCGCTCGACGCCCGGCGACGGTCCGTCGTCGACTCGCCGGCGCCGATCGCGGTCAGCGGCGACGGGCAGCGCGTGGCGTACTTCACCAAGGGCGGGCGCCTGGCCGTACGCGTCCTCGGCGGCGGCGTCACCCTGCTGCCCAAGGACGCGCTGCCGCGGGTCGCCCAGAACGAGGTGACGCTGCAGCTGTCCGACGACGGCGCGCGGCTGGCCGTCGTGATCGGGAGCGAGAAGCCCGCCGACGCCAGGATCTTCGACACGGCCACCGGCGCCCTGCTCGGCACCGTGCCCGCGGACGAGACCGTCCTGGGCTTCAGCGGCGACGGCGACGAGGTGCTGTCCACGATCGACTCCGACGACTCCGTCACCGACCTGGTCGTCCGCGACGAGACGGGCGAGCAGCTCGTCCGTGCCACGCCGCCGCAGGTCGTGGCCGCCAACGGCCCGCAGGCGCTGGCCGGCGACGGGCACACGGCGGCCGTCGTGATCCGCGGGAAGAAGACCGAACTGCTCACCTACGACCTGGCCACCGACGAGGTCACCGGACGCAAGAAGATCAAGCTGCCGGCCGGCGACCTCAGCATGATCGACTGGACCGGCGACACGCAGGTCACGCTGCACCTGGTGTCCGGGTCGTCCAGGATGACGATCGTGCAGATCGACACCGGGACGGGCGCCGTACGGGTCAGGGACCGGTACACCGTGCTCAAGGACACCTTCGTCTTCGCCGCCTGCGGCGGCTGACCCGGGATCGCGGTCCACGGCGCGGGCAGGGGGAGCCCCGCCGTGGATACGCTTGCCGCGTGGAGGTTCACTCGACCAGGGCGATGGCCGTCAGAGCCGTCGAGCTGTGCACGGAGCTGCTGCACGGACAGCCGACGGCCGCCTCGGTGACGGACGTCCTGCGCCGCCACGGCGAGCACGGCGACCTGCGCCTCGGCGGCTCCGACGTGGCCGCGATGCGCGCGGTGGCGGCCCGGCTGCGCGACGTGCTCGGGGCCCGCGACGCCGGGGAGGCGGCGGACCTGCTCAACCGGCTGCTGTCGGAGTCGGCCCGGCCGCCCCGGCTGACCAGCCACGCGGGCACGACGTCCTGGCATGTCCATGTCGACAGCGGCGACGACGCGCCGTGGGCCGAGTGGTTCCTGGCCTCCTCGGCGATGGCCCTGGCGGTGCTGCTCGCCGATCATCAGCGCGTCCCGGGCGGGTTGTGCGCGGCGGCGGGGTGCGGGCGGCCGTACCTGGACCTGGGCGGCGGCAGCCCACGTCGCTACTGCGGCACCCGCTGCGCCACCCGCGCCCGCGTCGCCGCCCACCGCTCCCGCCTCCCCACCACCCCCTGACGTCCCTGGCTCCCGATGCCGCCTGATGGCGTTCCCGCGTGCCTCCGTCAGCGGCTTTCCGCTGACGCCCGCCGTGCGCGGCGGTGGGCGAGGACGCAGACGGCCACGAGCTGCGTCACCGCGCCGGCCAGCAGGGCCGCGGCGGCCGAGTGGGCGCTCAACGGCCCGGCCAGCGCCGAGCCGACGGCGAACGACGTGATCTTGAGGCTGGCGCCGGTCGTGAACACCTGACTCCGCAGCCCGGCGGGCGCCTCCCGCTGCCGCACCGCGAACAGCGCCGTCAACTGCGGCCCCTCGCCCACCCCCACCAACCCCGCCCCGACCACCGCCACCCAGTACGCCCCCGCCACGGCCGCCCCCATTCCCGGCGGCCCCTCCACGGAGGGCTCCGCGACGGACATCCCCACCAGTCCCGCGACGGCCGCGACTGCCATGCCCGCGCCGACCAGGGCAGTGGCCCACACCAGCGTCGCGTCCCACGGCGGGGTCGCCTTCCGCCTCCGGGAGCCGCCTCGCCAGGCCAGGAGGCCGTTCGCGGCCAGGCCGGCCGCCGCCGTGACGGCCAGCAGCAGCGTCCCGCGGCCACTGTCACCCGAGAGCTCCAGGCCCAGCACCGGCGCCGACACCACGAACATGCCCGTCCCGGCGCAGGAGATCATCGACCCGGCGGTGGCCCGCCACAACACCCGGTTCCCGAGAACCACCCTGACCCCGGCCACCACCTCACCCGCGACCTCCCTGCCGGCCCGCGCCGTGGAGGCGAGGAGCCCGGCGCGCCGCCGCTCGCGGGTGGGACCCTCACAGACGGGCCCGTCGTGGGCGAGGCGGTCGTGGGCGCGGTCGTCGCGGGTGGGGAGGGTCCAGGCCGTGGGGAGGGCGGACAGGAGGAGGGCGACGGAGACGAGCACCGCCGTCGTCCCGCCGGCCATGGCCGCCACCACGCCCACCGCCGCCGGACCGGCCAGGCCGGCCACGTTGTACGTCATGGCGTCGAGCGCGGTGGCCCGGGCCAGCCGTTGCCGGTCGGGGCCGGAGACCAGGGGGAGCTGTCCCGTCCAGCCGCCTGTCAGCGCGGGGCCCGCCAGTCCGGTCACCATGGCCAGCGCGACCAGGGCCGTCCCGGGAACCCTGCCGACACCGGCCGCCACCAGCAGCAGGCCGGTCGCGTACCCGAGCAGGCACCACGCGAGCAACCGGCCCGGACGGCGGGCCCGGTCCAGCAGCACGCCGAGCAGCGGCCCGCCGACGGCCGCCGAGACCGTCAGCCCGGCCAGCAGCGACGCTCCGAGCAGCGGCGAGCCGGTGGCGGCGAGCCCGGCGACCAGGAGGGCGGGCCCGGACATCTCGTCGCCGGTCCGTGCCGCCACCACGCCGGCTATGTAACGGGATAACACTGGCAAGACGTTACAGGATGAGCGTTAGGTGCTGGTTCGGGCGGGAAGGACCTTGGGTGACCGTCCCGCGCGGGTCTCGCGCCCGCCGGCGGCGACCTGCCCGGCCTGTACGGACTGCGTACCGCACAGGCCGGGCACCCTCACGCTCCCAGTCGAAAATGTGTTTGAGAGATGACGTAGACTCGGCCTCATGAAAGCCGCGTTCCAAGCATCTCTGCTGAGTCTCGACGAGGAGCTCGGCGTCGGGCGGCTGGGCGCCACGGTCCGCAGGACGTACCTCGACCACGGGGCCTGGATCGACCTGCGGCCGGGCTGGCTGGCCGGGGCCGACACGCTGTTCGGGCGGCTGGCCGAGACGGTGCCCTGGCGCGCGGAGCGCCGCCGCATGTACGACCGGGTCCTCGACGTCCCGCGCCTGCTGAAGTTCTACGACGAAGGGGAGGCGCTGCCCGACCCCGTCCTCGACGAGGCCAGGGCGGCGCTCGACGACCACTACGGCGAGGAACTGGGCGAGCCCTTCCGCACGGCGGGCCTGTGCTTCTACCGCGACGGCCGCGACAGCGTGGCCTGGCACGGCGACACCATCGGCCGGGGCGGCAGCGAGGACACCATGGTCGCGATCGTCTCGGTGGGCAGCCCGCGTCCGCTCCTGCTGCGTCCGCGCGGCGGCGGCCCCTCGATCCGGCGCGACCTCGGGCACGGCGACCTGATCGTCATGGGCGGAAGCTGCCAGCGCACGTGGGAACACGCGATCCCCAAGACGGCCCGGCCCGCGGGGCCGCGCATCAGCATCCAGTTCAGGCCCCGCGGCGTCCGCTGACCCCGCCCCTCGGTACAGCCTCCCTCCGCTTGGTTCGTGGGCTACCCTCCGGCCATGGGTAGGTTTCTCGCTGTCCTGAACGGCGCGGCCGACGACGCCGACAAGGCGGAGTTCACCGAGCAGCAGCAGAGTGAGTTCATGAACGCGTGGGCGGTGTGGGCTCAGAAGAACGAGCACGCCCTGATCGATCCCGGGGCGCCGCTCTTCCGCAAGAAGCTGGTGACGGCCCGAGGCGTCGAGGACTTCACCGACTCGAAGACCGGATACGCGATCGTGGAGGCCGAGACGCATGAAGACGCGGCGCGGCTCTTCAGCGACCATCCCCATATCGCTCTGATGCCGGGGAACTCGATCGAGGTCCTGGAGTGCCCGCCTGTCCCGTCCTGAGTTCTGCTCCTCCTCGTGTCCGTACGCATGGCCGGACGCGCTCTAGCGGAGGCGGAGGCGGGCTATGCGGCCCTGTTCGCCGGAGGCCCAGCAGGACAGGTCCGGGGTGCACGAGACCGTGTCGAACGAGCCGCCGTCGAAGGACTCCCAGCGGGCCCCGCCCGAGTACGTCACGTCGCTCCCCGTCGGCCCGACGGCGACGGCCGCGAACGGCAGGTGCGGCAGCCACGTCACCCCCGACCGGTACGCGGGCGGCGGGGTCGTGGCGGTCTGCCAGGTGGCGCCGCCGTCCCTGGTGACCGCGGCGGCGTTCGGGGAGGGGCGGCCGGGCTGGTAGTCGCCGCCGACCGCGATCCCGCGGTGCCGGTCGCGGAAGGCCAGCGCGAAGACGCCCTTGGCGGCGTCGGCGGCCGGGACGGGGGTGTCGGCGACGGTCCACGTACGTCCGCGGTCGGCCGAACGGAACACGCGCGACCGCTCGCCGCCGCCGGTGGCGATCCATGCGTCGCGCCCGCCCGCGGTCACCAGGCACTGCCCGCTCGCCGCGAACCCGGCCTCGCCGGGCAGCGCGTCCGGCATGCCGGACGAGGGCAGCACCTGCCAGCTCCGTCCGCCGTCGTCGGTGGCCAGGACGCGGAACCTGCCGTCCACCGGGTCGCTCATGGCCAGGCCGTGGCGGCGGTCGAAGAAGGCCATGCAGTCGTAGAAGGCGTTCGGTTCGTCGTTCCTGAAGGACTCGGTCCAGGTGCGGCCGCCGTCCTCGGTGCGGTAGACGCGGCCGTCCGTGCCGGTGCCGATCGACAGGACCAGGGCGCGGCGGGCGTCGAACGCCTCCACGTCGCGGAACTGGAGGGCCTCGGTGCCGGGTGGGGAGACGTTCTGCCAGGTACGGCCGCCGTCCACGGTGCGCAGGACGGTTCCGCCGGTGCCGGCGGCCCACACCACGTCCCTGCTCACGGGGGCCAGGCCGCGGAAGCGGGCGGTCACGCCGGTCTCCTTCAGCTCCCAGCCGAGTCCGGGGGTGGCCGCGTGGGCGGGGAGGGGGGCGGCGAGCACGAGCGCCGCGGACATCACGCTCATCGCGATGCGAACGTTCATGTCGGGCAAACTAACCCAACAGATCACGAGCGTCCATCATGCGGACACCGAGCGCGCGGCCGGGAGCCGGCGGCGATGCCTCAGGCGGCGGCGCGGGTGGGGGCCCAGGTGAGGAGGGCCTGGGCGGTGTCGAAGCGGCGGCTGGAGACCGACTCGCCCAGGATCACGCCCACCAGTCGTCGCCCGTCCCGCTCACCGGCGAACGCCAGGCTGTACCCCGCCGCCCGGGTGAACCCGGTCTTCAGCCCGATCGCGCCGGGCTCGGCGAGCAGGCGGTTGGTGTTGCGCCAGCCGTACGCGCCGTGCTCGTCCGTCGCGGCCACCTCGTGGTAGCGGGTCCCGGCGACCCCCTCGATCAGCGGCACCGAGAGCGCCTTGGCGGCCAGTACGGACTGGTCGCGGGCCGTGGACCAGCCGTCGCCGGCCGAGGTGGGCAGGCCGTCGGCGTTGACGTACCGGGTGTCGTTCATGCCGAGCGAGCGGGCGGTGTCGTTCATCCTGTCGACGAACCCCGGCACGCCGGGCCCGTACGTACGGGCCAGCGCGTGGGCGGCGTCGGCGCCCGAGGGCAGCATGAGCGCGTACAGCAGTTCGCCGACCGGGAGCCGGTCGCCCGGCCGCAGGTCGGCGGTGGTGCCGCCGCCGTCCTCGGCGTACTGCGCGTCCTGGGCGGTGATCTCCACCATGTCCGTGGGCTTGGCGGCCTGCAGCACCACGTACGCCGTCATCGTCTTGGTGAGGCTGGCGATCGGCATGCGGGTGTCGGCGGCCTTGCCGAACAGGGCGGCGCCGGACCTGGCGTCCATCAGGTAGGCGGCCCGGCCGTAGACGGCGGGCGCTTGGGCGCCGTCGACCACGGAGGCCGCGGCGACAGGACCGGTGACGGGAGCGGCGGTCTGGGCGTACGCAGGCACGCCGAACCCCGTGACCAGGGCGAAGGCGCCTGCGAACGCGGTGAGTCGAGCTTTCCGGTTACGCATGTACCCCAGGCTGCCGCCCGGTTTGGCATGCTCTTAACGATTTGCAGCTAAATCTGTGACCTAATCGTTAGAAACGCCGCCCTGGCCGCAGGATCCGTCGGGTAGATCTTCGCGGATCCAGGCAGATCAGCGGCCCGCCCAGAAGTTGCCCGCCGTCCGGTTCCCCTGCACCAGCCCCGAGAACAACTCCTCCCACATCGGCATCACCACCTCGGGCGCGTACGCCCGCGACGTCGTCGCCGCCGCCTCGCCCATCCGCACCCGCCGCTCCCGGTCGCCGATCACTTGGATCAGCGCCGCGGCCAGCCCGTCCACGTCCCTGGGCGGCACCAGGACGCCGTCCACGCCGTCGGTCAGCACGTCCCGTGGCCCCGTCGGGCAGTCGAAGGCGACCACGGGCAGCGCGTGCGTCATGGCCTCGATCATGACCATGGGCAGGCCCTCGAAGCGGGAGCTGAGCGCGTACACCGACGCCTCGGCCAGCTCCTTCTCCAGCCGCTCGGTACGTCCGGGCAGCGTCACGTGATCGGCCAGCCCGTGCTGCGCGATCAGCCCGCTGAGCTGGCTGCGGCGCGGCCCGGTGCCGAACACGCGCAGCCGCCACTCCGGATGCACCCGTACGACCTGCGCGAACGCCTCGATGAGCAGGTCGAACCCCTTCTGCGGCACCAGCCGCCCGGCGGCCACCACGACCGGGTTGACCTGCCGGGACCGCTCCTGCTCCACGCGGTGGACGGCGTTCGGGATCACGACCACCGGCGTGTCCGGCAGCAGCCGCTGGTATTCGAGCTTGTTGGTCATGGTCAGCACGGTCACCGCGGCGAACCTGCCGTAATGGCGGGCGATCTCCCTGCGGATCGTGTCGGGATAGGCGGACAGGTTCATGTGCTCCTGCGCGATCCTGACGACGTCGGCGGGGGTGCGGCGGGCGGAGATCAGGTTCAGCGCGGGCCTGGTCGTCACCAGGACGCCGCCCGACAGGCCGGAGACGTAGTCCATCGCGGCGCGCTCCACCCGCTCGGTGAAGTAGTCGGCCGCGAACTCGCCGCGCGGCACGATCTTGCCGCGGATCCGCCGCCACGCCTTGCGGCCGACGGAGTCGGGCAGCCTGCCGTCGCGCTGGTCCACCAGCGTGGTGACGGTGATCCGGGGGTCGATCGCGAACTGCGGGGTGTCGCGCCGCCGTACCAGGCTGACCAGCTCGACGTCGTGCCCGGCCGCGGCCATCGCGTTCGCCTGGTTGACCACGGTGCGGATCGTGCCGCCCATGCCGTAGGCGTGCAGCATCAGGTAGCGGATCTTCACGTGAGGTACCCCCAGGTCCGGGAGATGGGCTTGAGGGGTTCGGGGATCAGGTCGGGGGAGGGCAGCTCGCGGGCGGGCTGGACGGTCCCGGTCCTGATCTTGTCCCGCCAGTCGCCGAGCCCCTTCTCCAGCACCCGCTGCTCGCCGTAGGAGAGCATCCGCGGCTCCCACTCCAGGCCGAGGAACGCGCAGATCTCGCGGGTGACGCGCTCGGGCTCGGCGCTCAGCTCCTCGTACCTGACGGTCAGCCCCGGCAGCGCGGCCCTGGCCTTCTGCACGGCCTTCATGTACCGCAGGGCGTCGAGCGCGGCCTCCTCCGGGGTGCGCCGGTCCGGGCCGGCCTCGTGCCAGGACGTGGCGATCGAGGCCGGGTGGCGCAGCAGGAAGACGAACCGGGCGTCCGGCCAGCAGGCGGCGATGCGCTGGTGGGCGAAGGCGTTGGCGGGGGTCTTGTCCACGACGTACCGCTTGCCGCTGCGGACCAGCTCGCGGTGGAGCACCCGGTCCCAGAGCAGGTGTTCCAGGTCGGCCTGGTTGTGCCCGAGCGCGCCCATCGCCTTGGCGGCCAGCGAGGTGTCGAACTGCACCCGCAGCCGGCGTACGTGCAGTTCGTGCGGGGCGTGCAGGTCGGGGTGGGCGTTGAGGATCGCGCGCAGGAGGGTGGAGCCGGAACGTACGGGGGACAGGACGAAGACGGGGGATTCGAGCAGCCGGTCGGTTAGCGGATCCGCGGGCGGTCTGATCTCGGGAGCGGGCGGGGGAGAAGGGGCGTTCCCCACTCGCTCGATCTGGAATCCGGTGAACCTGACCAGCGCATTGTTGACGTGCCGCTGCCAGTTCATGGCGAGGCAGACTACATACCGTTCCTGGCAGTTAGCTGGCAGTGTCAAGCCGCCGACCAGGCACGCCGGGGCTCACCGGACCACATACCGGGCCCGCTCAGGGCATCGGCGCGGGCGCACGATCTCGTCCCTGGCCTGTTAGCGTTACCGCTGACAGGAGGGAGCGGCGGTGAAAGCGAAGGGCGACAGGCCCGCGGTGCTCATGGACGTGGCCGTCCTCGCCGGGGTCTCTGCCATGACCGTCTCGCGCGTGCTCAACGCGCCCGACCGGGTCCGCGCGGAGACCAGGGCCCGCGTGATGGCCGCGGTGCGCGAGCTCGACTACCGGCCCAACCAGGCCGCCCGCCAGCTCGTCACCGGCAGGTCCGGCGTGCTCGGCGTGGTCAGCATCGACACCACCCTCTACGGCCCGGCCTCCACGCTCTACTGCATCGAGCAGGCCGCCAGGCGGGCCGGCTACAACGTCAGCATCGCCAGCCTGCCCTCGCTCAGCCGCAGGTCGATGGAGGAGGGCGTGCAGCGGTTACGCGCCCAGGCGGTCGACGGCGTGATCATCGTGGCCCCGCACGAGTCGGCCGCCGACGGCCTGCGTCACCTGCCGCCGGAGATGCCGGTGGTGGCCGTCGACGCGGGCGACGACATCCCCGTGCCGGTGGCCAAGGTCGACCAGCAGGCGGGGGCCAGGCGGGTCACCCGACACCTGCTCAGCCTCGGCCACGAGACGGTCTGGCACGTCGCGGGCCCGGCCGACTGGCTCGACGCCAACGGCCGCATCGAGGGCTGGCGCGGCGTGCTGGAGGCCGCCGGCCGCCAGGCGCCCGACGTGCTGCGCGGCGACTGGAGCGCCCGATCGGGCTACCAGCTCGGCCGCCGCCTCGCCGAGAACCCCGACGTCACCGCCGTGTTCGTGGCCAACGACCAGATGGCGCTCGGTGTGCTGCGCGCGCTGCGCGAGGCCGGCCGCCGGGTGCCCGAGGACGTGAGCGTGGCCGGGTTCGACGACATCCCCGAGTCGGCCTACTTCTGGCCCCCGCTGACCACCGTGCGACAGGACTTCGGCGAGGTCGGCAGGCACGCCTTCCACCTGCTGCTCGACTTCATGGCCGGGCACGAGCCCGAGGCCCGGCGGCTGGTCGAGCCCGAGCTCGTGGTCAGGGAGAGCACGGGAGCCAGGCCGTCCCGGGCATGATCGGCGTGATCGGCGGGCAGGTGTAGGGCCGTCGCGGAGGTGATCGGCTGGATGATGCTGCTCGAACGTCTCGACGCCTGGGACAAGCGGGCCTTCGACCGGGTCGCGCGCGCCGACCTGCCCGTGCTCGACGCCCTGCTCCCGCACCTGTCGTCGGCCGCCGACAACTCGGTCCTGTGGGGGCTGGTCGCGGGCGTGCTGATGCTGACGGGCCGGCCACGGTTGCAGCGGGCCGGCGTACGGGGGCTGCTGGCGATCTCGCTGGCCAGCCCGCTGACCAGCATGGTCGTCAAGCAGGCGATCCGCAGGCCGCGCCCGCTGACGGACCTCATCCCGGTGATCCGCCGCCGCCGGGTGCCGTCGTCGTCCTCGCTGCCCTCGGGGCACAGCGCGTCCGCGGTCGCCTTCGCGGTGGCGGTGGCCAGGGACGCGCCGCTCCCGGTCGCCGCCCCGGTCATGCTGCTGGCCGCCGCGGTGGCCGCCTCCCGCGTGTACGTGGGCGCCCACTACCCGGGCGACGTCCTCGCCGGGGTCGCCGTCGGGGCGGCGGCGGGCTGGAGCGTCCGGGGCTGCGGGCGCGGGGCCGGCCGGTGGGTCCGCCGCGCGCTCGCCGGGCAGGCCGCGCCGTAGCAGGTGCCGTAGCAGATGCCGGAGCAGGTGCCGGAGCAGGTCAGGCGGGGCCGCTGCTGGCCCTGACGATCAGGGTCGAGCGCAGCAGTTGCAGGGAGTTGACCGGCGGGCGGCCCTCGTCCAGCGCGCGCAGCAGCAGCTCGATGGCCTGCCTGGTCATCTCCCGGCTCGGGATGGCGACCGTGGTGAGGGCGGGGTGCGTCACGCGTACCTCGTCGATGTCGTCGTGGCCGACCACCGACAGGTCGCCCGGGACCGAGCGGCCGCCGAGGCGGGCCGCCTCCAGCGCGCCCAGCGCGAGGATGTCGTGGGTGCAGAAGACCGCGGTCACCTCCGGGACGGCGGTCAGGGCGGCGGTGGCGGCGGTGAAGCCGCCCATCGCCGTAGGCTCCGGCGCGGTGAAGACGGCCGAGGCGGGGACGTCGAGGCCGTCGCGGGCGAACGCGCGCCGGAACCCCTGCACGCGCAGGGCGTGCGGCGCGCTGCTCAGCACCGCGACGCGCTCGTGGCCCAGCTCGCGCAGATGCCGCCCGGCCAGGTAGCCGGCCTGCTCGTAGTCGATCGTGACCACCGGCAGGGTGTCGGGCACCTCGCTCTCCCACGCGCACAGCGCCACGGGGAAGCGCGCGCCGGCCAGCAGCGGCAGGTGCTCGGTGAGGCCGTTGTCGCCGGCGATCAGCAGGGCGTCGACCGAGCGGCTGGTCAGGCCGGTGATGTGCCGGCGGGCCCGCTCGCCGTCCAGGCGGGTGGTGCACAGCAGGAGGTGGTAGCCGTGCTCCTCCAGGACGTTCTCGGCCTCCTCGACCACGGCCGAGTAGAACGAGCTGGCCACCGTCGGCACGAACAGGCCGACGGTCATGGTGGTGCCGGTGGCCAGGGAGCGGGCCACCAGGTTGGGGGTGTAGCCGAGCTCGGCGATGGCCGCGCGCACCTTGGCCTCGGTCTCGGGGCGGACGCGTACGCGGCCGGTGACGACGTTGGACACGGTCTGCTTGGTGACCCCGGCCCGTTCGGCCACGTCCTGCATCGTGACCACCGCTGCCTCCAGAGGGTTTGACCGGTCCAACACGTCGCCCCGAAACGTAGCCGCCGAGCTCCGACGGAGTCAACCAGCGTGCTCATTATGTGCTGTTTGACCGGGCAAGAGAGCAAGAACGCGAAATCGGGCCTTGTTTGAGCGGTCAAATCTGGCGTATGGTCCGGCCACGCGGTTCTGGCTCGTGGTTCACCGGGGGCACGCCGGCGTGGCGTGCCCGACAGAAAGGAGCACCCGTGTCCCCCCATCGCAACGTGCTCACCGCCACCGCCGCGGCCCTGACGCTCGTGCTGGGCGGCGCCCTGCCCGCCCCGGCCGCGTCGGCCGCACCGCCCGACGCCTCCTACACCATCACCGTCGACTCCACCGGCCGCTACGCCCACCCCACCGACACCCCGGCGGCCACCTACATCGACAAGGACGGCACCTTCTACTTCCAGCAGTCGGCCGCCCTCTACGGCAGCTCCGACCCCCGCTACTGGGACTTCTTCACCGGCACGAACTTCGAGACCGCCACCCGCTCGGCCGCGATCAGCGACGCGGTCAACCCGGCCAACTCCGCCGACCGCAACAACGACACGACCTGGCGCTGCAACAACAGCCCGACCGGCGTCGAGGCGACCTCCGCCGGGGCCGGCTCGGGGTACGCCCACAAGAACTACTGCGACCTGGTCGGCGTCTGGGTGGACCCCGACACCGGCGACTGGTACGGCCTGGTCCACAACGAGTTCACCCCGCAACCCTTCGGCGACGGGCTGCACTACGACTCCCTCGACTACGCCGTCTCCCGGAACCAGGGCCGCGTGTGGACGATCCTGGGCCACGCGATCACCTCGCCGTACAGCACCAGGCGCAACGACGGCACGGCCTTCCCCAACCAGACCTACGACTACGGCGACGGCGACCCGCGCCTGTTCGCCGACCCGGTCTCCGGCTACTTCTACGTCTACTACGGCTCGCGGATCATCCCCAAGGGCGGCGTGGGCGGCGGCAACGGCGGCCTGGCCCACGTGGCGCGGGCGCCGATGTCGGCCAAGATGGCGACCGGCTCGTGGACCAAGTGGTACGACGGCTCCTGGTCGCAGCCCGGCGTGGGCGGCAAGGAGAGCAACATGGTGCCGGTCACCGCCGCCGACCCCCAGGGCTACACACCCGTGGGCGGCGACTACGACCCGGCCAACACCGGCACGGTCGACCAGCAGATCGCCGCCGGGAAACTGCCACCGAAGTCCGACCTGTTCATCATGAACATCGCCTACGACGCCCACCTCGGCCTGTACGTCGGCGAGCCCGAGGTCGTCTCCGGACGTCAGCCCCAGCGCTTCTACGTCACCGACGACCTCTCGACGCAGAAATGGCGCCTGATCGGCGACTCCGGCGGCTACGTCTCCGGCTCCTGGTACCGCTGGTTCCTCGACCAGGTCAGCAAGACCGGCTCGACCGTCGTCGGCAGGACGTTCCGCTCGTACTGCTCGATCGAGTGCGCGACCTCCAGCGGCGAGTACGCGACCCTCACCATCTCCTCCACCGCGCCCGCTCCCGCCCCGGCGAACCCGGGCCGGACCTACCGGATCGGCAACGGCGCCGGCCGCGTGCTGGCCCAGGTCTCTGGCGGCGCGGCGACCACCTCCACCGCCGCCCCGACCGGCTCGGCCCTGGAAAGCTGGACGTTCACCTCCAACGGCGACGGCTCCTACCGGATCGCCAACGCCTCGACCGGCGGCCTGCTCGGCGTGGACGCGGCCACCGCCGCCGGCCGGGCCTGGGGGGCGAAGCCGGTCGTCACCGCGCCCGGCGCCGGCGGGCCCACCGCGGGCCAGCAGTGGTTCGCCGTGCCGAGCGGGAGCGGCCACCGGCTGGTCAACCGCTACAGCGGCCTCGCGCTCGGCCTGTCGGCGGAGGCGGCCCGGCCGGCCGAGACCACGCCCGTACGCCACTGGAGCGACACCTCGGGCGGGACGGTCGGCGGGCGGCGCACCGCGGCCGAGCAGACCCTGACGCTGACCGACACCGGCGCGGCGGGCGGCGACCTGAGCGGCGTCCACACCCTGACCGCCGCCGGCAAGGCCCTGGACGACCCCGACCACTCCACCACCCCGGGCACCCCGCTCATCACCTGGGCCCCCAACTCCGGCGCCAACCAGCGCTGGATCCTCACCCGCCAGTCCGACGGCTCCTACCAGATCGCCAACGACCTGTCGAAGCTCTGCGCGGACGTCAGCGGCGGCTCGACCGCCGCCGGCGCCAAGGTCATCCAGTGGACGTGCACCGGCGCCGCGAACCAGCGCTGGCAGGTCACCCCCGCCTCCGCGGGCGGCTACCGGATCGCCTCGCAGAAGAGCGGGCTGTCGCTCACCACGGCCTCCACCGCCGACGGCTCCCCCGTCACCCAGCAGGCCGACACCGGCTCGGCGCTGCAGCGCTGGACCGTCGGCTGACCTCCTCCGGCGGGCCTCCGTCCGGGGCCCGCCGGACCGACCACCCCCCGGAACTCACAGGACAGGCGGTGCGGCTCGATGAGCTCATCCCGACATCTCCCCTCCCGCAGGACGCTCGCCGGCCTCGCCGCCGGCGCGCTGGCCCTCGGCCTGCTCACCGCCTGCGGCGGCGGTTCCCCGGACGAGCCGGGCAAGGAGCTCGTCTACTGGTCGATGTGGAAGCAGGGCGAGCCCCAGCAGGTGGCCCTGCAGGCGGCGATCACCCGCTTCACGCGGGCCACCGGCATCAAGGTCAGCGTGGAGTGGGCCGGACGCGACGTGGTCAAGCAGAAGCTGCCCGCCGCGCTCACCACGTCCAAGGTGCCGGACGTGGTCGACCAGTCCGACGACACGATCCGGCCGTTCATGGTCACTCCGGGCGTGGCCCGGGGCCTGGCCCAGGTGTACGAGGCCGACGTGCCCGGCGAGGCGGGCAAGAAGGTCAAGGACGTCATCCCGGCCAAGTACCTCCAGAGCCCTGCGCTGCGGCTGCCGGGCGGGGAGCCGTACATGGTGCCCTACAGCGTCGCCGGCATCGGCCTGTTCTACGACGCCGCCACCCTCACCGAGCCGCCGCCGACGGACTGGAACGCGTTCCTGGCGCTGCTCGGCAGGCTCAAGGCCGCCGGGACGGCCCCGCTCACGGCCGACGGCGAGCAGTACTGGTCCGACTCCTACTGGATGAACTACTACCTGTACCGGACGATCGGCGCCGACGGCCTCAAGGCCATCGCCGAGGACCGGACCGGGCAGTCGTGGAAGAAGCCCGAGGTGCTGGCCGCCGCTCGGCAGATCGAGAAGTTCGCCAAGGAGGGCTACCTGCTCAAGGGGTACGACGCCGGCAAGTACCCCGAGCAGCAGAAGAACTGGGCCCAGGGCCGGGCCGCCTTCATGATCATGGGTTCCTGGCTGCCCAGCGAGGTCGGCTCGTACGCCAAGGCCGGGTTCAGGCCCGCCTCCATGCCCTTCCCCGAGGTCGGCGGCCCGGCCGAGGGCGAGGAGGTCGTGCAGTTCGGCTTCGCGATGCCCGTCAAGGCGAAGAACGTCGAGGCCGGCGAGCGGTTCATCGCCTACATGACGACCAAGACCTTCGCCGACGAGCTGGCCAGGACCGCCTCGGTGCTCTCGCCGCGCGAGGACGCGTACGTGCCCGAGGCCCTGGCCGGGGTGAAGAAGCAGCTCGACGGCGTGCCCGCCACGTATCCGTTCGCGGCCGGGCTGAGCGTGCCGGGCTGGACCGACAAGGTCTACTACCCGACGGTGGGCGAGCTGTTCAACGGCAAGCTCACCGCGCAGGGGTTCGTGGACAAGATCACCGCTGTCCAGGCCGCCTTCTGGAAGAACCAGGGCGACTGATGGCGCTCGCACCCGAGCCGCGGCCCGGCCCCGCCGGACGGGCCCGGCAGCGGGCCTTCGTCCCCATGGCCGCCCCGGCACTCGCGCTGCTGACCGTCTTCGTCCTGGGGCCGGCCTGCTACGCGGTGTGGATCAGCCTCCAGCAGACCGCCGGGTACGGGGAGTCACGCTTCGTCGGGCTGCGCAACTACGCCCGCCTGCTGGGCGACCCGGTCTTCCACACCGCGCTGCTCAACACCCTGAAGCTGCTGGTCATCGGCGGCGGCGTGACGTTCGTGACCGGCTTCGCGCTCACGATGGTGCTCAGGGAGATGCGCGGGCGGCTGGTCGCGCGCAACATCCTGTTCTTCCCCAACATCGTCAGCGCGCTGGTCCCGGCGATCGTGGCGGGCTTCCTGTTCAACCCCGACGGGCTGGTCAACACCGTCCTGAGGAGCGTGTTCGGGGTGAGCGACCCGCCCAAGTGGCTGGCCGTGGACAACACGTTCACACTCATCCTGATCGTGGCGATCTGGGCCGCGGTCGGGTACTACACCACGATCATCATGGCCGCCGTCGACCGCATCCCCGCCTACTTCTACGAGGACTGCGCGCTTCTCGGGGCCACGTCCTGGCAGCGGCTGCGGCACGTCACGATCCCGCTGAGCTGGGACGTCTTCAGCGTCTGCGCGCTGCTGTGGACCATCAGCTCGATCAAGGTGTTCGAGCTGGTGCTGGTGTTCGGCGGCGGCACCGCGGGCACCCCGCCGAGCAGCACCTGGACCGTCGCCCTCTACAGCTACGCGGCCACGTACGGCGGCTCGGGCTCGCCGCCCGAGCTGGGGATGACCGCCGCCAGCGCGCTGGTCAGCCTGCTGATCGCGGCGGCCGTGGTGCTGCTGCTGCGGCGGGCGCTCGACCGTGAAGCCGTCCGGTTCTGAGAGGGCAGACCATGAGACCGACCCTGAGACTGACGGGGCTCGCGCCCGTGCGAATGGCCGTGTGGGCGGTCGTCGCCGCCGACGTGGCGCTGCTGGCCTGGGTGCTGATCACCTCGCTGAAGAGCACCCGCGAGGTGTTCGACCATCCGTGGCGGCTGCCGATGCCGCCGACGCCGGACAACTACCTGACCGCGCTGGAGGTCGGGAACTTCGGCCGGGCCGCGGTCAACAGCGCGGTCGTGGGCGTGCTGTCCTCGCTGCTGGCCGTGGCGGTCGCGGCGCCGGCCGCCTACGCGCTGACCCGGACGACGAACCGCGCCGGACGGCCGCTCACGCTGCTGTTCGCGCTGGGGACCGGCGTGCCCACGCAGGTCATCCTGCTGCCGATCTTCCTCATGCTGAGCAGCCTGGAGCTCACCTCCACCCTGACCGGCCTCACCCTGGCCTACGTCGGCACCGCCATGCCGTTCACCGTCTTCCTGCTGACCGGCTTCTTCCGGTCGCTGCCCGGCGAGCTGGAGGAGGCCGCCGCGCTGGACGGCGCCGGGGTGTGGCGGACCTTCCTGCGCATCGTGGTCCCGGTCGCCCGGCCGGGGCTGGTCACCGTCTTCGTGCTGCAGCTCATCGTGTCCTGGAACGAGACGATGCTCGCCCTGGTGCTGATGCAGGATGACGAGAAGGAGACGCTGCCGGTGGCCTTGATCGGCTTCGCCCAGCAGCAGCAGTACACCGGCACCAACTGGGGCGGCATGTTCGCCGGCGTCTGCGTGGTCGTGCTGCCCATGGTGGTGCTCTTCGCCTGGGTCGGACGCCGCGTCACCGAAGGCATGACCTTGGGAATGGGGAAATGACGACAACCGTCCGCCGGACCACGATCACCCTGCCGGTCGCGCTGCCCGGCCCGGACAACCCGCTGCCGCCCCTCGGCGACGCCGCCGGGCACGCCGTCACGGTCGCCGGCGCGCCGCCCGACATGGCCTTCCAGCTCTCCTACGGCCGGCTCGCCTCCGTGCTGCCCTGCCGTACGCAGGACGGCTACGACCGGGCACGCCGGCCCCGCCGGGTCGAGGCGATCCAGCTCGCCAACGACCGGCTGACCGCGACCGTGCTGCCCGGCTGGGGCGGACGGCTGTACTCGCTGGTCCATCGCGACCACGGCGAGCTGCTCTACCGGAACCCGGTGCTGCAACCGGCCAACTTCGGGCTGACCGGCGCCTGGTTCTCCGGCGGCGTCGAGTGGAACTCCGGCTCGACCGGCCACACCACCCTGACCTGCCGTCCGGTCTTCGCCGGGGAGGCCGAGGGGCCCGACGGCACGCCGATGCTGCGCGTGTGGGAGTGGGAGCGCACCCGGGACCTGCCGTACCAGGTCGACTTCTGGCTGCCGCGCGGGTCGGACTTCCTCTACGTGGGCGTCCGCATGCGCAACCCGCACGGGCACGAGGTGCCGGCGTACTGGTGGTCGAACATCGCCGTCCCCGAGACCGGGCGGACCCGCGTGCTCGCCCCGGCCGCCACGGCCTGGCACTTCGGCTACACCGAGCGGCTCGAACAGGTGCCCTTCCCGGCCTGGGACGGCCTGGACCGCAGCTACCCGGCCCGCGCCGGCCACGCCGCCGACTACTTCTTCGAGCTCGGCGACCGCCGTCCCTGGATCGCCGCGCTCGACGGCTCCGGCGCGGGCCTGGTGCAGACGTCCACCGGGCTGCTGCGCGGGCGCAAGCTCTTCCTGTGGGGACGCGGGCGGGGCGGGCGTCGCTGGCAGGAATGGCTCACCGAGCCCGGCACGGGCGGTTACCTGGAGATCCAGGCGGGGCTGGCCCGTACCCAGCTCGAACACGTGCCGCTGCCGGGCGGGGGCGAGTTCTCGTGGCTGGAGGCGTACGGGCCGCTGCGCGCCGACCCCGAGGCCGTGCACGGCCCGGACTGGGTGTCGGCGGTGCGCGCGGCGGAGACGGAGCTGGCGGCCCGGCTGCCGGCCGCCGAGGTGACCGCCGCCTGGCACAAGTGGCGGCCGCACGCCGACCAGGAGCCCACCCGGATCCTGGCGGAGGGCTCCGGCTGGGGCGCCCTGGAAACGCTGCGCACCGGCGTGCGCACGCCCGGCATCCCCTTCCCCGAATCCGCCCTCGGCCCCGCGCAGTCCCCCTGGCAGACCCTCCTCACCACCGGCGCCTTTCCCGAACCTCCTCGCACGGACGTGGCGGCGGACCCCGGGCACAGCCTGGTGTCCGGGCCGTGGCGGCGGCTGCTGGAGCAGGCGCCGGAGACCTGGGTGACGGCCTACCACCTGGGCGTGGCCGCCTGGCACGCGCGGGACCGCGAGGAGGCCGTACGAGCGTGGCGGCGCTCCGCCGAGCTGCGCCCCAACCCCTGGGCGACCCGCTGCCTGGCCCACGCCACCCCGGACCCGGACGACCGCGCCACCCTCCACCTCACCGCCCTCCACCAGGCACACCCCGCCCTGGAGGCTCCGGACACCGCAGCCCGGCCGCCCGCGCCGGAGAGTGTGGACGCCGACGCCCGGCCGCCCGCGCCGGAGGTCGCCGTTCCGAGGCGGGCCCTGGCGGTGGAGGCCGCCGTCGCCCTGCTGGACGCCGGCAGGCACGCGGAGTGCCTGGCCGTCCTGGACACCCTGCCCCCGACCGGCCGGATCGTCCTGCTGCGCGCCCGGGCCCTGCTCGCCGGCGGGGACCGGGACGGCGCCCGCGCGCTGTTCGACGCCGGCTTCGACGTCGACGACCTGCGCGAAGGAGAGCCCGCCCTGCACGACACCTGGTCACGCCTGACCACCGGCCCGCTGCCCGAGCGCTACGACTTCCGCATGCACCCGGACGACCTCTGAGCCGTCCCTCACGAAGACCCGCACGGGTACGGACGCCGGACCTCCGTACCCGTGCGCCAGAGCCCCTGGAGGGCGGTCACTCGCCGCTGTCGGAGGTCACCTTCTCGGAGTCCGGCGCCTTGATGGACACCTTGGCGCCCCACCCGGTGAAGCGGCTGTCGATCGTGATCGTCCCGCCCTCGAACTGGTTGGTGTCGAAGATCCCCGTGGCCGCGTACGACGACTTCACCCTGCTCACCAGCCCGGCGGAGGTCAGCGTGAGCGTGTAGGAGACCTTCGTGTCGTCGTGCATGCGCAGCGGGATCGAGGCGTCGAACCAGCGCGACACCTTCGCCAGCTCCTTGAAGGTGATCTTCCCGGTGAGCGTGCTTCCGCGCAGGGCGCCCTTCTTGACCAGCGCCGCCAGCGTCGTGGGCTCGACGGGGTTGATCACCTGCCCGAAGAAGCCGCTGCCGCCGCCGAGCAGGCCGTTGCCCTTGAGCCAGGACTTGCCCTCGGGCAGGCGCTCGGCGTACATGCCGCCCGAGGTGTAGCTGACCTTGCCGATGCTGATCGTCCGCTCGCGGGGACGGCCCACAGGGACGGCGGAGATGTCGGAGGCCGCCACGCCCTTGGCGTTGAACTGGAAGGTCCCCTTGCGGCTCTGGATCTTGGCCTTCTTCTCGCCCGAGAGCATGGTCGTCTCGGTGAACCGCACGCCGTGCCCGGTGGCGAGCTTGGCCTTGAGAGCGCGTACGGGGTCCTTGGGGGCGGCCTGGGCGGGCACGGTCGCCGTCAGCACACAGGCGCAGGCCGCCAGGGCGGCGATCATCGTCTTCTTCACGAGCAGCGATCATGCCGCGCGCCGGTCACGGCCGGAGCACGGCCGCCTCACACAAGCGCCGATACCACGCCCCCCGGACGTCGCTCACCCCAGCAGCGGGAACCGGTCGTCGGCGGACGGCACCCGTCCGGTGGCCTCCAGCACGTACGCGGGCAGGTCCAGATGGGACGGGCGATCCGCGCCCAGCAGCCCGTCGAGGGTCTCGCCCGCCAGCTCCAGCGCCTCCCGGGCCGGCGGCCGTCCGGCCTGGAGGTCCAGGTGGTGGACGGCGGCCTCGGTGGCCAGGGTCGCCAGGAAGTCGGGCACGGCGATCACGTGCCCCTGCGTGGCGACGTGCCCGGCGGGGTCGGCCGCGAGCGCGGCCCGCACCGCGGCGGGGGCGGTGTCCGCCCACACTCGCAGCACCCCGGAGGGCCGCGCGAAGGCGGAGGCGGATCTGCGTACCCACCAGGCGTGGGCGTCCGCGCCCTCGGCGGCGGGCTGGAAGGAGCTCCAATAGGTGACGTGGTCCACGTCGGGCGGCCCGTCCGCGGGGGTGGCGAACGCGACGAGGGCCCGCTGGGCGTCGCACAGCACATGGAAGAGCAGGTCGACCCCGGCCCATCCGGCGCACCTGGTGGGCCTGAGCAGGTCCGACTCGTTCACCGTGACCGTGAGCTCGCGGTAGGCGGCGGCGAAGGCCGTGCGGGCACGTTCGATGTCCATGGGGACGTTCCTTCCCCCGGCCCGCCCCTTACGCCCCGACGGGCGGCCCCGCTGGTACGGGCGCCCCGGGGGCCCGCCCGCCACTCCGCGGGCGTCAGGTGTCCACCTGAAGCGCGAATCGGGGAGCGGACAGCGAAAAGGCCAGAACCCGATCTTCCGAGTCTGGCCTTGGAGCGTGGTGGACGATACTGGGATTGAACCAGTGACCTCTTCCGTGTCAGGGAAGCGCTCTCCCGCTGAGCTAATCGTCCTTGGAGGTGGAGACGGGATTTGAACCCGTGTGGACGGCTTTGCAGGCCGCTGCCTCGCCTCTCGGCCACTCCACCGAGTCGAACCACTCCGAGCGGAAGACGGGATTCGAACCCGCGACCCTCACCTTGGCAAGGTGATGCTCTACCACTGAGCCACTTCCGCGCTGTTGCGTGCCTAACTCTAGCGCCTTTTCAGACCAGATGCCTCCCGCTATTTGCGGAGCTGGCGGGCGACGCTGCGTTCGGTGGCCGGCAGGCTCAGGAAGATCTCCAGGATCCGGGTGAGCCGGTGGACCTCGATGCGGTGGAAGGCCGGGCCCTCGGAGCGGGCCAGCAGGAGGGTGAGGGCGAGCGGCGGCAGCGGGGCGTGGATGGCGTGCGCGCCGCCGTCCAGCGTGAGGGCCGCCGGGCGTGGCGGGGCCGGGCTGGGGACGGCCAGGCCCTGCGGGGCGCGCCAGCTCGCGTAGACCACGCCGTGGTCGGCGGCCGTGGCGGCCCAGTCGGCGCTGAACAGCACGGGCAGCGAGTCGACGAGCGTGGTCAGCGCGCGGTCGCCGGCCAGGGTGATGTACTTGAGGATCTCCAGCTCGGGATAGGTGCCGGCGGTCTCACGAGTGGGCCAGATGCCCGCCACATGGACGTCCTCGACGCTCTCCAGGCTCTTGACCAGCACCTCCCGCGGGGTGCTCTCGGGGCAGAAGACGGTGATGTCGTCGACCGCCGTGCCGGCGCCCCGGTCGAGGACGGTGACCTGGGTGATGTCGGCCCCCGCCGTGCCCAGGGCCTTGGTGACCTGGGCCAGAGATCCTGGACGGTCGGGCAGCGCCACGCGCACGCGAAGAAGCATCGATCCCTCCCTGGGATACCGGTCCACAGCCTATCCGGCGAATACCGCTTCCGGCTTGAGCTGCGCTACAACTGACGGAGTGAAGATTGGGCCGATTGGGGTATGGCCGCCCGTGGTGCTCGCACCCATGGCGGGCATCACGAACGCGGCGTTCCGGGTGTTGTGCCGGGAGCAGGGCGCCGGGCTGTTCGTGTGCGAGATGATCACGACGCGGGCGCTGGTCGAGCGCAATCCCAAGACGTTCAGGATGATCAGGTTCGCCGAGTCCGAGCGGCCCAGGAGCCTCCAGCTCTACGGGGTCGATCCCGACGTGGTCGGGCGGGCGGTCAGGATGATCGCCGAGGAGGACCTCGCCGACCACGTCGACCTCAACTTCGGCTGCCCGGTGCCCAAGGTGACCAGGCGCGGGGGCGGGTCGGCGCTGCCGTACAAGAGGAACCTGCTGCGGCGGATCCTGCGGGCGGCCGTGGCGAACGCGGGGCCGCTGCCGGTGACGATGAAGATGCGCAAGGGCATCGACGACGACCACCTGACCTACCTCGACGCGGGCCGCATCGCGGTCGAGGAGGGCGTGGCGGCGATCGCGCTGCACGCGCGGACCGCCAGGCAGCACTACGGCGGCGTGGCCGACTGGGAGGCGATCGCGCGCCTGAAGGAGGCCGTGCCCGAGATCCCGGTGCTGGGCAACGGCGACATCTGGTCCGCCGACGACGCGTTGCGCATGGTGGCGCGCACCGGGTGCGACGGCGTGGTGGTCGGGCGTGGGTGCCTCGGGCGTCCGTGGCTGTTCAAGGATCTGGAGAACGCCTTCAACGGCAGCCCCGAGCGGGTCAGGCCGACGCTCGGCGAGGTGGCCGGGATGATGGAGCGCCACGCGGCCGGCCTCACCGAGTGCTTCGACATCGAGCGGTACGCGATCGCCGACTTCCGCAAGCACGTCGGCTGGTATCTGAAGGGGTTCGAGGTCGGGAGCGCGCTGCGGCGGGAGCTGGCCACGGCCGAGTCGCTCGAAGGGCTCCGGGAGGGGCTGGCCAAGCTGGACCACGACCAGCCGTGGCCGCCGAACACCGACACGCCCCGGGGGAAGTCGGGCGAGCGTCAGAAGGTGCAACTGCCTGACGGGTGGCTCGACGACCCGTGGGACTGCGTGGTCCCGGACGAGGCGGAGTCCGACATATCCGGCGGCTGACGGCGGCACACCGGCGGGCGCCCCGGCCGGTGTCCCGCCCGGTGATGTGAGTGCGGTCAGTGGGGGCCGGTGGCTTCGGTGCCGCAGGGGCCGCCGCCGGTGGACGGCTCCAGGAGCACGCGCTCCCCGTCCATCGTCAGCGTCTCGTAGTAGGCCGAGATGCGCTCGGCCGAGCGGCCGGTGTAGTGGCAGATGAAGCTGCGCCTGAACCGGTCGGCCGTGGTGTTGGGCTCCGACCCGTGCACCAGGCTGCCGTTGAAGAACAGCACGTCGCCGGGCCGCATGTCCACGGGCGCCCGTTCCAGGCCCGGGGGCGGCGGGACGTACTCGCGGGTGAAGGAGAGATCCTGGTCGGCCTCCTCGGGACAGAACAGGTCCATCAGATGGGTGCCGGGGACCACCTCCAGCCCGCCGTTGGCGCGGTCGACCTGGTCGAGCGCCACCCAGACGGCCACGCACGTGCCCGGCTCGACGCGCAGGTAGAAGTTGTCCTGGTGCAGCGCCTGCCCCCGGGCCCCCGGTGGCTTGAAGTAGAACATGCTCTGGGCTGCTATCGGCTCTTCGCCGAGCAGCTCGCGCAGGATCTCGGCGAAGCGGGCGTCGAGCAGGTAGCGCAGGGCGACGTCGTTCACCTGGTGGGGGTGCATGATCCGGGGGTAGTCGCGCAGGACGTCGTAGGGGGCGCCCGGATCCTGGGGACGAGGGGTGAAATGTCCGGGGATCGGGCCGCCGGCGTGCAGGGCCATGAACTCCTCGCGCAGCTCGGCCACCTCCTCCGGAGCCAGCAGCGCGGGGACGAGCACGTACCCCCGGTCGTGGAAGTCGTTCAGCCTCATGCCCTTCACGGTAGGGACCCGGCTCGTGGGACGGTATGACCGTGACCGCTGAGAACCTGTCTGTTCCTGCTGCCGAGCTGACGATCGTGGGCCACTTCGACCAGCCGGCCGGCTACGGCGCGCGCCGCCCCCACGGTTCGCCGAGCTGGCTCCTGCTGTGGACCCAGGCGGGGGAGGGGCGCGTCGAGCAGGCGGGGGCGGCGTTCACCGTGCGGGAGGGGGATCTGGCGGTGCTCGGGCCGGACTCGCCGCAGCGCTACCGGGTCGCGCCGGGGGCGGAACGGTGGCGGTTCTGGTGGGTGCACTTCCAGCCGCGTCCCTCCTGGACGGGCTGGCTCGCGCCGTACGCCGTGGCCACCGGCTGTCACCTGGTCGAGGGCGTGCCCGCCGGGGTGCGTGAGCGCGTCGACCGGGCCTTCGGCCGCGCACTCCAGGACGCCCGCTGGATCCCGGGCGACGCCACGCCCACCGGTCCACCCACAGGCCCGCCCACAGGCCCGCCCACCGGTCCGCCCGCCGCGACCGCGCCGCCGCCGGCGGTCGTCAGGTCGGGCCCCGCGCGTGAGCTGGTGCTCGGCGCGGTGGAGGAGGTGCTGGTGCTGGCCACGGCCTCGGCCGGAGCCGTGCCCGCGCCCGGGTCCGAGGACGGCGACGAACGGGTGCGCCGCGCGCTCGACCTCATCGCCGCCGAGCCCGGCGCCCGGCACTCGGTCGCCTCGCTGGCCCGGGCCGTGGCGCTGTCGCCGTCGAGGTTCGCGCACGTGTTCGCGGCCCGGACCGGCCAGACCCCGATGGGCGCCGTACGGAAGGCGCGGGTGCGGCACGCCGCGAGCCTGCTGGAGGTGACCGACCTGGACGTCGGCCAGGTGGCGGCCGCCTCGGGCTTCGTCAGCCCGTTCCACTTCAGCCGCGCCTTCAGGCGCGAGTACGGCCTCCCGCCCCGCGACTACCGCGCCCGCCTGCGCCGCCCCTGACCGCGCTCATTCCGGCATCACACCTCGACCGGCCCGCCGCTGCGCCAGTAGACGTTGCCCTCCCTGGACAGCATCCCCTCGTCCACCAGGTAGCGGCGCAGCGCCGCGAAGTCGTCGTGGAAGGCCCGCAGAGCCACGTTGACGTCCTTCTCCGGGTAGCGCACGCCCGGCTCGAACACCCGCGAGATGTAGCGCAGCACGACCAGCCGCTTGTCGCGGCGCATGCCCATGGTGGTCAGCCGGCCGTCGACCAGGAACGTGCGCAGCACTCGCTCCTCGGCGCTCAGCTCGGCGGGGGGCTCGGCCTGCTCCCGCAGCAGCTCGCGGAACCGCTCCGGCCGCGCCCGCCACTTGCCGTCGTCGCCGCGCTCGGCCAGGCCGCCGCTGGCCAGGCGGTCGAGGGCCTTCGGGGGCAGATCGCCGGTGTCACCGAGCACCAGGGACGCGAGTGCGCGCAGGGTGTCGTCCTGACAGAGCAGCCCGAGCACGCGTCTGAGGTTTTCGTCGCTCACCCCTACCATTTTGTCCCATGATCACAGCACTGTTCGTCGCGGCCAGCCTGGCCGTCCCGGGCAACTTCCTGCTGTACGAGAAGGCCGCCGCCAAGAAGGACCCCAACCCCGAGCACAGCTGGACGGTGTCGGGCAAGAAGAACGCGCAGCTCGTCGTGAACCCGTGCCAGAAGGCCGGGCTGGGCCTGGCCGGTCGCACGGCGGCCAGGACGATCGTGTACACGTCGGTGCCCGACTACTCCAAGTCCGAGCAGGTGATCCTCTACTCCTCGCCGGAGGCCGCCGGCAAGGCGGTCGGCGACCTCAGGACGGCCGTACGGACCTGCGGCACCGCGGGCTACCGGTACAGCGTCGCCAAGCTGGCGCTCGGCGACGAGGGCCTGCAGGTCGTCGGCCAGGCCTACTCCCACGGCAAGCCCGCCGTCGGCGGCGAGCGGGCCGTCGTGACCCGCCGCGCGAACGCCCTGATCCTCTACACGGCCGGCGGTGAGTGGGGCAAGCCCGCCAAGTCCGACTTCAGGCAGCAGCGCAAGGACGCGGGCACGATGCTCGCCAAGATCTGCGACCTGGCGGAGTGCTGAATGTCTCGATCTTGAGACATCGTCATGACCGGACGCCTAACTTCGCCGCCTGACAATGAAGCGACAAGCCGGTGCCGGAACGCCCTTGCCAGTCCGTTCCGGCACACGGCTTGTTCTCTTTCGCGGAGCCTCTAGAGCCGGTTGAGCCCCACCACGTGCAGCACGGCCCGGCCCTCCTCGTCGGAGGCGGTCAGGTCGACCTGGGCGTCGATGCCCCAGTCGCCGTCGCCGGCCGGGTCCTTGACCGTCTGGCGCACCCGCCACAGGCCGCTCTCCTCCTCGATCCGCAGCAGCGCGGGCCCGCGCGCGTCGGCGTCGGTGAAGATCTCCTCGTGCTCGGCGTAGTACGCGTCGAGCGCCGCGCCCCAGTCGACGTCGGGGGCCAGCTCCTCCAGCTCGTCCTCCTTCTCGATGGCGCACAGCTCGACCAGCCGGAACATGGCGTTGCGCACCAGCACCCGGAAGGCCCGCGGGTTGGCCGTGACCGGCCGCACCTTGGTCTCCAGCTGCGCCTGGCGCTCCAGCGCCTCCTCGGGGTTGGTGAGCTTCTCCCACTCGTCGATCAGCGAGGAGTCGACCTGCCGGACCAGCTCGCCCAGCCACTCGATCAGGTCGACCAGGTCCTCGGTCTTCAGGTGCTCCGGGACCGTGCGCGACAGCGTGCGGTAGGCGTCGGCCAGGTAGCGCAGCACCGTGCCCTCGGAGCGGGCCAGCTCGTAGAACTGGATGTACTCACCGAACGTCATGGCCCGCTCGAACATGTCGCGCACCACCGACTTCGGGCTGACGGTGTAGTCGCCGACCCACGGGTGGCCGCGCCGGTAGGTCTCGTACGCCCCGAGCAGCAGGGTGTCGAGCGGCATCGGGTACATGACCTCGGCGAGCGCCTCCATACGCTCCTCGTACTCCATGCCGTCGGCCTTCATCTGGGCGACCGCCTCGCCGCGCGCCTTCTTCAGCTGGGCCGACAGGATCTGGCGGGGGTCGTCGAGGATGGACTCGACGATCGAGACGATGTCGAGCGCGTACGAGGGCGACTCGCGGTCGAGCAGGTCGAAGGCGGCCAGCGCGAACGTGGACAGCGCCTGGTTGAGCGCGAAGTCCTCCTGCAGCTCGATCGTCAGCCGGGCCCGGCGGCCCTGCTCGTCGGGCTCGGCGAACTGCTCGACGATGCCGCCGGCCAGCAGCGACCGGTAGATGGCGATGGCCTGGCTGATGTGCCGCCGCTGCCACTTGCGGTCTTCGTGGTTGTCGGTGAGCAGGTGTTTCATCGCCTGGAAGCAGTCGCCCGGCCGGTTGATCACGGCCAGCAGCATCGCGTTGCTCACCTTGAAGCGGGAGTTGAGCGGCTCGGGCTCGGCCTGCTGCAGCTTCTCGAACGTCTCCTCGCTCCAGCCGACGAAACCCTCCGGCGGCTTCTTGCGGGCGTAGCCGCGCCGCCGCTTGGGGTCGTCGCCGATCTTGGCCAGCGCCTTGGCGTTCTCGATGTCGTGCTCGGGGGCCTGGCAGGCGACGTAGCCGATGGTGTCGAAGCCGGCGCGGCCGGCCCGGCCGGCGATCTGGTGGAACTCGCGGGCGCGCAGCCGGCGCACCTTGTTGCCGTCGTACTTGGACAGGGCGGTGAACAGGACCGTGCGGATGGGCACGTTGACGCCGACGCCGAGCGTGTCGGTGCCGCAGATGACCTTCAGCAACCCGGCCTGGGCCAGCCGCTCGACCAGCCGCCGGTATTTGGGCAACATCCCGGCGTGGTGGACGCCGATGCCGTGCTTGACCAGCCGCGACAGCGCCCGGCCGAACCGGGTGGTGAACCGGAAGCCGCCGATCATCGCGGCGATGGCCTCCTTCTCGGCCTTGGTCGCCATGTTGATCGACATGAGCGCCTGGGCCCGCTCCATGGCGGCGGCCTGAGTGAAGTGCACGACGTAGACGGGGGCCTGCCCGGTGGTGAGCATCTCCTCCAGCGTCTCGTGCAGCGGCGTCATCCGGTACGAGTACACCAGCGGCACCGGCCGCTCGGCGTGCTTGACCACCGACGTGGGCCGCCCGGTGCGCCTGGTCAGGTCGCGCTCGAACATCGACACGTCGCCGAGCGTGGCCGACATCAGGACGAACTGCACGTCGGGCAGCTCCAGCAGCGGCACCTGCCAGGCCCAGCCGCGGTCGGGCTCGGCGTAGAAGTGGAACTCGTCCATGACGACCTGGCCGATGTCGGCCGCCGCGCCGTCGCGCAGGGCCACGTTGGCCAGGATCTCGGCCGTGCAGCAGATGATGGGCGCGCCCGGGTTGACGCTGGCGTCGCCGGTCATCATGCCGACGTTGTCGGTGCCGAAGACGGCGCACAGGTCGAAGAACTTCTCCGACACCAGCGCCTTGATCGGCGCGGTGTAGAACGTGCGCACGTCACGGGTCAGCGCGGCGAAGTGGGCTCCGGCGGCCACCAGCGACTTGCCCGAGCCGGTCGGCGTCGCGAGGATCAGGTTGCTGCCGGAGACGACCTCGATGAGGGCCTCCTCCTGGGCGGGATAGAGCGTGAGCCCCCGTTCGGCGTTCCAGGCGACGAACGCGTCGAATATGGCGTCGGGATCGGCGTCGATCTCTTCCGGCAGGCGGTCAACGAGAAGGCTCACGGTATCTATCCTGCCGAAGATTGCCGCATGGTCGAACCCGCCGCCCCCAGGGGGAGGTCGAGTTGCAGCAGCACGGTGTCGATCCAGCGGCCGTGCTTGAACCCCACGTTCCTCAGCCGTCCCACGTCCTCGAAGCCGAAGGCGGCGTGCAACCGCAGTGAGGCCGGGTCGCCGCCGTCGGCGATCACCGCGATCAGGCAGCGCGCGCCGGTCGCCGGCGCCCGCCGGATCAGCTCGCCCAGCAGCAGGCGGCCGAGCCCGCGGCCGGTGGACCCGGGCGCGAGGTAGATCGAGACCTCCAGGCTGTGGCGGTAGGCGGGCTTGGGCCGGTACTGGCCGAGGTAGGCGTAACCGGTGACCACGCCGTCGTCCTCGGCCACCAGGAACGGCAGCCCCGCCGCCGTGAGCGCCGCCGCCCTGGCCCGCCACTCGCCGGCCTCCGGCGGGACCTCGTCGAACGTGGCCACGCCGCCGGTCACGTAATGGGCGTAGATGGAGGCCACCGCGGGCACGTCGTCCTCGGTCAGGTCGCGAATCATCGTCATGGTCCCCGATTGTGGCCGGGGACGGATTTCGTCGGTGTTACGCGCGGGCCTTGGGCGCCGTCATCAGCAGGCCGCCGAGCACCGCCAGCACCGCCAGGAACGGGCCGCCGCCCGGCGCGAAGCCGCCCACGGTCAGCGTCAGGAGCCCGGCTCCGACCAGCCCGGCGGCCACCAGCATGGCCCCCCGGCCGGCGTTCCCGTACGGCAGCGACGGTGGGGTCTCGAACCTGGCGAACGCCCGTACCAGCCCCCACATGACCAGGCACAACATCCCGAACCACACCGGCCAGCCGGCGAACCAGGACAGGCTGCCCGGCTCCGGCGTCTCCACGCCCAGCAGGACCACGACCACGCCGGTCACGGCGAACAGCGCGGGCATGTGCCACAGGTAGACGGTCATGATCCGCGGGCCGGCCCAGTCCAGGACGCGGCGCAGGGGCAGCCGGACCAGCCAGGGGCGCAGCAGCACGGCCAGGCCGATCTGGCCGACGCCGACGGCCAGGATGGCCAGCGTGGGCGGGGCCATGTTGGACACCTCGGCGCCGGGCAGGCCGATCATGCTGCCGGGGTAGGGGCCGAACCCGACCAGCAGCGCCGCCACGCCGAACCCGCCGGCCGCCAGCAACCCGGCCATCCGCACCCGGCCCTCGGCGTAGAAGAAGCCGATCTGGTGCACGGCCAGCCACACGAAGACGATGTTCAGGTAACCGGCCGCCTCCAGGCCGGTGGAGAAGCGCACCACGTCCGTCAGCGCCGCCCCGGCCGCCAGCGCGACGGGGACGAGCACGCCGAACCTGCGGTGCAGACGCAGCGCGTACGGCGTGACCGTGACCGCGATCAGGTACACGGCCAGGAACCACAGCAACTGCCCGGTCAGCTTGGCGCCCACCTCCAGCGGCTGCTCCGGCACCCCCAGCGTGAGCAGCACGTGGGGCAGCGGGATCCACACCGCCGCCAGCGGCAGCAACGGCCAGGCGAGCCTGCGCAGGCGTCCGGCCAGCCACTCCTGGTCGCTCTTGGCCGACCGGCCGCGGCTGATCGCGTTGGCCGCCCCGCCGGCGAAGAACACCAGCGGCATGACCTGGCTGAGCCACGTCACCACCCACACCCCCGGCGTGGACAGCGCGTTGCCCGTGGTCAGCCGGCCGCCCTCGTAGGACAGGACGGGGATCGTCCAGTGCTGGAGCACGATGAGCGCCATGCCGAGCACGCGCAGCAGGTCGATGAACGGGTCCCGCGCCGTCGCGCGCGGCGCCCGGACCGGCGCCTGTACCGGCGCCGGACGATCGAGCAGGACGGTCATGGGGAGCCTCGTTTCGAGCGGGGGAGCGGATGACTCAAGGCTTCCGTCCCGGGGGCTCGCGCACATTGCCGCAGGCCGCACTCTTCAGGTCAAGATCACACCACCCCCGGTGGTAGGGCTGGCCCTACCACCGGACGCCTGCGTACCGGCTCGTACCGCTCCGCCGGGGGACTTAGCCTTCATTGCATGCGCTCCCTGATGAGGCGTGTCCTTCTCGACACCCGCTACACGCTGGTCGGATTCCCGACGGCCGTCATCGGCTTCGTGATCATGATTGCCGGTTTCGCCGCGGGCGTCGGCACCGCGGTCGTGTGGATCGGCGTGCCGCTGCTGGCCGGCACGCTCCTGGTGGCGAGGGGCTTCGCCGACGCCGAGCGCGGCTGGCTGTCCGACGTGCTCAAGCGGCCGCCCGTACGGCCGCGCTACCGTCCGGCGCCGGAGGGGGCGGGGCGCTTCCGCCGGATCGTCAACCCGCTGACCAACGGCCAGTCGTGGCTGGACCTGCTGCACGGCGTCCTGAACTTCCCGTTCGCCGTCCTGGCGTTCGTGCTGACCGTGGTGTTCTGGGCGATCCCGATCCTCGGGCTGACCTACCCGCTCTACGGCCTGATCACCTCGCGCATCCCCGGCAACATGGAGCTGCCCCAGCTGCTCGGGATCGGCACCGGCTACGTCGTGAACACGATCTTCTACGTCTCGCTCGGCCTGGTGTTCGCCTTCATCATGCCGTTCATGGTGCGCGGGGCCGCGCTGGTCAGGGCCGGGCTCGGCCGGGCGCTGCTGACCGGCGTCGCCGAGCTGCAGGAGCGCATCGACGACCTGGCCGAGGGCCGGGCGGCGGCCGTCTCCGCCGAGGCCAACGCGCTGCGCAAGCTGGAGCGCGACATCCACGACGGCCCGCAGCAGCGCCTGGTCTCGCTGGCCATGGAGCTGTCCAGGGCGCAGCGGCAGCTCGCCAAGGACCCGCAGGCCGCCTCGGCCACGATCGGCGAGGCGATCAGCGCCACCCGCGAGACGCTCGACGAGCTGCGCGCCCTCTCGCGCGGCATCGCGCCGCCCATCCTGTCCGACCGCGGCCTCGCGCCCGCCCTGGCGGCCCTCGCCGGCCGCTGCACGGTGCCGGTCGACCTCGACGTGCAGACCGTGGGCCGCTTCCAGGCGGCGACCGAGAACGCGATCTACTTCGTCTGCGCGGAAACCCTCACCAACGTGGCCAAACACAGCCGCGCGACCATCTGCACGGTCCAGCTCGCCCGCATCGGTGACGTCCTCATGCTCACGATCGGGGATGATGGGGTGGGCGGCGCACACGTCGCCAAGGGACACGGCCTGGCCGGTCTGGCCGACCGGCTCCGCGCCGTTGACGGGGAGCTCACCGTTCGGTCGCCGGACGGCGGGCCGACGGTGATCGTGGCGGAGGTGCCGTGCGGGTAGTCGTGGCCGATGACGCGGTTCTGATCAGGGAGGGCCTGGTCAGGCTGCTGGAGGAGTTCGGCTGCGAGGTGGTCGCCACCGTGGGGGACGGCGACGCCCTCGTGGAGGCGATCGTCGAGCACAGACCCGACGTGTCGGTGGTCGACGTGCGCATGCCGCCGTCGTTCACCGACGAGGGGCTGCGGGCGGCGGTCGAGGCCCGGCGCAGGGTGTCCGGCGCCCCGGTGCTCATCCTGTCGCAGTACGTCGAGGTCTCCTACGCCGACGACCTGCTCGCCGACGCCCGTGGCGCGGTGGGCTACCTGTTGAAGGACCGGGTCGTCGACGTCGACGAGTTCCTGGAGGGGCTGCGGCGGGTGGCGGCGGGGGGCACCGTGTTCGATCCGCAGGTGGTGTCCCAGTTGATGGTCCGCAGACGCAAGGACGACCCGCTGGCGCAGCTCACGCCGCGCGAACGCGAGGTGCTCGGGCTGATGGCCGAGGGCAAGTCCAACCCGGCCATCGGGCGGCAGCTCGTCATCAGCGACGGCGCCGTGGAGAAGCACATCAGGAGCATCTTCAACAAGCTCGGCCTCTACGCCGACGACAGCGACCAGCATCGCCGCGTGCTCGCCGTGCTGGCCTACCTGCGGTCCTGACCTCCCCTGAGATCGACCGCCTGAGGTTGACCCCTCGGCCGGGCCCGCCGTGGAGCGCTCGCCGCTCTCCGGCCCCTCCTGGCCCTACGAGGGGTCGCCGGCCGGCCCGCGCGCCGTGGCGCGCGGACCCGGCCGCCCGGTTCTAGCCGAGCGCGTCGACCAGCTTCTTGCGCTGCTGGGCGCCCAGGCCGCCGAGACGGCGCTTCTCGTCGACGCCGGCCTCCTCCATGAGCGCGGTGGCCTTGGCCGGGCCGACGCCCTTGACCGCGCGCAGGGCCTGGGACACCTTGATCTTCTTCGCGATGTCGTCGTCGCGCTCCAGGAGCTGGGCGAAGGTCAGCTCGCCCGCCTTGACCTTGGCGAGCAGGGCCGTGCGGGCCGCGCGGGCCTCGGCCGCCTTCGCCAGAGCCGCCTGACGCTGCTCGGGGGTGAGAGTGGGAAGTGCCATCTCGTTTCTCTCCTCGGGGAGTTGGGTTCGGGAAAGTGTTTCCCGTGGTGCAGTGGCTAATCATGGCGGATACCAGCGGTTCGTGTTGCGGAAAGCGCCCGCTCAACGAGTCCGCCACACCAGGGCGGCCGCTTCGGCGCACGCCACGTCCTGGGCGATCGTGCCGCCGCTGACCCCTACGCCGCCGACCACGCGTTCCCCTTCGCCGTAGTCCGCCCAGAGGGGGACACCACCTCCAAAACAGACAAATCGGTCACCAGTCAGGCCGAAGAGCTCCCCTCCCGGCGCCACCAGCGGAGCCAGGTCGGCGGTGGCCGTGCGAAGGGCCACCGCCGTGTACGCCTTGCCCGGCGCGAGCACCGGCCCGGCGATCTCCGCACCCGCCATACGCTGGAAAGACACCAGATGTCCGCCCCCGTCCACGACCGCCACGGAGACCAGCGCGCCCTCCCGGACGGCCTGCTTCAGAGCGGCCTCGGTCATGCGGAGCGCGAGTTCCAGATCCATGCGTTCCCACCCCCGTCGATGGTCGTGAGCGCGCCGGGCTCTTCCATCCGTACAGCGGCGGGGCCGGGGCCCGCAAGATCGCCTGGTCGGGGCTCGTACGGCCGAGCGCTATTGCAGGATTTTCTGCTTTGGGGTGGAATGCGTCACATTTCGTGATCCGGGCGTGTCGGCGCCCTGGTCGGGGCCTGTTTCACGCCATCTCTCCAGCCCTTCGGGGGTCAGGAAGGCGTCGAAGACCGACTCCATGGCCCCCAGCAGCGTGCCGCGCCAGCCGAGCGCGGCGGCCTCGATCCGGGGCGGGCGCTCCCGCCGGATGGCCATCAGCGCGGGAGCGCAGGAGCCGGTCAGGGCCTCGCCCGCGCGCTCCAGCAGCGCGGGGCCGTGCCCGGAGAGCGTGACGACCTCGGGGTCGTGGGCGTTGACCAGGGCGGCGATGCCCAGGCCGAGCGCGCGGGCCCCGGCCTCGACCGCCTCCCGGCTGCCGGCCAGCACCTCCTCCGCCTGCGCGCGGCCCCGGCCGCCGCCGTAGGCCAGGCCCACGTGGCGCAGCAGCGCGTTCGCGCCCACCTCCTGGCCCCAGCAGCCGGTCGCGCCGCACGCGCACGGCCGGTCGCCGCCGCCCAGCGGCATGTGGCCGAACTCGGCGCCGGGGCCGCTCGCGCCGTCCAGCGGCCGGCCGTCCACGACGAGGACGCCGCCGAGGTCGAAGTCCACGTGCAGGTGCAGGCCCAGCCGTACGCCGCGCAGCCGTCCCCGGCGGGCCTCGGCCAGGGCGGCCAGGCCCGCGTCGTTGCCCACCACGACCGGGTCCGGGCCGGACGCCCGCCGGCCGAGGGCCAGCAGCCGGGGCACGTCCACCGACCGCCAGCCCAGGTGGGCGATGTCGACCAGCCCGTCGTGCCGGACCGGGCCCGCGAGCGCCACCCCGAGGCCCACCACCCGCCGCGACAGGTGGTCGGACACCGCCTGGCCCAGCGAGGCCAGGGCGCCTTCCGGGGTGCCGTCGTGCGGCTGGACCTCCAGGACGCTCACCCGTCCGCCCAGCTCGCACGCCGCCAGCTCCCAGGCGTCCTCGCGCACGTCGGCGGCCAGGGCCAGCGGGCCCCCCGGGTGGGGGCCGGGCACCTGCGTGGGCCGTCCCCTGGTGTGCCCGGCGGCGGGCTCCTCGTGCAGCAGGGCGTCCTCGGCCAGGCCGGCGACGAGCACCGACGCCGTGCCCCTGGCCAGGTTCAGGTCGCGGGTGAGCTGCGACCTGGTACGGGTCGCCCCGCAGTCGTGCACGGCGCGCAGCAGCCGGACCCGGTTGTGCGCGCGAAGTTCGCCGCTCGTCGTAGCACTTCTCACACATCACAGCTTATGCTCTTGGCGTGAACAAAAGCCTCATTGATGCCAAACGGGCTCGTGTCGGAGTCTTCGGTCTCTTCACTCTCAGCGGATTCGTGATGGGTCTGTGGGCGGCCGGGCTGCCCTCGTTGAACGACCGCCTCGGCCTCGGCGCCGCCAGACTGGGCACCGTCCTGCTGTTGATCTCCGGTGGCGCGCTGGTGTCGATGCTGGTGGCCGGGCGGCTGGTGGACAGGTGGTCGAGCCGGCGGGTGTGCTGGGTCGGCGGGCCGCTGTCGGCCGTGCTGCTCCTCGGGCCCGCGCTGGCGCCCTCGTACGGGGCGCTGATGGCGCTGGCGCTGCTGTTCGGGATCGGGCTGGGGGTGGTCGAGGTCGCCATCAACGCCCACTCCGTCGAGGTCGAGCGGGTCTACGGCCGGCCGATCATCTCGGCCTTCCACGGCACGTGGAGCCTGGGCGGGGCGGCCGGGGGCCTGCTGACGTCCCTCGTGCTGCGGATGGCGATCGACCCGCAGGCGCTGCTGGTGACGGCGGCGATCGTGGTGCCGTTCCTGTACCTGCTGGCCTGCCGCCTGCTCCTGCCCGACGCCGCCCGGCAGGCCGGCGAGGAGACGGACGGCGGTGAGAGCGGCGGCACGCTGAAGTGGGCGCTCATCGCGCTGCTCGGGGTCGCGGCCTTCGCCGGGCACCTGAGCGAGGGCGCCGCCATCGACTGGGCCGCGCTGCACGCCCGCTGGGTGCTGAACACCGACCCGGCCGCCGCGCCGCTCGCCTACACGATCTTCTCGGTCGCCATGACGACGATCCGCCTGCTCGGCGACCCGATCAGGGCCCGGCTCGGCTCGGTGCGCACGATCCAGCTCGCCGGCGGCTTCGCCACCCTGGGGTACGTCCTGGTGCTCGGCGCGCCGGTCTTCGGCGGGGCGCTGCGCGTGGTGTGCGCGTGGACCGGCTGGGCGCTGGCGGGCGTGGGGCTGGCCACGGTCGTGCCGGTGCTGTTCAGCGCGGTCGGCGCGGCGGGCGGTCCGGTGGGCCGCGCGCTGGCCATGGTGACGGCCTTCGGCTACAGCGGGCTGCTGCTCGGCCCGGCGGTCCTCGGGTACGTGGCCGAGGCGACGAAGTCGCTGCCCGTGGCGCTGATCATCCCGGCCGTCCTGGCCGCCGTCGTCGCGCTCAGCGGCGCCCCGGCGATCCGCTCGCTCACCGGGCGGACGGCCCCCGCGCCCGTCCCCGCCGAACGTCCCGCGTAACCCCGGCGGGCGCCCACTGCCGCCGACCCTCGCGCGCCCGCCGTCACGGGCCGTCGCGCGCCCGCCGCCAAGGGCCCTTGAGCGCCCGCTGTCACGGGTCCTTGTGCGCCCGCTGTCACGGGTCCTTGTGCGCCCGCTGTCACGGGTCCTTGTGCGCCCGCTTCCCCGAGCCCGGGGGAGTGGGCGCTCTTCTTTTGCCGATATGCCCGCTGACCTGGCGTTATGGGATCGTGACTTGACCCCGAAGTTACGGGCCGGTTTCATGTGCGAAACACGGTAAACGTTTACAGACACTTTCCCGTAAACGTTTACCTTCTTGGAAGGACAGCCTTGGCCGACGGACCCACGATCACCACGATCGCCGAGCGCGCCGGTGTCTCGATCGCCTCCGTCTCGCGGGTCCTCAACGGCCTGCCGACCAGGCAGGAGACCGTGCGCAAGGTGATGGCCGCCGCCGACGAGCTGGGCTACGTGCGCAACGCCGTGGCCAGGTCGCTCAAGTCCCGGCGCACCCACCAGGTGGCCTTCGCCATGGCCGACGTCGGCAACCCCGCCTACCTGGCGATGCTGCGTCAGATCCAGCCGGTGCTCAAGGCGGCCGGCTACCGGCTCGTGCTGCACTCGACCGACGCGGTCGTGGCCGACGAGATCGACGTGCTGCACAGCCTGGGCGAGCGGTACGTGGACGGGCTGATCATGAGCCCGCTCCGGGTCACCGACGCCCACCTGCAGATGCTGGCCGCGGCCAGGGCGCCCGTCGTGATCATCGGCACGGTGCCGGAGGGCACGCCGGTGGACAACGTGCGGGCCGACTCGCGTACCGGCGTCAGGCTCGCCGTCGACCACCTGCACGCGCTCGGCCGCCGGCGCATCGCGCTCGTCAACGGCCCGCCCGACACCTGGCCCGGCGCCTCGCGAGGCGCGGCCTACCGCGAGGCGCTGGAGCAGCTCGGACTGCCCTACGACGACGACCTCGTCCAGATCGGCGACTTCTACCGCGCGCAGGGGGGCCGCGCGGTGGCCGAGCTGCTGGACCGGGCGCCCGACGTCGACGCGCTGATGTGCGCCAACGACCTGATCGCGCTCGGCGCCCTGGACGTGCTGCGCGCGGCCGGCCGCCGGGTGCCCGACGACGTGGCGGTGGTCGGCATGGACGACACCGACCTGGCCGCCGCGTCCTGGCCGTCGCTGTCGAGCGTCTCGCTCGGCTCGGCCGAGCGCGGCAAGGCCGCCGCCGAGCTGCTGCTCGACCGGCTGAACGGCGACGACGCCGCGCCGCGCGTGATCACCGTGCCGCCGCGCCTGGTGGTGCGGGCCTCGACGGCGGGCGAGACCTACGGACATGAGGGAGGCAGGACGTGACCGCGACCGTGACCACGGCGGCACCGCCCCGGCGCCCGCCTTCCCGGCGGCGCCCCAAGTCGCGCAGGAACCGCGAGATGTGGCTGCTCATGCTGCCCGCGCTGGTTCCCGTCGCGCTGTTCAGCATCGGCCCGCTCCTGTACGGCATCGGCCTGGCCTTCACCGACGCCCGCAACACGCGCGTCCACGAGACCAGCTTCGTCGGCCTGGAGAACTTCGGCCGGCTGCTCACCGACGACGACTTCTGGGCCTCGTTCCGGATCGGCGCGATCTGGTCGGTCTCGGTGACCGTGCTGCAGTTCCTGGCCGCGCTCGGCCTGGCCGTGCTGCTCAACCAGAACCTGCGCTTCAGGACCCTGGCCCGGGTGCTCGCGGTGGTGCCGTGGGCGATGCCGCCGGTGGTCATCGGCCTGATGTGGAAGCTCGTCTACCACCCTGACGCGGGCATCCTGAACAGCCTGCTCGGCACGCACGTCAACTGGCTGGCCGACTTCTCGCTCGCGCTGCCCGCGATCATCGTGGTCGGCGTCTGGACCGGCATGCCGCAGACCACCGTCGTGCTGCTCGCGGGCCTCCAGGGCATCCCCAAGGAGCTCTACGAGGCCGGCGAGGTCGACGGCGCCGGCCGCTGGCGGCGGTTCTGGAGCATCACGCTCCCGCAGCTCCGGCCGGTGATCGTGTCGATCACCTCGCTCGACTTCGTGTGGAACATCAACCAGTTCGGCCTGGTCTACGTGCTCACCCAGGGCGGGCCCGGCGGCCAGACCCGGCTGCCCATGCTGTTCGCCTACGAGGAGGCCTTCCGCTACCGGATGGCCGGATACGCCTCGATGCTCGGCCTGGCCATGGCGATCGTCGTGCTCGCGGTGCTCGGCCTGTACCTGTGGCGCCAGATGAGGGAGACCCGATGAGACGCGCCCCGCAGTACGTCGCGCTGGTCGCGTACATCGTCTTCCTGGCCTTCCCGCTGTTCTGGCTGCTGTCCACGGCGCTGAAGACGCCCCAGGAGATGGCCCTCGCCGACCCGACGTGGATCCCGCGCGAGCCGACCCTGTCCAACTTCTCCGACGCCTTCGGCGAGCAGGACCTGATCGGCGCGGCCGGCCGCAGCCTGGTCGTGGCGCTGTTCAGCAGCGTGATCACGGTGCTGATCTCGCTGCCGGCCTCGTACGCCATGGCCCGCTACCGCAGCCTGCTCAACAAGGTCGCGATCGGGTGGGTGCTGGTCAGCCAGGTCTTCCCGTTCATCCTGATCATCATCCCGCTCTTCATGATCCTTCGGGATCTGGAGCTGGTGAACACCCTGCCGGGGCTCGTCGTCGTGCACGTGACGTTCACGCTGCCGTTCGCGCTGTGGATGCTCCAGGGCTACGTGCGGGCCGTGCCGCGCGAGCTGGAGGAGGCCGCGGCCGTCGACGGCGCGACCCGGCTGCGCTCGATCGCCAGCGTGGTGGCGCCGCTGCTCGCGCCCGGCGTGGTGGCCACGCTGCTGTTCTCTTTCATCTCGTCGTGGAACGAGTTCCTGTTCGCGCTCGTGATCCTCCAGGACCCCGACGTGATGACACTCCCGCTCACGCTGGTGCGGTTCACCGGCCCCGAGGGGGTGGCCAGGCTCGGCCCGCTGGCCGCGGCGTCGCTCATGGCGACGATCCCGAGCCTGATCTTCTTCGCAATCATTCAGCGGCGACTGAAGTCCGGCCTGATGGCCGGCGCCGTGAAGGGCTAGTAGGAGGCTCATATGCGAATCAAGTCCGCATTGGCGGCGGCGGCCGTCGTCGCTCTCGCCGCCGCGTGTGGCAGCAGCGGAGGAGGAGGCGGTGGAGAGGCCGCCTCCTCCGGCGAGCCGGTGAAGCTCAACTTCCTCAGCCTGGCCTGGCAGAAGGAGTCCGTCGCGGCCAACAAGCAGCTCGTCGAGGAGTGGAACAAGGCCAACCCGAAGACCCAGGTCACGTACGTGCAGGGCAGCTGGGACAACGTCAACGACCAGCTCGTCACCCAGTTCGCCGGCGGCACCGCGCCCGACGTGATCCACAACGACTCGCCGGCGCTGGCCGGGTTCGCCTCCGACGGCTACCTGCTCGACCTGACGAGCAAGCTGCCCGCCGACCTCAAGGGCGACATCCCGCAGTCGGCCTGGGGCACCGTCACCTTCAACGGCGGCAAGGGCGAGCAGGGCGTCTACGGCGTGCCGTTCCTGCAGGAGTCGCAGGTCATCATCGCCAACAAGAAGCTCCTGGACGCCTCCAAGGTGCGCGTCCCGACCGCGGACAACCCGTGGACCTGGGACGAGTTCTCCGAGGCCGCCAAGAAGATGACCAAGGGCGGCACGTTCGGCGTGGCCTGGCCGATGAAGTCGCCGGTCAACAAGACGCTCAACCTGGCGCTCAACTTCGGCGGCACGTTCTTCCAGACCACCGACGGCAAGACCACCGTCAAGGTCGGGCCGGAGGAGCGCGAGGTGCTGCAGCGCATCCACGACCAGCTCTACAAGGACAAGTCGGCCGACCCGGCCGCGCTCGGCCAGGGCACCGCCGACCCGCTGCCCGCCTTCTACAAGGGCAAGTTCGCGCTGCTGCCGGCCGGCGTCTACCTGCGCCAGCAGGTCGCCGAGCAGGCCCCGGACGACTTCGACTGGGTGACGCTGCCCGCGCCGAAGGGCACCAGCGCCCAGCAGGGCGCGGTCTCGCAGACGCTGTCGATCGCCCAGGACAGCAAGCACCCGGACGAGGCCATGAAGTTCATCTCGTTCTTCCTCAACGGCGCCAACCAGGCCAAGCTCGCCAAGGGCGACTGGCTGCTGCCGACCTCGCAGACGGCCGCCGCCGACCCGGCGATGACCACCCAGGAGAACGGCTGGGACGTCGCCACCGCCTCCGCCAAGAACCTGGTCGTGGCTCCGTTCCTGAAGGTGAACGGCTTCGACGAGTGGAAGAGCAAGGTCGCCACGCCGGTCCTCCAGGAGTACTTCGCCAATAAGATCACCATCGACGACGCGGCCAAGCGGCTCGTCGAGGACGGCAACCAGGTCTTGGAGCGGTACCAGCAGTGACTCATCGCCTGAGGGCCCGGGGGTGTCTGCTCGGCCTCGCGGCCGGCGACGCCCTCGGGGCCCCCGCCGAGAACCTGTCGCCGTCGGAGATCCGGCGGCGGTGGGGCCGGCTCACCGAGATCGAAGGGGGCGGCACCGACGACACTGAGTACGCCATCTTCGCCGCCTCGCTGCTCGTCCGGCACGGGCACGCCCTGACCGCGGCCGACGTCGCGCGGGCGTACCGGCGGGAGATCATCCCGTCGGTGACCGGGCCGATGCGCGGCGCCGGCTTCTCCGAGCTGGGCACCATCGAAGCGCTTCGCCGGGGGCTGGAACCCCCGCTGACCGGACGCGTCCACCAGCACGGCTGGTCCGACGGCCTGGCCATGCGGGCGGCCCCGTACGGGATCTTCTGCCCCGGCGACCCGGCCGAGGCCGCCCGCCTGATCGAGCAGGACGGGCTGGTCAGCGGGTCGGGCGAGGGCATACTCGGCGGCCGCGCGGTCGCCGGGGCCGTGGCCGCCGCGATGGCGGGCGGCACGCCCGCGGAGGCGGTGGCGGCCGCGCTGTCGGTGATCCCCGCCGACTCCTGGACGGCCCGCGCGATCGTCAGGGCGCGCGACGTGCTCGCGTCCGGCGCGGGCGACGACCTCGCCCTGATCGAGGCCCTGCACGAGGCCGTCGTGATCAGGCACTACCCCTGGACCGACCTCGCGCCCGAGGCCGTCGCGCTGGCGCTGGGCGCCGTCCTGGCGGGCGGCGGCGAGGTGGAGGCGACGGTGACGTTCGGGGTGAGCCTGGGCAGGGACGCCGACACGATCGGCGCCATCGCCGGCGCGATCGCCGGCGCCATCCAGGGAGAGCAGGGCGTGCCCGCCCGATGGGCCGCCCAGATCGGCCCGGTGAGCGGGAAATGCCTGCCCGTCGTGGCCGGAAGACACGTGCTGGACGTCGCCGACGAGCTGGCGGAAGGACTGTAGATCATCATGTCGGGGGACAGAATCAGGGGGGCCTTCATCGGGCTCGCCGTGGGCGACGCCGTCGGCTGGCCCGCGGCCAGGCACCGCGCCGCCCTGCACGCGCCCTGGAGCCGGCGCCTGCACCGCGAGCTGGACGCCTTCGCCGAGGAGCACCGGGTCACCACGCTGCCGGTGCCGTTCGCGCTCAACCAGCCGATCGCGCCGCTGGCCGTCGGCCCGTCCGACGACGCCGAATGGCTGGCCTGGACGCTGCTGACGATCGACCGGCCGCGGGCCGCGGCGTTCCGGGAGCTGACCGACGTCCGGGCGCGCATCTCGGTGGCCACCGCGCTGGACAACCTGGCCAGGGGCCTGGAGCCGCCGGCCTCCGGGCACGACAACCCGCACCACTTCGACGACGCCGCCGCCGTACGGGCGGTCGCGTTCGGAGCCCTGGGCAAGGACCCGACCGAGGACGCCCAGGTGACCAACGCGGGCGACGGGCTGCTCGGCGCCCAGGCCATGGCCGCCGCCGTCGCCGCGGCGGTCGCGTCGGGCTCGGTGGGGGAGGCCGTGGAGGCGGCGCTCGCCGTCCTGCCCGAGGACACCGCCATCGGGCACAACGCCCGGGTGGCGCTGGCCGCGGCCAGGAAGGCCGGCGACCCGTTCGGCGCGGTGCCCGCGCTGGACGCCGCGCTGCTCGACCACGTCTACAGCTACGGCGTGGGCGCCGCCCAGACGGTGCCCGTCGCCCTGGCGCTGGCCGAGGCGGCGGGGGGCGACCTCGCCCGCGCCGTCCCGGCCGCCGCCTGCCTGTCCGCGCTCGCCGACTCGGCGCCCGCGCTGACCGGCGCACTGGCGGGGGCCGCCAGTGGGTACGGCGCGATCCCGGAGGGGTGGCTCGCGCCGGCCCGCGCGCTGGCGGGCTGCTGCCTGCCGTCGCTGGCGGGCAAGGATCTGATCGAACTGACGAAGGGAATCGCATGACGCCGCTTGAGGACAGGGCCACTGGCTGCGTGGCGGGGGCGGCGGTCGGAGACGCGCTGGGCGGCGCCACCGAGGGCTGGACTCCCGAACAGATCGTGAACAGGTACGGCGGCCGGGTCGAGGGCATCGTGCCGCCGTACAACGAGGACTGGCGCAACGCCCGGCCGATCGCGCCGTACCACAAGGGCGACGGGCACATCACCGACGACACCCTGATGACGCACGCCCTGATCCGCGTGTACGAGAAGGTCGGCGGGCACCTGGGGGCGTACGCCATGGCCGACCACCTCGTGCCGGAGCTGATGGGCGAGCGGCGGTGGATCCCCGAGCTGGAGGCCGAGGCGCTGCCGCTGCACCGGATCTTCCTGGCCGAGAAGTGGATCGTGGCCCGCCTGCACTACGGGCACGTCGACCCGCGCGAGGCCGGCGTCGGCAACATCGTCAACTGCGGCGCGGCCATGTACGTCGCGCCCGTCGGCATCGTCAACGCCGCCGACCCCGACGCCGCCTACGCCGAGGCCGTCGACCTGGCCGGGGCCCACCAGTCCAGCTACGGACGCGAGGCCGCCGGCGTGATGGCCGCCGCCGTCGCCGAGGCCATGCGGCCGGGCGCCACGGTCGACTCCGTGGTCGCCGCCTGCCTGCGCCTGGCCAAGGACGGCACCCGCGCCGCCATCGAGGCGGTCTGCGAGGCCGCCGCCGGGGTCGGCCACTGGGAGGGCTCGTTCGAGACGCTGCGCGCGGCCGTACGGCCCTTCGACACGGTCGCCGACACCTACCGCGACCAGGGCCTCGGCGCGCGCCGGCCGAGCCGGGTGCACAGCATCGAGGAGCTGCCGCTGGCGCTGGGCTTCCTGGTCGCGGCCAAGGGCGACTTCCGCGACACCGTGCTCGGCGGCGTGAACTACGGCCGCGACGCCGACTCGATCGCCTCCATGGGCGGAGCGATCGCGGGCGCCCTCGGGGGGCTGTCCGCGGTGCCCGCGCAGTGGGTGGAGCAGATCGGGGCGGCCAGCCGTACCGACCTGGTGGCGCCCGGCCTGGCCATCGCCGAGGTGGCGCGCCGGGTGCACGCCGACGACCTGGCGCGGCGGCGCGCCCACGAGACCGCCTTCGCCGAGCTGGACGCGCGATGATCAGGCTCACCTGGGTGCAGCCGGAGGACCTGGTGGGCCACGAGCTGCGCCAGGCCGCCGAGGACGGCAGGGGCGACCTGCCGCAGGTGCGCGAGCTGGCCGGACGCTGGCACGCGGCGGGCGGCCACGACGCCCCGCCGCGCGCCGGCGCCTCCGAGGCCGCCGCCGCCCGGCTGCGTCCCCTGGCCGAGAGCCTGCTGGACGAGCTGGCCGCGATCCCGTCGCCGCTGGCCGAGCCGTCCGAGCTGGACGCCATCGTCGCCGCCTGCCCCGGCTGGCCCTCGTCCGGGACGGCCGCGAAGGCCGACCCGGCGCGGCTGCTGGGCGCCTGGCAGGGACGGGCGGCCGGATGCGTGCTGGGCAAGCCGGTGGAGAAGATCCCGCGCGAGGGCATCAGGCAGATCGCCGAGGCCACCGGCAACTGGCCCGTGACCGGCTGGTTCACCGCCGAGGGCCTGCCGGAGGAGATCGCGCGCAGGTGGCCGTGGAACCGGCGCAGCGCGGTCAACTCCCTGGCCGAGAACATCGACGGCATCCCCGAGGACGACGACCTCAACTACCCGCTGCTGGCGCTGTCCGTCCTGGAGCGCCACGGCCGCGGCTTCACCACCGAGGACGTCGCCAAGCTGTGGCTGGACGAGCTTCCGGCCGGCCGGACGTTCACCGCCGAGCGGGTCGCCTACCGCAACCTGCTCGACGGCTTCGAGCCCCCGGAGACGGCCACCCGGCGCAACCCGTTCCGCGAGTGGATCGGCGCCTTCATCAGGACCGACGTCTACGGCTGGGCCAACCCCGGCGACCCCGCCGCGGCCGCCGAGCTGGCCTGGCGCGACGCCCGGCTCACCCACACGGCCAACGGGATCTACGGCGCGATGTTCGTCGCGGCCATGTGCGCCGCCTCGCTGGTCGCCGGCTCGCCCCGGGAGGTCGTCGAGGCGGGCCTGTCGGTGGTGCCGCGGAACTCCCGCCTGCACGAGGCGGTCAGCCTGGCCGCCGCCGACGCCGCCCGCGAGCCGGACTTCGAGCGTGTCATCGACCTGCTGCACCAGCGGCATGGCACGCTGCACTGGGTGCACACGATCAACAACGCCGCCCTGGTCGCCGCCACCCTGATCCACGGGCGGGGCGACTTCACCGCCACGATCGCGGGCGCGGTCGCCGGTGGCTGGGACACCGACTCGGCCGGGGCCACGGCGGGGTCCGTCGCGGGCGCGCTGAACGGCGGCGTGCCGGACCGCTGGCTCATGCGCGACAGCCTGTCCAGCAGCCTGACCGGCTTCGACGGGGTGGGGCTCGGCGAACTGGCGCGACGTACTCAGGAGATGATGGCGTCATGATCTCGGTTTTCGGCAGCGCGAACATGGACCTCGTCGCGTACGTATCTGAAGCCCCCAAGCGGGGTGAGACGGTCACCGGTCACTCGTTCCGGACCGTGCCCGGCGGCAAGGGCGCCAACCAGGCCATCGCCGCGGCCCGCGCCGGTGCGCAGGTGTCCTTCCTCGGCGCGGTCGGCGACGACGGCTTCGGCGCCGAGATGCGCTCCACCCTGGCCGAGGCCGGCGTGGACGTCCACGGCCTGCGCGAGGTGCACGGCCCCAGCGGCATCGCGCACATCGTGGTCGACGACGCCGGCGGCAACTCGATCATCGTCGTGCCGGGCGCGAACGGCACCGTGACCGGGCCGTCCGGCGGCGACCTGGCCACGATCGCCGGGTCGCGGGCCCTGCTGCTCCAGCTCGAACTGCCCATGGAGGCCGTCATGGCCGCCGCGGAGGCGGCCCGCGTGTCCGGCGTGCCCGCCGTCCTGACCCCGGCGCCCGCCCAGCCGCTGCCCGACGAGCTGCTCGACGCGGTCACCATGATCGTCCCGAACGAGCACGAGGCCGCCGACATCACCGGGCAGGCCGACCCCGAGGCCGCCCTCGACGCGCTCCTCGAACGCGTCGAGGAGGCCGTCATCACGCTGGGCTCGCAGGGCGCGCTCTACGGCTCCCGCTCGGGCGAGCGGCTGCGGGTGCCCGCGATCAGGGTGAAGGCTGTCGACACGACGGCCGCCGGTGACACGTTCGTGGGCGCGCTGTCGGTGGCGCGGGCCGAGGGGCTGGCGCCGGCCGAGGCGCTGCGGTTCGCCTCGGTGGCGGCGGCGCTGTCGGTGCAGCGGGCGGGCGCCAGCACGTCGATGCCGGTCAGGGCCGAGATCGAGGACGCCCTGCGGAAGCTGTCCTAGCCCGTCCCTTGACGTCCGGCCGGGCGTCAAGGGACGCCGTCACGGGCAGGTGGGGGCCATGAGCGAGCAGCCCGACGACCTGCCCGAGGCGGTGGGCCACGCGAGGCGGAAGCCCGACGACCTGCCCGAGGCGGTGGGAGGCGTGGAAGGGGAGACCGACGTGGTCGCCGAACGATCCTTCTCGGGGTCGCCCAGGACCCGCCGCCCCGTGTCCGCCGACCCGCCGGACGAGCAGGAGGAGCCCACCCCGGAAGAGCCGCCCGAGGAGGACGACGAAGGCGAGGACGTCATTCGCACCGACGCCGGCCCCACCTCCTGACCGCACCCGCCGCACCCGCCGCACGGTCTGCCCCCCGGTCCGTCGCCGCGACGGGCCCGGCCCGCCGGTCGGCGGTCACCGGCCGCCCGGGGTCGTGTGCAGGCGGGCGAGGGTCTGTTCCAGCTCGGCCGCCAGCAGGTCGCTCGCCGCCGTCGCGTCCCCGTCGCGGACCGCCGCCACGAGCGCGGCGTGCGTGCCGTGCCCCGGGTTGCGGTCGTGCTCGCGCAGCCCCAGCAGCTCCACCATGTCGATCAGGCCCTCCCGCAACGCCGGGGCGAACTCGGCGAACAGGTCCGTGAGCACCGGGTTGCCCGCCGCCGCCACGACCGCCGCGTGCAGCGCGATGTCGGCGTCCACGAAGGCCGCGTCGTCCCCGCCGGCCGCCTGCTCGCGGGCTTGGAGCGCCGCCTCCATCGCCGCCACGTCCTCGTCGGTACGCCGCGCCGCCGCCAGCCTGGCCGCCTGCGTCTCGACCATCATGCGGACCTCGTACACGTCGGTGATCGCGGCCCGCCGCAGCCGGGCGGGCCAGTCCTGGACCGGCTCCGAGGCGATGACGAACACGCCCGAGCCCTGACGCGCCCGTACCAGCCCGGCGCCGGCCAGCGCCCGCAGTGCCTCGCGGACCGTGGACCGGCCTACCCCGAGTGTCTGGGCCAGCGCGTTCTCGCCGGGCAGGCGGGTGCCGACCGGCCAGTGGCCTCCGGTGATCTGCTCGCGCAGATGCTCGACGGCCTGGTCGACCAGGGGGCTGCGGCGGAGGGCGCCGAGCGGCATGTGTACCTCTCAGGTTGTCTGAGGACCTGTGTTGTGGTTAGTGTAGCCGCCATGTCGTCGTACGGTCTCCTTCTTCTCGGCCGCCGCGGCGGGGCCTGACCGGACCGGCACCCCGCCGCGGCGTGCGAGGTGCTGCCGGTCGTCCGATCGCCGAGAAGGAACGAAGACGTGTACGAATGGAACCGGCAGCGCCCCAGCGCGATGCCCTCCCACCGCTACCGGCCCGCCCACGAACGGGTCGAGGTGCCCGTGGCCGGCGAGCGCGCCTGGCCCTCGCGCCGCATCACCAGCGCCCCCCTCTGGGTCCCCGTCGACCTGCGTGACGGCAACCAGGCGCTGGCCGAGCCGATGGACCCGGCACGCAAGCGCCGCCTGTTCGACCTCCAGGCGCGGATGGGCTTCAAGGAGATCGAGGTCGGCTACCCGTCGGCCAGCAGGCTCGACTTCGACTTCCTCAGGGAACTGGCCGAGCCCGGCGCGGTGCCCGAGGACGTGACCGTGGTGGCCTTCACCGCCGCCCGTCAGGACCTGATCGAGCGCACCTTCGAGTCGATCCGCGGCCTGCCCGACGTGGTCGTGCACCTCTACACCGCGACGGCGCCCGTCTGGCGGGACGTGGTGCTCGGCCGCGACCGGGACGACCTGCGCAAGCTCGTCCTGGACGCGGCCGGCCAGGTCGCCCGCCTGGCCGAGGGGCTGCCGGTGCGCTTCGAGTTCTCGCCCGAGGTGTTCAACCTCACCGAGCCCGACTTCGTGCTGGAGGTCTGCAACGACCTGACCGCCCTCTGGGACGCCTCCCCGGACCGCCCGGTGATCCACAACCTGCCCGCGACCGTCGAGATCTCCACCCCCAACGTGTACGCCGACCAGATCGAGTACATGCACCGCCATCTCGACCGCCGCGACTCGGTGATCCTGTCGGTGCACCCGCACAACGACCGCGGCACCGGCGTGGCCTGCGCCGAGCTGGCCGTGCTCGCCGGGGCGCAGCGGGTGGAGGGCTGCCTGTTCGGCAACGGGGAGCGCACCGGCAACGTCGACCTGGTGACCCTCGCGCTCAACCTGCACTCCCAGGGCGTCGACCCGATGATCGACTTCTCGGCCGTCGACGAGGTCCGGCGCGTCGTCGAGCACTGCAACCGCCTGCCCGTCCACGACCGCCACCCCTACGCCGGCGACCTGGTCTACACCGCCTTCTCCGGCACCCACCAGGACGCCATCGGCAAGGGCCTGGCCCACCACGCCGCGCGGGCCGCCGAGCTGGGCGTGCCGCCGGAGCTGGCACCGTGGGAGGTGCCGTACCTGCCCATCGACCCGGCCGACGTGGGGCGCGACTACCAGGCCGTCATCCGGGTCAACAGCCAGTCGGGCAAGGGCGGCATCGCGTACCTGCTGGGCGCCCGCCACGGGCTCGACCTGCCGCGCCGTCTCCAGATCGACTTCTCGGCGGCGGTGCAGCGGGCCACGGACGACAGCGGCGAGGAGATCACCGCCGACGAGCTGTGGTCGCTCTTCCACGCCACCTACATCGCCCCCGGCGAGCGCGGCGGGTTCGCCTCCTGGCGCACGGCCGAGACCGCGCCGGGGACGCACGAGTTCGAGGGCGTGCTCGAATCCGGACGGGTGCTGCGCGGCACCGGCAACGGGCCGCTGTCCGCGCTGACCGCCGCGCTGGCCGGGGACGGCGTCGAGGTCGACGTCCTGCACTACGCCGAGCACGCCGTGGACCCGGGGACGGGCAGCAGCGCGGTCGCGTACGTGGAGGCCCGGGTCGGCGGCGTGATCGGCTGGGGCGCCGGTCAGGACACCTCGGTGCTCACCGCCTCGGTACGGGCGGTGCTGGCCGCCGTCGACCGGCTCAGTCCGTCAGGTATCTGACGCATTCGTCCCGGTAGTGCAGGGTCCTCGACCGCAGCCGCTTCGGGTCGGCCAGGACGGCCCTGGAGACCGACGGGACGACGGAGCCGCGTACCGGGGCGAACAGGCGGGCCACGTCGGCGGGGGAGGCGCCCTGCGCGCCGAGCCCCGGAGCCAGGATCGGCCCGTCGAGGCCGGCCAGGGAGTGGTCGAGCGCGGGCAGCGTGGCCCCCATCACCACTCCCACCGGCCCGAACGGCTCGTGGCCCGCGTTCGCGGCGGCGGCCCCGGCGATCACCAGGTCGGCCACCCGCTGCTGCAATCCGGCCGCCGCCGGGTTGGAGGTGCGGGCCAGCACGAAGACCCCGGCGTCGTTGGCCACCGCCGAGGTGATCGCCACCTCCAGCGAGCCGAACCCCAGGTAGGGGCTGAGCGTCACCGCGTCGGCGGCCAGCGGGCTGCCCCGGTCGAGGTAGGCCTCGGCGTAGGCGGCCATCGTGGTGTCGACGTCGCCGCGCTTGACGTCGAGCAGCACCAGCGTGCCGGCCTCGCGCAGGTCGGCGATGGTGCGTTCCAGGACGGCCACGCCGCGGCTGCCCCAGCGCTCGTAGAAGGCCGACTGCGGCTTGACCACGGCGGCCACGTCGCTGATCGTGTCGGCCACCGTGCGGCTGAAGCGCTCAAGGCCGCCCGGTGAGTCGTCGAGGCCCCAGGCGTCGAGCAACGCCGGGCTCGGATCGATGCCCACACAGAGCGGGCCGAATTTGTCCAGCCTGGCACGCAGGCGTGTGCCGAACGACTCGTTCATCTAGGCCCCCTTGCGACCCCAACGCACACTAACCCGCCGCGGCTCGAATCCGGTAAGCATCGGCCCCGGATGATATGGCTCGGGTCGCGGGTCTTCCGGAAGCGGGCGCCGGGGTAGATGATGCGACATGTACGAGATCGCCCAACGAGTACTGGTGCTGGAGACCGTGCCGCCGCGCGAGGTGGTCGTCACCGTCGGCGTGCCGTACGAGGAGGCGGGGGAGTGGTCGTGCCCGTACCGGATCGACGGGCTGGCCGGATGGGAGCACGAGCGAAGGGCGACCGGCCGCGACGCGCTGGAGGCGGTCGAGGTGGCGCTGGCCATGGTACGGGCGGCGCTGGCCGGCTCGCACGAGGCCAAGGAGGGCCTGCTGCGCCCGGACGACACCCCGCCGGACCGGCAACGCACCCAGACCGTGTACGTCAACTGGGACAAAGATCGAGACATCGCCTATATCGCGATGAAGCATGAAATAGTGCCAGGTGAGGCGGTACGACAGACCGTGTCGGAGGACGTCGTCCTCGACTATGGCGCCTCGGGCGAACTGCTCGGCCTGGAGCTCCTCAACGCCGCCACCCGCCTCCCCTCCGAGATGCGCCTCTGAAGGGCGTGCCTGCAACGCCTGAAGGGCCTGCGTTCCGGGAGGCCGCGACGCCGCTCCGAAGGGGCTCAGCCGGTCAGCAGCCAGCGCCAGCGGGGCAGTTCCAGCACCACGGTGACCACCGCCAGCACCGTGACCACCGCGGCCACCGCCGCGTGCCAGGCCACCCACGCCGCCGCCACCGCCGCCACGAGCTGGAGGGCCACCAGCGCCACCGTCACGAACCCCGGCACGGCGACCACCACGCCGCGCTTGTCGCCGGGCGTGGCGAACACCGTCGGCAGCCCGATCAGCACCACCACCGACAACACGGCCGCCCACACCGACCAGGAGGCCAGCGCCCACGGCATCGCCACCCAGGCGACCAGCTCGGACGCGAACCGGAACACGGGCGCGAGCCCGTCGGCCGGCCGCGGCCCAGATCGGGCGAAACGCCCCGAAGGAGTAGACACGAGGGCACCCTACTCCGCGGGCCCCCGAACCCCAGGCCCTACCGTAGGTGACGTGACCCCCGCCACCCGGCCCCGCATCGTGGCCACCGACCTGGACGGCACCCTGCTGACCTCCGCCGGGATCATCTCCCCGCGCACCGAACAGGCCCTGGGCCTGGCCCGCGACGCCGGAGCGGAGATCGTCTTCGTCACCGCCCGGCCGCCGCGCTCCGTCCACGCCATCGCCGGGCAGGCGGGCCTGACCGGCCTGGCGATCTGCAGCAACGGCGCCCTCCTGTACGACCTGGCCACCGCCGAGATCGTCGCCAGCCGCACGATCGAGCCGCGGGCCGCCAGGAAGGTCGCCGACAGCCTGGCCGCGGCGCTGCCCGGGGCGGCCTTCGCGATCGAGACCGGCACGGGCGTGCTCACCGAGTCCGGCTACACCAGGCGGGTCGCGCACGACGTCGAGCACTACCGGGAGGTGGCCTCGGCGTGCGAGGCCGGCGAGCCGATCGTCAAGCTGCTGGTGCTCTCGCCCGCGCACACCGCCGACGAGATGTCCGCCGTCGCCGCGGCGGCGGTCGGGGAGCTGGCCGAGGTCACCCACTCCGGCGTGCCGGGCCTCCTGGAGGTCAGCGCCCTGGGCGTGACCAAGGCGGGCATGCTGGCGGAGCTGTGCGAGGAGCGCGGGGTCGAGCCCGCGCAGGTGGTGGCGTTCGGCGACATGCCCAACGACCTGGCCGTGCTGGCCTTCGCCGGGGCCGGTTACGCGATGGCCAACGCGCACCCGCTGGTGCTGGCCGCGGCCGGGCACCGTACGTCCTCCAACGACGAGGACGGCGTGGCCGAGGTCCTCGAACGCCTCTTCGGCTGACCCGGCCGGGCCCGGCGCCCGCCCGCCCCCGCGGGCGGGCGCCGGAGGTCTCAGGCGTCGTCGTCCGACACCCGGGACGTGTCCTTGCACCCGGTGGGCGCGCCGCTCAGCACCGGCAGCAGCCCGCCGCAGGTGCTCACCGGAAGCGACACCGGCTCGACGATCTCGTCGTTGAAGACGATCACGTCGCCGATGAGCGGCCGCGGCCCCTGGGCGGGCGCCGCGCCCGGCGAGGCCGAGGCGTACGCGGGCGCCACGGACGCCAGCAGCCCCGCGCCGGTCAGCAGCGCGACCGCTAGGCTGCGGCGACCCGCTCCTGCGCGACACCGCCGGGCTGCTGTTCCCGGTGCGCCTGCTGGACGTGCCGCCCGCCTGCCATGATTCGATCCATCACGGCCAGTGCGAGCGCCGAGACCACGAAGGTGAGATGGATCAGTGTTTTCCATACGAGTTCCCTGTCGGTGATGGCCGGCCGGGCGGCGTTGATGAAGATCTGCAGGAGGTGCACCCCCGAGATCCCGATGATCGCCATGGCCAGCTTGACTTTGAGGACGTTTGCGTTGACGTGGGACAACCACTCGGGCTGATCGGGGTGTCCGTCGATGCGCAGCCGCGAGACGAAGGTCTCGTAGCCGCCGATGATGACCATGATCAGCAGGTTCGAGACCATCACGACGTCGACGAGCCCCAGGACGATCAGCATGATCGTGGTCTCCGGAGGATTGCCGCCGAAGCCGAGTTCGACCAGGTGGGCGAGTTCGACCATGAACCGCCACACGTACACGACCTGGGCGACGATCAGCCCGAGGTAGAGCGGCGCCTGTATCCACCGGCTGAGGAACATGACGTAGCCCACGTGGTGCAGCATGCTCCGCGGCCGGGGAGCGGACTCGGACTCGGCCACGGTCAACTGTGGCGGCCTCACTACGACGTGAAGATGTTGACCCGGTCGACGATGGCCTGGACATTGATGTTCCCCGGTTCGTTTCGGCCCCCTGACCCGAGGACGATTGGGGGAACGGCGGCCGCCGCCGCCAGAGCGAGGACCGCTGCGCTGGTCAGGATTCGGAACTTCAATGGGGACTCCTCGACTGCTGCTGGTCGGGCACGGGGATGGCGCTGTCGGACGGGGGAAGGGCCGGGATCGGCGGTGCGGCATGGCGCGCCGCACCGCCTTGCGCGGTGGCCCGTGATGGCCGGTCAGGGATGCAGGCAGCCCGCCGCGGGGATCTCCGTCGGGGCCTGGGGGGCCATCGGGTCCACCAGCGTGGTCAGGCCGGTGGCGGACTCGGCGGCGCAGGTCACCGCGTGGGCGGGGTCGACGACGGCGTGAGCGGGCGCCACGGACAGACCGGCGGACAGGCCGGCGGTCAGGACGGCCGCGGCAAGGGCGGCGCGGCGTGGGACGACAGGCATGAGTACCTCCTGGGGACGGTGGAATCAACCACCGACTTGCTACCCAGAGTAATCATCCAGTAACGCTGAGTTAAAGATTCCTCATGAAGTGGAGGATTGGCAGCCCGTCGACCGGTCCTGGGCGTCCATGACCTCGTCGGCGTGGTCGTGCGCCCAGACGCCGAACGCCTCGATCGGGCCCAGCAGGGTGCGGCCCAGGTCGGTCAGCGCGTACTCGACGCGGGGCGGGGCCTCGGCGTAGGACCGCCGGTCGACCAGGCCGTTGAACTCCAGGCGGCGCAACGTCTCGGTGAGCACCTTGGGGCTGATCCCGCCGATCTCCGCGCGCAGTTCCCCGGGGCGGCGCGGGCCGTGGCGCAGCGACCAGACGACGACCGCGTTCCAGGTGTTGGCGATCAGGTCGAAGGCCAGTCTGGCCTGGCAGTCGGCGAGGAACACGTGAGCCCTCCGATAGGCACCGATTGGTGTGTGACGACATTTCTACAGTCCTTGTCCTAGTAAAGCCCTTTCAGCTCACGGAGGACGACCATGAAGATCGGGATCTTGGGCGCCGGCGGCATGGCCGACGCGCTCGGCACGCAGTGGATCAGGGCCGGGCACGAGGTGACCGTCAGCGGACGCGACCCGGAACGGGCCCGCGCCCTCGCGGAGAGCATAAACGCCCAGGCCGGACGCCCGGCGGCACGGGCGGGGAGCTGGGCGGAGGCGGCCGCGTCCGGCGACGTGGTCATGGTGGGCGTCCGGGAGGCGGGGCTGGCCGACGTGCTGGCCGCCGCCGGTCCGGCCCTGCGCGGCAAGCCGCTCATCGACGTGACCAACGCCGCCGCCCCCGACAGGTACGACGCCACCCGTCCGCTCGCCCGCCGGATCGCCGATCTCACGGGCGGGCACGTGGTGAAGGCGTTCAACCTGTGCCACGTGGACGTGTGGCGGATGACACCGCCCGTGTTCGGCGGACGCCCGCTGGCGGTGCCCCTGTGCGGCGACGACCCCGAGGCGCTCGACCTGGTCCGGGGCCTGGTCCGCGACCTCGGCTGCACCCCGCTGGACGGCGGCGGCCTCGACCGGGCGGCGCAGCTGGAGGCGACGGCCGCGTTCGTGATCGGGCTCTGGTTCGGCGGCGCGGACGCCCAGGCGATCCTGCCCCCACTGGCCTCCTCGGGGGCGCACGACCCGTCGTGAGCGTACGCCGCAGGGCGTAGCCGGGATGACGACGGAGGGCGGATGCCCGGCGACGGCGGCGGCGCGATCCTGGGGGCGTCCACCCGAGGTCGAAGGAGAGTCCAGTGGTCACCCAGGTCGTCAAGGGGAGCGGGTACCTGACCGCGTTCAAGGCCCTCGCCACGCTCAGCATGCTGGCGGTGCTGCTGCAGGCCGTCACGGCGGGGCAGCTCATGAGCGGGGCCGGCACGGGCCTGCACGGGGCGGGGGCGGGCGCGGTCCACCTGCTCGGGCTGCTCCAGCTCGTCGCGGCCGTGCTGATGTGGCGGCCGGGGCGCGGCGCCGGGTGGCCCGCGCTGGTCAGCCTGGGGGTGCTGCTCCTCGGCTTCCTGCAGTCGATGCTCGGCGGGTCGGGGGCGGTGGCCGCGCACGTGCCGCTGGGCATGACGATCTTCGGGCTCAGCGTGTGGCTCGTCGTCTGGGCCTGGCGGCGGTGACCGTCCCGGCGGGACCGGCCGAGGGGGGCGGTCAGGTCCCGCCGGGGTGGCGGGCCAGGTGGTCGGCCTGGCGCACGGGCTCGGGCAGGCGGTAGCGGGGGGTGAGCAGCAGGGTCTGGGACGTGGCGGTGTCCAGGCCGATGCGGTGTCCCTGGGAGACGTAGACCGGTTTCGTGTCCCGCCGCGTGCGCAGCGCCCGGCCCACCGTGACGCCCTCGTGGACGATCGGCGTCCAGTCGCCGCGCTCCCGGCCCGGCGGCTCGTGCTCGCCCACGAACGGCGTCTTGGCCACCCCGATCGCGGGCAGGCCGGTCAGCACGCCCAGGTGGCAGGCCAGGCCGAAGCCGCGCGGGTGCGCCAGGCCGTGGCCGTCGCAGACCAGCAGGTCGGGGGTGACGGCCAGGCGTTCGAGCGCCTCGACCAGGGTGGGCAGCTCGCGGAAGGCGAACAGGCCGGGCACGTACGGGAAGGCCGCCTTGCCGTGGGCCACCGCCCGCTCGACCGGTTCCAGGGTCGCCGCGTCCAGGACGACCGCCGCCGCCGTCACGTCGTCGTCGCCGTGGTAGTGCACGTCGAGGCCGGCCACCAGGGTGAACTCCGTGGGCCCGGAGAGCTCGACGCGTCCGCGCAGCCGGTCCTGGACGGCCTCGGCCTCGGCGACGTCGTCCGGCCAGGGATGAAGTCTGTTTACCCGCACCCCGCCCAAGTTAGGGCCTTTCGCGCCCGGCCTCGACCGCAAGGCGCCGGACCGGGCCGTCCCCGTGCCGGGACCGCCGAGCCGCCACCGCCCGGCCCGGGCCGCCGTGGCAGGGGCCGGGCGGTGGCGGTGGGTCAGTAGGCCTTGATGTCGTAGGAAGCCGCCACGGCCGTGGCATACCCCCAGGCGCAGTGCGCTTCCGACTGCGTGCCGACCCACTGCCACGAGCCGTAGGACTTGACGGTGTAGGAACCGTTGGAGCAGGTCGCGATGGCCCGCACGTAACCCGCACCGCCGGTGCAGTTCGCCCAGGAGTAGGCGGCGTTGTAACCGATCCCGGCGCGGCAGTTGGACGGGAGGGGCTCGGCACTGGCGGCGGAGGGGGTGAGCGAGACGGCGGTGGCCGCGGCGACCAGGGCGGCGGCAAACTTGATCTTCATGGCCAGACGCTAACTCACGGCGGCGGCCTTGACGCCCCTCTGGACCAGGGATGATCGTCCGGATCTCGTCATATGATCAGCGGCCGGGCTCCGTAGGCGCCCGCGTCGCCGGCGGCCCATGAGAGCGGGCGCAGCGGGGAACTCCTTCGGGGGACTCCCCGTTCGCACGGTGAGGACAAGGAGGCGCGCCATGAACGAGGAGGCACGAACAGGGCGCTCTCCTGGCCCGTGGAAGGCTGTCGTCACCGGCTTGGGGCTGGTCCTGGCGACGATAAGCGCAGCGGTGGGCATTCTGTCCTTTCTGGGCGACGAGGCGGAGCGGGCGGAGGCCCGGCGGGACCGAGCCAGGACGTCGCCGGCGGTTCAGCAGCCAGAGCCTGCCCCGACCGTCAGCCCCACGTCCGGCCCCACGTCCGGCCCCGCGTCCGGCCCCGCGTCCGGCTCCGCGTCGCAGGCGCCCACCCCGGCACCGACGCCGCCCGTCCACGAGACCCTGCCGCGCTCCTTCCTCGGCGTGTGGTCGGGGACCCTCACCCAAGGCGGCAGCTCGTACGAAGTGCGGCTTCGACTGCGGAACGGAGAGGCGGGCGAGCCGGTGGGAACCGTCGCGTACGAGCCCTTGCACTGCGCCGGCGAGCTCACACTCCGGACCGCTTCTCCCGAAGGCCTGGAACTGGCCGAGACGCTCACCAGCGGCACAGGGTGCACGCCGGAAGGCAACATCGCCCTCGAACGCCACGCGAACGGCACCCTGACCTACAACTACTTCCACACACGAGGCGCGGTCACCACCACGGGGACGTTGAAGAAGACGGGAAACTGACCCCCGCCAGGCCGGCGCCACCGGCCCGCAGTCCTGCCGTGGCGCTCAGGCCCGGTCGGCGGGCGTCCGGCCGCTGACGATCTTGGCGAAGCGCAGCGCCACCTCGCGCCAGACCGGCGTGGAGACCGGCTCGTCGGCCACCGCCCCGGCGTAGACCTCCGCGGGGTCGAAGCCGTCGGGCGTCCACTCGCGTACCCGCGCGGGCAGCACCTCGGGATGGAACTGCACCCCCCACGCCCGCTCGCCGACCCGGAACGCCTGGTACGGGCAGGCACGCGTCTCCGCCAGCCACACCGCCCCGGCGGGCAGCCGGGTGACGGCGTCCTTGTGGTGCTCGATCGCGGGCACCACCGGCGGCAGCCCCTGGAACAGCGGGTCGTCGGCCGCCTCGGGCCGGAGCGTGACCGGCAGGCTGCCGTTCTCCGGCGCGCCGGTGTCGCCGGTCACCTCGCCGCCGGCCACCTCGGCGAGCATCTGGCCGCCCAGGCAGATGCCGAACAGCGGCACGCCCTCCTCCAGCGCCTGGCCCACCAGCCGGCGGGCGCCGGCCAGCCACGGGGCCCGGTCGTCCTCGGAGGGCAGGTAGCCGCCGCCGAGCATGATCATGGCGTCGTGCCGGTCCAGCCGGTCGGGCAGCGGCGCGCCCTCGTGCGCGAGCACCACGTCGAGCCGCAGCCCGGCCTCCTCCAGCCAGCCGCCGAGCCGGCTCGGACCGCCGCTCCTGCTGTTCTGCACGATCAGGACGTCACCCATCGCGGGTCTCCACTCTCCGATGTCCGGGGTTCAGGGCAGGTTCGCCGCTCGGGCGGTGTGCCGGAGCAGCAACGCGGTGGTCACCGGGCCGACGCCGCCGGGCACCGGGGTCAGCGCGCCCGCCACCTCCGAGACCGCCGCGAAGTCGACGTCGCCGGTGAGCCCGCCGTCGTCGGTGGGGTTGGTGCCCACGTCGATCACCACCGCGCCCGGCGCGACGTGCGCGGCGCCGATGAGCCCGGCGCGGCCGACGGCGGCCACGAGCACCTCGGCCCCGGCGGTGACCGAGGCCAGGTCACGGGTGCGCGAATGGCAGACGGTGACCGTGGCGTGCCGGTCGAGCAGCAGGTGGGCCAGCGGTTTGCCGACCACCGTCGAGCGGCCGACGACCACCGCCCGCCGCCCTTCGAGCAGCACCTCGTAGTGGTCGAGCAGGGCCATGACGGCCGCCGCGGTGGCGGGCGGGAACGCGGGCAGCCCGGCGGCCAGGCGGCCGAGCGAGAGCGGGTTCGCGCCGTCGACGTCCTTGCGCGGGTCGATGGCGGCGGCCAGCGCCTGCGCCGAGGCCCCTGCGGGCAGCGGCGTCTGGAGCATGACCCCGTGGACGGCGCCGTCGGCGCTGAGCCCGGCCAGCGTCTGGTGAATCCTGTCGGGGTCCGCGTCGGCGCCGAGGTCGACGATGTCGCAGGCGACGCCGACGCCCGCGGCCGCCTTGGCGATCGAGCGCACGTACCACAGGCTGGCCTCGTCGGCCGTGGCGACCACGACGGCCAGCCTGGGCTGCGGTCCGGCGGACGCCTCGGCCTGCGTCTGGGCCTTGATCGCGGTGGCCAGGTCGCGGCCGGTCAGCGTCCTCATCGGGTGATCTCCTCGCGTACCTCGGCGGTGATCCGGTCGGCCCCGGCGACGGCCGCCTCGACCCCCGCCAGGCGGGCGGTCAGCTCCTCGCGGACCGGCTCGTCCTTGATGCCGCGCAGGTTGACCTCGACGTTGATCCGGGCGGTGGTGAGCGCGGCGCGGGCGGCGTCGGCGGCTGCGGCGACGTCGGTGACGACGTTGCGGTTGCCGATCGGCAGCAGCAGCTCGCAGAGCTCGACCAGCCGCGTGGCGGTCTCCACCACCCGGGCCGGGGGCTCGGCCGCGCCGGCCAGGGCGCGGGCGATGGAGACGCTGCGCTCCTCGCCCTTGGGCAGCCGGTAGGCGTCGGAGACCATGGTGAAGGCGGCCGCGTCCTCCTCGGCCAGCCGCAGTGCCCCGGCCCGCAGGGCGTCGGTCTCGCCGATCACCGCGGCGACGGTCTCGGCGTGCTCGGCGTACCGCTCGCCGGTGGTGTAGCGGGCCACCATGCCGAGCAGCGCGGCGGACTGCGCCGCGTGCAACGCGGCGGTGGCCCCGCCGCCGGGGGCGGGCACCTTGTCGGCCAGCTCGGCCAGGAAGTCGACGATCTTCGAGTCGCGCATGGCCGCATTCTGCCAGGCCCGGTACGCCGCTACTCGCGGTGCATCGGCCTGGTGACGTCGTGGGCCGCGGTGCCCGGCGGCAGGTACGGCGACCCGGCCGCCCCGTAACCGGAGCCGTAGTCGGAGCCGTAGTCGGAGGTGTGGACCGACGGCCGCCCCAGGGACCGCCACCGCGACGGGAACAGCGACACGACCAGCAGGGCCACGCCGAGGAACAGCATGACCCCGGTGTACAGGGCGGTCTGCATGCCCGCCGCCAGCGTCCCGGTGACCAGCCCGTCGGGGATCACCCGGACGCCGGCGCTCAGCTCCACCGCGGGCACCAGGCCGAGCGCGGTGAGGGCGAGGCCGCCGAGGAGCGAGGCGATGGGCGACAGGCGCGAGCCGGCCAGGAACGCCAGACCGGCCCCGGCCGCCGCGACCACGCCGAGCCCCAGCCACGAGATGGTGTACCTGGTGGCCATGGTGAGGCCGATCTCGCCGATGCCGTACATGAGGCAGGCGGCGATCAGTGGAGGAAGGAGCAGCCCCGCGACCACTCCCAGACCATGACGGGCACCGTTGGACATGATTAACCCCGTTTGTTCGGCTGGCTCACCAACCTACCGTGATCGCCCGATCAGCGCTTGATGGTGTACTTGTCCCCGTACACCTTCCAGGTCAGCGGCGGCCTGAGGTCGAGGTTGCCCTTCCTGAGGAAGACGCGCTGCATGGTGTCGACCCGGGTGGTGTCGTCGTGGGCGTCCTCGGCCTTCATCGCCGCCTTCCTGGCGTCGAGGAACGCGTTCAGGTAGGCGACCTCGTCGCCGCCGCGCGCGGGGGAGACGGCCTTGGCCAGCGCGGCCTTCCTGATGCCGCCGAAGCTCAGCTTGTCGGAGCCGGGGCCGTGCATGACCATGGCGTCGTAGTAGGCGAACTGGCCCAGCGCCCGCAGGCCGTCCTTCTTGGCCCGGCGGACGGCCGGGTCGAAGTAGACCCGGTCGCGCTCGTGGTTCTGGGCCCGCCGGAAGGCCGGGTCGGCGGCGGCCTTCTTCCAGTCCCTGACGAACGGCTTCCCGAGGCCCTTGTGGGAGTCGGTGCCGTTGACCTTGCGCAGCGCCGGCAGGTATTTGGCCAGCACGTTCCCGGGCCTGCGCCGGGTGTAGAGCTCGACCAGCTTCAGCATGTCGCCGGTGCCGGAGCAGAAGCCGATGATGCCCGCGGTGTAGCCCCGTTCGTCCTTGATGTCCTCGATGTAGCCGTACTGGGCCTTCCAGTCCAGCGAGGAGTTCTCCGCACTGGACACCAGCCGCATGGCGATGTCCTTCTTGTGCGGATCGTTAAGGTCTGGGGTAGACGCGCCGGTCAGGACGAGGGACAGCGAGAGGAACGTAGCGGTCAGCACCGCTGCAAACTAGCGCAGCGGGCGCAAAGCCGCGAGCTGCTCCGCAAACGGGACGACCTCCCCATCGTCGCTCGACTTCCGCGGAGCCCGGCCCGCCAGCAGGCCGGCCAGCTCCCCGGCGGCCCGGTCGATGCGCTCGCCGAGCCCGTCGGTGAAGGCGTCACCGCCGCCGCCCCAGTCCTCCGAGGCGGCGTAGACGGCGGTCGGCACGACGATGGCCCGCAGGTACGCGAACAGCGGGCGCAGCGCGTGCTCCAGCACCAGCGAGTGGCGCGGCGTGCCGCCCGTGGCCGCGACCAGCACGGGCGTGCCCGTCAGGGCCGTGTTGTCGATCACGTCGAAGAACGACTTGAACAGGCCGCTGTAGGAGCCGCTGAACGTCGGCGTGACCGCGATGAGCCCGTCGGCCTCCGTCACGGCCTCGATCACCTCGCGCAGCCGGGCGCCGGGGAAGCCGGTCACCAGGTTGTTGGCGATGTCCACGGCCAGGTCGCGCAGCTCGACCACGCGCACCTCGGCCTCGCCGGCCAGCCGCCGCCGGGTGGCCTCGGCCAGGCGGTCGGCGAGCAGACGGGTGGAGGACGGCTGGGTCAGACCGGCCGTGACGACGACGAGCTTCATGGGGGGATCTCCCTTTCTGGAGGTCAGACCTCGACGGCCTGGGACGTACGGGCCTGGAGCAGCGAGCCGTGCGTCGGCGCGTCCGGGACGCCGGCCGGGCGGTCCTTGGCCAGCTCCTTGCGCAGCACCGGCACGACCTCCTCGCCCAGGAGGTCGAGCTGCTCCAGCACGGTCTTCAGCGGCAGGCCGGCGTGGTCCATGAGGAACAGCTGGCGCTGGTAGTCGCCGAAGAACTCGCGGAACTCCAGCGTCCGGTCGATGACCTGCTGCGGGCTGCCCACGGTGAGCGGGGTCTCGGCGGTGAACTCCTCCAGCGACGGCCCGTGGCCGTACACGGGGGCGTTGTCGAAGTACGGGCGGAACTCGCGGACGGCGTCCTGGGAGTTCTTGCGCATGAACACCTGGCCGCCCAGGCCGACGATCGCCTGCTCGGGCGTGCCGTGCCCGTAGTGGGCGTACCGCTGACGGTAGAGGTTGATCAGGCGGATGAAGTGCTCCTTGGGCCAGAAGATGTTGTTGGCGAAGAAGCCGTCACCGTAGTACGCGGCCTGCTCGGCGATCTCCGGGCTGCGGATCGAGCCGTGCCACACGAACGGCGGCACCCCGTCGAGCGGGCGCGGCGTGCTGGTGAACCCCTGCAGCGGGGTGCGGAAGCGGCCCTCCCAGTCCACGACGTCCTCGCGCCACAGCTGGTGCAGCAGCGCGTAGTTCTCGACGGCCAGCGGGATGCCCTGGCGGATGTCCTGCCCGAACCACGGGTAGACCGGCCCGGTGTTGCCGCGGCCCAGCATGACGTCCACCCGGCCGTCGGCCAGGTGCTGGAGCATGGCGAAGTCCTCGGCGATCTTGACCGGGTCGTTGGTGGTGATCAACGTCGTGGCGGTGGACAGGATCAGCCGCTCGGTCCTGGCCGCGATGTAGCCGAGCATGGTGGTCGGCGAGGACGGCACGAACGGCGGGTTGTGGTGCTCGCCGGTCGCGAACACGTCGAGGCCCACCTCCTCGGCCTTGAGCGCGATCGCCACCATCGCCTTGATCCGCTCGTGCTCGGTCGGGGTCCTGCCGGTGGTGGGGTCCATGGTCACGTCGCCCACACTGAAGATTCCGAACTGCACTTTAGTCACCATCCATGACTGTTGAATCTTTGACAGGTACCGTAGCGTCCGGCCGCGTGCGGTTATTCCATCATCTCGTGAGGCGTCCCCGTCAGGCGCCCGCGCGGGCACGGAAGGCCGCCGCCTTGGCCCGGTTGCCGCAGCCGCGCATGTCGCACCAGCGGCGGGTGCGGCGGTGGGAGGCGTCGACGTACAGGCGCGTGCAGGGGTCGGCCTCGCACTCGCGGATCAGTGCCGCCTGCGGGCCGCCGAGCAGCTCGATCGCCGCCCGCGCCGTCGCGGACAGCGCGCCGGTCAGCCCGCCGCCGCGCCGCAGGCCGCGCTCGCCGAGCACGACGTCCGCGGGCGCGGGCCGGGCGGTCTCGTTGAGCAGGTCGCGGTCGGCCCGGTCGTACGGGCGGCCCTCGCGGGCGGCCGTGGCCAGCCGGTAGACCGCCTCGCGCAGGGCCGCAGCCCGTGCCAGGTCGTCGTCGCCGGTCGCGGGCGGCTCGTCGAGGAGCCCGGCGGCGACCGTCCAGCGGGCGAGGTCGGCGGGGGCGGCCATCAGGTCGATGCGCGCGCCCCGGCGGTGGCCGATGGTGCCGGCGAGGTCGAGGCCGAGGTTGCCGCTGACGAAGGTGAAGTCCACGACTCCGATGGTAACCGCATTGACAAGTTACTTTCGGCGCTGCGAAGGTTGCTAACCACTGAATGCGGTTATTTGGGGGCGTACGTGACGACACTCATCACCACTCGCGGCGGGACGCGCCGCTTCGGCGCGCGGCACCGATGGGTCGTGCTGTCCGTGGGCGTCGGCGCCCAGGCCGGCTTCTCGGCCATGTTCTCCGGCATCCCGGTGACCGCGGTCTTCATGCGCTCCGGCTACCACCTGTCGCTGGGCTCGCTCGGCCTGGTGCTGTCCTGCCTGGGGCTCGGCGTGGCCGCCTCCGACATCGCGTGGGGCATGCTGACCGACCGGTGGGGCGACCGCCGCGTGCTGCTCGCCGGGCTGACCGCCACGGGCGCGCTGCTGGTGGTGATGGCCGCCGCCGTCACGCCGTCCGAGAACGTGGGGGTGGCCCTGCTGGCCGCGTGCCTGCTGGCCGCCGGTGCGCTCGGCGGCAGCGTGAACGGCGCTTCCGGACGGGCCGTCATGACCTGGTTCGCCGACGGCGAGCGCGGGCTGGCGATGAGCGTCCGCCAGACGGCCATCCCCGTCGGCGGCGCGGTCGGGGTCGCCCTGCTGCCCTGGCTCGCCGAGCGGTACGGGTTCCGCGCCGTCTACGCCGTACCGGCCGTGTTCTGCCTGCTGGCGGCGGCGGCCACCTGGCGCTGGCTGCGCGAGCCGGCCCACGCGACCGCCGCGGCCGCCCCCGAGCCCGGCCCCTCACCGCTGCGCCGCTGGGACGTGTGGCGCCTGGCGCTGGCCAGCGGGCTGCTCACCGTGCCGCAGTTCGCCGTGCTGTCCTTCACCGCGGTCTTCCTGCACGACGTCAAGGGGGCCGGCGCCGCCCTGGCCAGTCTCACCGTGCTGATCGCCCAGCTCGGCGGCGGCGCCGCGCGCATCTGGACCGGCAGGCGCACCGACCGCCGCGGCGGGCGGCGCACCTGGATCCGCGCCATCGGGACGCTCTCCGGGGTCGTGATGGCCGCCGCCGCGGTGCTCACCTCCGCGCCCACGCCGGTCACCGTCGCCGCCCTGGCGCTCGGCGGCCTGCTGGCCAACTCCTGGCACGGCATCGCCTACACCGAGATCGCCGCCATGGCGGGAGCGGCCAGGGCGGGCACCGCGCTCGGCCTGGAGGGCACCGCCTGCTTCGCCTCGGGCTTCCTGACCCCGCTGCTCGTCCCCGTGGTGCTCGCGCTCGCCTCGTGGGAGGCGGTGTGGGGGCTGGCCGCGCTCGCCCCGCTGCTGGCCGTGCCGCTGGTGCCCGGGACCGCCGTCACAAGGCGTCGACGGCCGGGGATCGCCTTCACAGGGCGTTGATGGCCGCCGGGCCGAGGATGTGCTCGGGAGCGCCGCGCTCGGCCACGGTGATCATCGCCTGGCCGATGCGCTCGGTCGTCGTCACCTCCGCCGGGAACAGCCGGCGCAGCAGCGGGTAGAGCGGCGCGACCACGACGTAGGCCAGCCGGTACCAGCGGGTGCGCGAGGTGATGCCGTGCATCGGCTGGATGTATCCCGGACGGAACATGTAGGCGTGGAACGGCAGCGCGAGCAGCGCGTTCTCGGTCGCGCCCTTCACCCTGGCCCACATCGCGCGGCCGTGCGCGTCGGTGCCGGCGCCCGAGACGTAGACGAAGGTCGAGGACGGGCTCAACCGGGCCAGCGTGGTGCCGGCCGCCAGCGTGTAGTCGTAGGTGACGTGCCGGTAGTCCCGCTCACTCATGCCCGCCGAGGACACACCCAGGCAGAAGAAGCACGCGTCGTAGCCGGACAGCTCGTCCTCGATGGGGGACAGGTCCGACAGGTCGGCGTGGACGATCTCGCGCAGCTTGCCGTGGACCGCCCCCGTGGGCGACCGGCCGACCGTCAGCACGGCCGTCACGCGCTCGTCGAGCAGGCACTCCCTGAGCACGCCGCGCCCGACCATGCCGGTCGCCCCGAAGATGATCACTCTCATGGTTCAGCCAGATCCCACCCGCCGCGCCGCCGCAGCACCCCCAGATAGTACGCCGCCGACAGCACCGCGATCCCGGCCGTGACGTACAGGCTGGGCCGGCCGATCACCGGGTCCAGCGCGTTGAGGTAGATCACGTACGCCAGCGCGGCCAGCGCCGCCACCGGCGCGAGCGGGAACCACGGCATCCGGTACGCCGCGTGGCCGGTCGTGCTGTTACGCCGCCCCGCGAGCGCGCCCAGGCACAACGCGGCGTACACGGCCACGATCGAGGTGCCCGTCACCACCAGCAGGAAACGCTCGTCTATGAAGCAGCAGGCCGCGCTGACCACGCCGGTCAGCGCGGTGGCCACCCAAGGCGAGCCATACCGGGCGTGGATGGACGACAGCATGCGGCTGACCGGCGCGGGCCAGGCGCGGTCCCGTCCGGTGCTGAACAGCATGCGCGAGGTGATGAGGATGATGGCCAGCACGGCGTTGAGTATGGCCAGCGCGACGGCCAGGGAGATCACCGTGTTGGCCACCGAACCGGCGCGGGCGGTGACGAAGTACTGCATCATGTTCTCCGCGCCGAACAGGCCCTCCAGCGTCGGCGCGCCCACCAGCACCGCCGTCACCGGCACCAGCTCGGCCGCCACGGTGACGCCCAGCGCCCACAGCACGGTCCTGGCGATGCTCTTCGGCGCGTCGTGGACCTCCTCGCCGAAGTAGACCGCCGAGCCGTACCCGTTGTAGGAGAAGATCGCCACGGCGGTCGCGGCGCCGATCAGCCCGAGCGAGGCGGGCACCAGCGCGCCGCCGTCCCCGGCGACCACGGGGTGGGCGATCAGCTCGATCGGCGACCGCTGCGGCCGGAACAGGCCGAGTGCGGACACCACCACCAGCGCGATCATCTCGATGGCCAGGAAGATGCCGGTCACCCAGGCGTTCAGCTTGATGTCGAAGACCGCCACGACGGTGGTGAGCAGGCACGTCACGGCCGCCACCAGCGGCCCGTCCAGGCCGGGGAGGACGACCGACAGGTACGCGCCCACGCCCAGCGCGATGACGGCGATGATGAGCAACTGCGTGATGAGGATCAGCCCGAGCACCACGAACCCGGGCAGCCGGCCGAGCGTCCGGGCGGTGATGGCGTACTCGCCGCCGGTGAGCGGGAACGCCGAGCCCAGCTCGGCGTAGACGAAGGCCATGAACACGCCCACGACGGCGCCGGCCAGGTAGCTGAGGATCGCGCCGCTGCCGGCCTGGGAGATCACGCCGGGGGCGATGATGAAGACCGAGGACGCGGGGGTGATGGCGGACAGGGTGAGGAGGAGGGTGCCGAGGAGCTTGAGTCCCCGGTGCAGGTGTGGATGGGCGGCCGTTGTTGCCACGACGCCTCCTTGGGGGGTTCCTTGAGCGAGTATCAAAGAACTAACCGGGGCCTGCGTCAAGGAGGGCTTGCGTTTTTTGAAGGGCCTATGAAGAATCGCGGCCATGGCGCGACCCAGCCGGGCCCGGGAGAAGCGGGCCGAACTCGTCACCGCCGCCCGCCGGGCGGTGCTCGAACGCGGCATCCTCGACCTGCGGCTGCGCGACGTCGCCGAGGTCGCCGGCATGTCGGCCGGCTCGGTGCTGTACTACTTCCCGAGCATGGCCGACCTGCTGCAGGAGGTGCAGCGCGAGGCGGTCGACCGGTTCTGCGCCGCCCGCGAGGCCGCCGCCGCGCGCGAACCCGACCCCCGGCGGCGCCTGGTCATCACCATCGGCAGCGGCCTGCCCGCCGGTCCGGGCGACGAACTGTGCGTGCTGCTGTACGAGCTGGGTGCGCACGCCCGGCGGGACCCGGCGTACGCGGCCCAGCACATCAGGCTGTACGAACGGCAGGTGGGCCTGTACGCCGCGATCCTGGAGGCGGGCTCGGCGACGGGCGTCTTCACGTTGACGCGGGACGCCAGGACGATCGCCCGGAACCTGGTGGCGCTGGAGGACGGGCTGGGGTTGCACCTGCTGGACGCGGTGCGGCCGTTCGACACGGAAACCGCCCGCGACCTCCTCCTCTCCTACGCCACAGACACCACCCAATGCCCCCTCCCGCCCCCATAGCCCTTGCCCTTCTCCACCTCAGCCACGCGCCTCCCTCTCCGCGTTCCGGAGTGTGTGGCCCTGTTACCCCCCAGCCACCCCGCGCCACCGACCAGTGCGAGGGAACATTCGTCCAATCCTTCGCCGCACCCCGGCCGAGACAGTGGCCCCATGACCAGTTTCACCGGCGACAGCACCAAGAGCACGACCCTCTCCCTGGACGACGGCGACCTCCACGTCTACCAGGACGGCCCCCGCGACGCCCCCGCCCTCCTCCTCATCCACGGTTCCGCGTCCTCGGCCCGCTCCTGGGACCAGTTGGTCCCCCTGCTCACGGGCTCCCACCACGTCATCCGCATCGACCTGCTCGGCCACGGCCGCTCCGCCAAACCGGACGACCGTGACTACACCACCCCGGATCAGGCCCGCCGGGTCGGCGAGGCACTGGACCGGCTCGGCGTACGGCGGGCCGTAATCGCAGGCCACTCCAGCGGCGGCGCGGTCGCCACCGCCCTCGCCGAGGAACGTCCCGACCTGGTGTCCGCGCTCGTCCTCATCAACACCGGCCCCAGCCTGGACGCCTTCATCGCCCCGGCCTCGGCCGCGTTCACCCCCTCACAGTGGCCGCCGACCGACGAACAGCTCCGCGGGTTCGCGAGCACCGGCTTCAGCCGTCCGGGCTACCAACTGCCCGACGAGCTCCTGGACGAGGTGCGCTGCATGACCCTCCACACGCTCGCCGCGACCATGCAGGGCACCCGCGACTACCTGCAACAACGGCCGCTCCCGGACCGGCTGGCGCCCCTCGGCGAACCGCTGCTGGTGATCTTCGGCGAGGACGACCGCCGATGGCGTTCCTCGTCCGCCGCCGACTACCGCACCGTGCCTGGCGCGGAGGTCGAACTGCTACCCGGCCTCGGCCACACCCCCATCCTTGAGGACCCCGAACGGACCGCCGTCCCACTCCTGGCCTTCACCACAACCCACGCCAACCAGCCCCACTGAACACACCGAAGCGGGCACACCGAACGCTCCCGCCGCAAAGCGGCTGCATACACCGATAAGACGCCGACCCACAGCCGGCCACGAAGCCGCTCCGCCACCGGCCAAGGCACAGACCGAGGGCCGGGCGGCTCCGTACGGGCCCCGGCAAGCTCACTGGGCCGTGCGCCAGCTCTGCTCCTCCACCAGTTCCTCACTCCGCCACCCACCGGCCGTGCGCCGCATCCGGTGGTGGTACCACCCGCCGCCGTGCACGAACCCCTTGGCATCGGACGCGGCCATCTCCCGGGTCGGGGCGAGGGTGTCGGTGAACGGCGCGCTCACCTGCGCCTGGTCACCGGTGAGGACGATCCGCGCGGCCCCGATCAGGTGCAGGCGTCCCGGCCAGTGCGGCAACACCTCGGCGAGCCAGCTCTTGACCTCCGCCAGACCGCCCCTGATCCCGCCCGCGGACCGGTAGTCGATGAGCGCGTCGGGGCTGAACACCTCGTCGAGCAGGTCCCACTCACCGGAGTCGACGGCCCGCGAGTAACGGGCCAGCAGGTCGGCGATCTCCAGGCGGTCGGCGATTTCCTGAGCGTCCATGCCCCTGATCGAACCAAACGCTTGCTACCAACACCAGGCCCGCAGTCCGGGAACAGCCGGAAACGCATCAGCCAGGCCGGCGATCCGCCGGCCTGGCTGATGAGAGATGGTGGACGATACTGGGATTGAACCAGTGACCTCTTCCGTGTCAGGGAAGCGCTCTCCCGCTGAGCTAATCGTCCTTGCAGAGGTGGCGACGGGATTTGAACCCGTGTGGACGGCTTTGCAGGCCGCTGCCTCGCCTCTCGGCCACGCCACCGAGCCGGAAGCTCCGAGCGGAAGACGGGATTCGAACCCGCGACCCTCACCTTGGCAAGGTGATGCTCTACCACTGAGCCACTTCCGCGTGCGCCCCGCTCGTGCCGGGCGACGAGAGAACTCTAGCGAATCCTCGCCGAGTCCCCAAACCGGAGCGCTTCCGCGCAGGTCGTCCTAGGTGTGGCCGCCGTTGACAGTCACGCGCTGGCCGGTGACGAACGCGCCGCCGTCCGAGGCGAGGAAGGACACTGTGGCGGCCACGTCGGCCGGCGTGCCCATGCGGCCGAGCGGCACCTCGGCCAGGTAGTCGGCCTCGTCGTCGCCCGCGTGCCGCTCCACCGGGATCCAGCCGGGGGCGACGACGTTCACCGTGATCCCGTACGGACCCAGTTCGCGCGCCCAGGCCTGGGTCATGGCGTGCTGGGCGGCCTTCGCGGCGATGTAGGCGGACATGCCGGGCAGCTTGCGGTCGACGATGTCGGAGCCGATCTGGATCACCCGGCCGCGTCCCCGTTCGCGCATGCCTGGCAGTACGGCCTGCACCAGCAGCGTGGGGCTCTTGACGAAGAACAGGAGCTGGTCGAGGTGGTCCTGCCAGGTCAGCTCCTCGACCGCCACCGACGGCTGCGGCCCGGTCGCGTTCACCACCAGCACCTCCACCGGCCCGAGGCGGGTCGCGACGCGGGCGACCAGGTCGGCGGTCTGGCCCTCGTCGGTGACGTCCCCGGCGAACGCCTCCGCCGCGCCGCCCTCGGCCCGGATCTCGGCCACCACCTTCTCCGCGCCCGCGCGGTCGGAACGGTAGTTGACGGCGACGGCCAGACCGTCGGCGGCCAGCCTGCGCGCGATCACGGCTCCCAGGCCGCGCGAGGCTCCGGTGACGAGGACGACACTCATGCCGCGCACTCTAACCCCCGCCCAACGCCGCCCGCGCGCCCCGAAGCGGGCCGTTCCGAGGGGGCGCGCACGGCCACAGGGCATCGGGTCCAGTGTGGAGGTGAAGGCATGGGGCCGCGTGAGGTGGTGCCGCGGCGCGCCAGGCGTGCCGCGTGCCGCTCAGGTCAGCGGCCCAGTTGCATGCCCGCCGGATGCGGCCCCTCCGTCTCCAGCCGGTACTCCCGCCCCGACACCGCCCGGTTGTCATCGATGACCTGCTCCGACGCCGGCTTCTCCCCGCCCATGACCGCCTCCTGCATCCGCGAGAAGCGCTCGTGGGCCTCCTGCACGTAGCCGGTGCCCAGGGTGGTGCAGTCGATCTGGGTGGCCAGCAGCTCCCGCAGGTACGCCTTGTTCGGCTCGAACGTCACCGGCGGCGGCAGCTCAGGAGCGAGCACCTGGTCGGGATCGCGCCCGTCGAACCGCTTGAACAGCTCGCAGGCCAGCCGCAGGTGCTCGATCTCCATGTTCAGGTGCAGCTCCCAGACGGCCTTCACCTTCGGGTCGGACTCGGTCTCCATGAACGAGTGGTACAGGTAGCACTCGTTGTACTCGTGGTTGAGCAGCATCTCCCACCAGCTCTCGCCCGGGTCGACCAGCGACTCGTAGTGGGTGACGTGCTCCTCCTCCACCATGCCGATCTCCTGGTAGAGGCGGCGCGCGATCGGCTCCATGGCCAGCGGCCCGACGTTCATGTAGTAGTTCATGGTCTGCTGCTCGGCGGCCATCACGGTCAGGGCGTGCAGCTTGGACAGCGGCTCGGTGCGGTGCCGGTCGTAGGGCTCGCGCACGTTGTCGACCGGGTCGCGGTGGTGCAGGTACGTCGGCCGCCCCGGCATGACCTCGGTGACCCCGTCCACGATCTTCTCGGCCTTGCGGTGCTCGATCATCTCGTAGAGGTTGGCGTACCGGTAGAGGTGGTCGAAGTCCTCCAGCACCCCGAACTGGTACGCCTGCGTCAGGTACGGGTCCGGCTCCATCCGGGCCACCCACGCCGTCAGGTCCACGGCGACCTGCTCGTACGCGATCGTGGTCTCCAGCACCGACGAGACGCCGGGCAGCAGCCAGTTGACCACCTTCTGCTGCTGCGCCTCGATGTAACGCACCCGGGCGAGCTGCCGCTTGAGCTCCAGGTCGGTGCAGTGGCGGGCGAGCTGGTGGCTGAACAGGATCGCCTCGGTCTCGATGCCGTTCATCGTGATGATCCGGCAGCGGGTGTAGGGGTCGACGTGGTCGGGATCGATGGGCGGGACGTCGAGCTCCCGCCAGTTGCGCAACTGCTCGTCCAGCGGGATGCCCCGCTCCTGGAGTGGGTCGAAGGCCATGTCGCTGCGCCTACCCGCGCCATAGTGGGGCAACCTCCGCGTTGCGTCGCCGAACGACCCGCGTTCGGTAAGGAGGAGCGTGCCGGACCGGCGCCCGGGTAGGCCGCTGGACGTGGCTGAACACGATGTCATCGACGTGCTGATGGCCCAGCACGGCCAGATCAGGGACCTGTTCGACGAGGTGGAGCAGGCGCCGCCGGAACGGGTGGAGGAGGCGTTCGAGCGGCTGATCCGCCTGCTGGCCGTGCACGAGACCGCCGAGGAGGAGATCGTCCACCCGTACGCGCGCAGGAAGGTGGACGGCGGTCCCGGCGTGGTGGCCGACCGGCTGGCCGAGGAGAACCGCGCCAAACACCTGCTCGTCGAGATCGACCGGGCGGGCGTGGACGATCCGGCGTTCTGGGAGAAACTGGCCGAGCTGCGTACGGCGGTCACCGCGCACGCCCGCAGCGAGGAGCGCTACGAGTTCGCCCAGCTCCGCCACCACACCTCCGTCGTGGAACGCCGGGCCATGGCCGCGGCGGTGCGGGCGGCCGAGGCGGTCGGGCCGCTGCGCCCGCGTCCCGGCGTGGAGTCGGCGACCAGGAACGTGCTGGTGGGCACGCCCCTCGCGCTGATGGACCGGGCCCGCGACATCATCAGGAAGGCCCTGGGGAACCGCGGCTGACACTTCGTTCCTGAGCGAAATGTCGGTGTATTAGCGTCGTGAGCATGGAGTACATCGCTCGCGACGCCGACATCGCGCCCGTGGCCGCGCTGATCGCCGACCCCACCCGGGCGGCCATCCTGACGGCGCTGCTCGGCGGCCGGGCGCTGGCCGCCGGCGAGCTGGCCAGGGTCGCCGGGGTGAGCGCCGCCACCGCCAGCGCCCATCTGGCCAGGCTGCTCGACGGCGGCCTGGTCGACGTCGTCCGGCAGGGCCGCCACCGCTACTACCGGCTGGCCGGGCACGAGATCGCCGAGGTGCTGGAGACGCTGGCCAGGGTGAGCGCCCGCCCGCCGGTGCGCTCCCTGCGGCAGTCCCGGCAGGCGCGGCTGCTGGAGGAGGCCCGCACCTGCTACGACCACCTGGCCGGACGCGCCGGCGTCGCCCTGCTCGACCACCTCAAGGACGGCGGCCACTACGACCGCCAGGACCTCACCCCGGACGGCGAGCGGCTGCTCATGGGCCTGGGCGTGGACGTCGAGGGCGCCCGCAGGGCCAGGCGGCGCTTCGCCCCGGAATGCCTCGACTGGACCGAACGCCGGTCGCATCTCGGCGGCGCCCTGGGAGCCGCGATCACCGACGTCCTGCTGGAACGCGGCTGGTACCGGCGTGGATCGGTGCCCCGCGCGGTGGTCCTCACCGACGAAGGGAGGGAAGGGCTGGCGGCGATCTTCCCGAGTAAGGAGCTAACATCGGGTACGCCGGTTACCTAAGTGAGAGAGACGATCATGCGCGACAACGGAGTCGTGAACGTCGGCCCCGAGCCCTTGAGCTTCGACGACGTCATCAGGGTGGCCCGCCACGGCGCCCCCGTGCAGCTCACCGACGACGCGGTGGCCGCCATGGCGGCCGCCCGCCAGCGGGTGGACGAACTCGCCGAAAGCCCGGTGCCCGCCTACGGCGTCTCCACCGGGTTCGGCGCGCTGGCCACCCGGCACATCGACCCCGCGCTGCGCGCCCAGCTCCAGCGCTCGCTGGTGCGCTCGCACGCGGCGGGCAGCGGCCCGGAGGTGGAGACCGAGGTGGTGCGCGCGCTCATGCTGCTGCGCCTGCACACCCTGGCCACCGGCCACACCGGCATCCGGCCGGGCACCGCCAAGACCCTGGCCGCGCTGCTGACCACCGGCATCACGCCGGTCGTGCACGAGTACGGCAGCCTCGGCTGCTCCGGCGACCTCGCGCCGCTGGCCCACGTGGCGCTGACGCTGATGGGCGAGGGCGTCGTCCGCGACGCCGCCGGTGAGCTGCGGCCGGCCGGGGACGCGCTCAAGCAGGCCGGCATCGAGCCGGTCGAGCTGGCCGCCAAGGAGGGCCTGGCCCTCATCAACGGCACCGACGGCATGCTCGGCATGCTCATCCTGGCCATCTCCGACCTCACCAAACTGGTCAGGACCGCCGACATCAGCGCGGCGATGAGCGTTGAGGCGCTGCTCGGCACCGACCGCGTCTTCATGCCGGAGCTCCAGGCGCTGCGCCCGCATCCGGGCCTGGCCAGGTCGGCCGCCAACATGACCAAGGTCCTGGCCGGCTCCGGCGTCATGGCCAGCCACCGCGACCCGCAGGCGTGCACCCGCGTCCAGGACGCGTACTCGCTGCGCTGCGCGCCGCAGGTCGCCGGCGCCGCCCGGGACACGATCGCGCACGCCGCCACCGTGGCCGGCTGGGAGCTGGCCAGCGCCGTGGACAACCCGGCCGTGCTCGACGACGGCCGGGTGGAGTCCAACGGCAACTTCCACGGCGCGCCCGTGGGCTACGTGCTCGACTTCCTCGCCGTCGTGGCCGCCGACCTGGCCTCGATGTCCGAACGCCGCACCGACCGCTTCCTGGACGTGGCGCGCAACCACGGCCTGCCCGCGTTCCTGGCCGACGACCCCGGCGTGGACTCCGGCCACATGATCGCCCAGTACACCCAGGCCGCGATCGTCTCGGAGCTGAAGCGGCTGGCCGTGCCCGCCAGCGTCGACTCGATCCCCAGCTCGGCCATGCAGGAGGACCACGTCTCCATGGGCTGGTCGGCGGCGCGCAAGCTGCGCAGGTCGGTCGACGGGCTGACGCGGGTGCTGGCCGTCGAGGTGCTCACCGCGGCCCGCGCGCTCGACCTGCGCGCCCCCCTGGAGCCCGCGCCGGCGACCGCGGCCGTGGTCAGGGCGCTGCGCGAGAACGTGCCCGCACCGGGCCCCGACCGCTTCCTCGCGCCGGAGATCGAGTCCGCCGTGCGGCTGGTGGCCGAGGGCGGCGTCGTGGCCGCGGCGGAGTCGGTCACCGGGCCGCTCGAATAGCCCGTCCCGCTCAGCGGGGGAGGGCGACGATCAGGTCCATCTCCATCACGAGCCCCGGCCGGAACAGCTTCGAGACCTCGACGGTCGTGCTGGCCGGGGGAGTGCCGGTGACGTACCGGTTGCGCACGTCCCTGAGCTGGAGGATGTCGTCCATGTCCGTCAGGTACGTGCGGATGAAGGCGACGTCCTGCCAGGACGCGCCCTGGTCGGCCAGGATGCGCGTGGTGACCGCGAAGATGTGCTCGGCCTGGTCCTTCAGCGAGCCGGGGGCGACCACCGTCCCCTGCTCGTCGAAGGCGGCCTGGCCGGAGACGTAGAGCATGTCGCCGACCCGCACCGCGTGCGAGTACGCGCCGTTCGTGGCCGGGATCGTGGACAGGTTCAGCGGCACCGCCCGCGTGGCCGGGGCGCCGCCGACGCGCTCGGCGACCGCCGTCAGGTCGCGGTCGCCCAGCCCGGCCGCTCGCGCCTCCTGAAGACGCTGCCGGGCGGCCGTCGCCAGCGACGCGCCTTCCCACGCCGCCAGCTCCAGGTCCTTGGCGGCCAGGCCGAGCGCGTACCGGGTCTCGGTCGCGGGTGTGCGCAGCCGTTCGGCGACCTGGCCGAGTGGGGTGCCCGCCAGCACGTCGAGCAGCGCGTCCCGGTCCACGCCGTGCGCCGCCCCGTACGCCAGCGTCTCGGCGACCAGCACCTGCGCGGGCACGATCGCGCTCATGACGGCGAGCTTCATCGCCGCGCCGGACCCCGGCGGCCCGGTCTCGCGCACCTTGCCGAAGACCGACAGCACCTCGCGGCAGCCCGAGACGTCGCCACCGGCCAGCACCACCAGTGAGCCGTCCGCCGCCGGGCCCACACTGCCCAGCACCGGCGCGTCCACCAGGCCGACCGACGCCGGCAGCAGCGCGCGCAGCTCACGCACCGCCTCCGGGCCGATCGTGGACATCTCCACCACCGTCGCGCCGGGCCGCAGGCCGGGCAGCGCGGCCGTCAGCACCTCGCGCACCGCCGCCGGATCGCTGAGCATGGTGATCACCAGCTCGGCGCCGTCCACCGCCTCGGCGGCCGGCACGCCGGTCCCACGCCGCCACGTCGTCACCTTGTGCCCGGCCTCCACGAGTCGCCGAGCCATGGGGACGCCCATGCGTCCCTGTCCGAGAAATGCAATCACGGGAACAGTCAACAGGGATGCGAGGTATTCCACCACCGACTAGATTGCATGGCAGCCATGCATGACACGAATGCCTTCGACCTCCAAGCCCTCCGCCTCTTCGACGAGGTGGCCAGGAGCGGATCCTTCACCGCCGCCGCCGAGCTGCTCGGCTACACCCAGTCGGCGGTCTCCCGGCGCATCGCCGCGCTGGAACGGGCCGGCGGCGGCCCGCTGTTCGAACGCCTGCCGCGCGGCGTGCGCCTGACCCCCGCCGGGACGGCCCTGCACCGGCACGCCGTCGCCGTGCTCGACCGGCTGGCCCGCGCGGGCGAGGAACTGGCCGCGATCCACGGCGGACGCGGCGGCACACTGCGCGTGGGCGCGTTCGCCACCGCCAACGTCGACCTCATGCCGGACACACTGCGACGTTTCATGGCCGCCTATCCCGGCGTCGAGCTGCGGATGACCGAGGGGCTGACCGCGCGGCTCGTGGAACGCCTGCACGCCGGGGCGCTCGACGTGGCCGTGATCAGCGACTACCCGGCCGGGCTGCCCGCCGAGGGCGCCCGGCTCGTGCGGCTGCGCGAGGACCGGCTGTTCGTCGCGCTGCCCGCCGGCCACCGGCTGGCTCCCGGCGCCGACGTGGACCTGCGCGACCTGGCCGAGGAGAGCTGGATCGAGGCGGCGCCGCGCGGGCAGCCGACGCCGCTGGTGGCCGCGTGCGCCGCCGCCGGGTTCACACCGCGCGGCGGGCTGCGGGTGGCCGAATGGTCGGGGAAGTTCGGGTTCGTCGCCGCCGGGTTCGGGGTGACGCTGGTGCCCGAACTGGCCGCGCGGGCGGTGCCGCCGAACCTCGTGCTCAAACCGCTGCGCGGCGCCACCCCCATCCGTACGGTGTACGCGGCCCTTCCCGAGATTCCCCTCCCCGCCGCGCTGGAACTGGTCGAAATGCTGGGACAATGGGAGATGTGTACGACGGTTTCGCCCACTTAAACGGTCATCTCGCCACCGGACTCCGCGACGTGACGACCGACCTGGCCGCGCTCGACAGCGAGGGCTGGTGGGCCGTCGTCGCCGACTACGAGGGCACGGTGACGTGCGCCCGCTTCGACCGCGTGCGCCCGTCCGCGCTGCCCGAACCCAAGGCCGCTTGGCACGGTCCACATGTCGGTCAGTGGCGTACCTCGCTCGACCGCGCCGCCTACGAACGCGGCGTACGCGCGATCCGCGACCACATCGAGCGGGGCGAGGTCTACCAGGCCAACCTCTGCCGCGTCCTGTCGGCCCCCGTCCCGCCCGGCGCCGACCCGCTGGCGCTGGCCGCCCGGCTGGCCGAGGGCAACCCGGCCCCGTACGCCGCCGTCATCGACGTCCCGGGGCTGAGCGTGGTGTCGGCCTCGCCCGAGCTGTACCTGTCGCGCGAGGGCGACATCGTGGAGTCCGGCCCCATCAAGGGCACCGGCGTCACCGCCGCCGACCTGCTGGAGAAGGACTACGCCGAGAACGTCATGATCGTCGACCTGGTCCGCAACGACCTGGGCAGGGTCGCGGCGGTCGGCTCGGTCGAGGTGCCCTCTCTGTGCGCGGTCGAGGAGCATCCCGGTCTCGTCCACCTCGTCTCCACCGTGCGGGCCAGGCTCGCGCCCGGAGCGGGCTGGCCGGAGCTGTTCGCCGCCACATTCCCGCCCGGATCTGTCACGGGCGCGCCCAAGTCGTCCGCTCTGCGCATCATCAATGAGCTCGAACCGGTCCCCCGGGGGCCCTACTGTGGTGCCGTGGGCTGGGTCGACGCCGACCGGGGCAGGGCGGCATTGGCCGTGGGCATCAGAACATTCTGGATCTCAGCAGGCGAGATCCGCTTCGGCACCGGTGCGGGCATCACGTGGGGCAGCGACCCCGCGCGTGAATGGTCCGAGACGGAGCTGAAGGCAGCCAGGCTCATCGCACTAGCATCCTCAGGAGGAAACCGATGAACATCCCTGTCTGGGTCAACGGGGAGCTGATCGACCCCACGCAGGCCACCGTCTCCGTGTTCGACCACGGGCTCATGGTCGGCGACGGCGTCTTCGAGACGATCAAGATCGTCGACGGCGAGTCGTTCGCGCTCACCCGCCACCTCGACCGGCTGACGCTCTCGGCCCAGCGCATGGACCTGCCCGACCCCGACGTCGAGGCCATCGCCGAAGGCGTCGGCAAGCTCCTGGCGGTCGCCCCCGCCTGGTCGCTCGGCCGCATCCGCATCACCTACACCAGCGGCCCGGGCCCGCTCGGCTCCGACCGCGGCAACCAGGGCACCACCTCGATCGTCATCGTCGACGAGCAGAAGCCGTTCCCGGAGACCGCCAACGTGGCCGTCGTCCCCTGGCCGCGCAACGAGCGCGGCGCGCTGTCCGGCGTCAAGAGCACCTCCTACGGCGACAACGCCAAGGCCCTGCTGCACGCCAAGAACCAGGGCGCCGGCGAGGCGATCTTCGGCAACCTCGCGGGAAACCTGTGCGAGGGCACCGGCTCCAACATCTTCATCGTGCGCGACGGCCGCCTGATCACCCCCACGCTCGACTCCGGCTGCCTGGCCGGCGTCACCCGCGCGCTGGTGCTCGAATGGTGCGGCGGCGAGGAGACCGACGTCCCGCTGCAGGCCCTGTACGAGGCCGAGGAGGCGTTCCTCACCTCCACCACCCGCGACATCCAGCCGATCAGGCTCGTCGACCGGACCGAGCTGCCCACCGCGCCCGGCCCGATCACCGCCAAGGCCATGCGGATCTTCGCCGAGCGCGCCGCCGCCGACCTCAACCCCTGACCCGCCGGCGACAGGGCCCCGCCTCCGGGGCCCTGTCCCTTGGTCTCGTCAGTACGACTTCTGCGTCTGGACGTTGAACTCGTCCATCTTCACCTGCTTGGCCGGGTCCGTGATCGGGTCGTCGATGCGCAGCACGTCCAGGCCCTCGCGCATGTCGCTGGAGTAGATGTAGCCGTTGTAGTAGTAGGCCGACCACGAGCCGGCGATGCCGCCCCCCGGGTACGGACGCCGCTCGAAGAAGCCGATCTCCTTCGGGTTGGCCGAGTCGGTGAAGTCCCAGATCGACACCCCGCCCTGGTACCAGGACTGGACCATGACGTCCTTGCCCTTCACCGGGATCAGCGAGCCGTTGTGGGCCACGCAGTTCTCGTCCTGCTCCTGCTCGCGCGGGATCTTGAAGTAGCCGCGGCGCTCCAGCTTGCCGTTCACCAGGTCGTACACGGCGTCGGCGCCCTTGGTGCGCGGGGTGCCGGAGTCGCAGGTGGCCTGGCTGCCGCCGCCCAGCTCGTCCCCGAAGACGACCTTCGTCGCGTCGTTGTTGAACGTCGCCGAGTGCCAGATCTGGAAGTTCTCGGTGTCGCGGATCTGCTGGATCACCCGGGGTTTGACCGGGTCGGAGATGTCGAGCAGCACGCCGTCGCCGAAGCAGGCCGCCGCGGCGAGCTTCTTCTCCGGGTAGGCGGTGATGTCGTGGCAGCCCGCGAACATCTCGGTGTCTTGCTGCTGGGGGAAGATGTCCGGCTGCGCCACGACCTTGGCGGACTTGGGGTCGTCGAGCGGGATCTCCACGATCTGGATGTTCTGGTGCGGCGGCGAGCAGGTCCGCGAGTCCGGCTCAGGGCCGGGGGAGGAGACGTAGACGTAGAGCTTGTCGTCGGCGGGCACCATGGTGTGCGTGTGGGAGCCGCAGTCCGTCAGCACCGCGCCGACGTAGCGCGGGCTCTTCTTGTCGCTGATGTCGAACAGGCGCAGACCCTCCCAGTCGCGGGTCTCCTCGTTGGAGTCGCAGTCTGCGCTGCCGCGCGGCTCGTCGACCGAGAGGATCAGCAGATCGCCGTGCACGCTGACGTCGTTCTGCTGCGCCGGGCAGGACACCTGGCTCACCGTCTTCGGCTTGGCCGGGTCGCTGATGTCGTAGATCACGAATCCGGCGAAGTTCCCGACGAATGCGTAGTCGCCCTGAAAGGCCAGATCGGTGTTGAAATTGTCATCCCCGGCGAACGGGCCGGTGCGCGGGACGTTCGCCACGTGCTTGACGTTGGGGCTGGTCAGCACGTCGCCCGAGCCCGATGCCGTACCGGACGCCGTGCCGCTCTCGCGTGAGGAGGCGGCCCCTGGCTCACCGGCCGACGGCGGTTCCCCCGCGCACGCCGAAGCCAGCAACAACACCGCGCACAACACCGCTCCGCGCAGCTTGGCGAAGATCAACACGCGTCCCCTTTGTCTCTCGTGGCTCACTATGGAAGTTATGCCAGCACGTTGGTGGCCGCGTACGGTCTTCATCACAGTTGTGATGACATTTGCGCTTTCGGCCTGCTCCGAGCCACCCGCCCCGGACGTCCAGGTCGTCGGGACGGACGCCCCCGTCCTGGTGCCCGGCAGCCCCGGAGCCCCGGCCCGTACGGCGAAGCCCGGCGAACGGATCGGCCCCAGCCCCGCCCCGACCCTGGCCGCCGACGTGCGCTTCGCCGAGGCGATGATCCCGCACCACCGGCAGGCGCTGGAGATGACCGCCCTGGTCGAGGCCCGTACGACCACCCCGGTCATCCGCGCCTTCGCGCGCTCGATCACCGCCGCCCAGACCCCCGAGATCAGGGCCATGACCGTCTGGCTCGCCGAACTCGGCCGCCCGGCCCCCGCCGACCACGCCCACGGCGCGGCGACCGGCTACGGGATGGCCACCGAGCAGGAGCTGAACGCCCTCAGAGCCGCCAGGGGAGCCGCGTTCGACCAGATGTTCCTGCGCCTGATGACCAGGCACCACCAGGGCGCGGTGAAGATGGCGGGGGAGGAGCTGGCCGGCGGACGCGACCACCGCATGCGCCTGCTCGCCAGGGACGTCTACTCCGGCCAGAGCATAGAGATCGAACGCATGCGCCAGGCCCGGACCACGCTCCCGTCCTGACGCCGCGCATGCCGAGGCCCCGGCGTCGGGGTGGACGCCGGGGCCTCGGGTGCAACGGTTCAGGACGGCCAGAGCATGTTGGTGAGCTCGGCGTCCAGGTCCATGAAGTCGGTCTCGCGCCCCGCGGGCACCTTCTCGTACGTCCGGTGGAGGAACTCCGTGAGGGGGGCCAGCGGCACTTCGAAGAGCGCCTGCCCGAACGGCGAGGTGAGGCTGATGTGCAGGGTGCGCTCGCCATCGGCGCGTGCGGGCCAAACCTGCACGTCGCCGTCGCCGACCCGCCGCACGATGCCTACGGTCAGCAGTTCACGAGCAAAGATCCACTCGACCGGCTCGTCGTTCCCTACGTGGAAGGCCATGCGGATGGCATACGGATCGTCGGCTGTGTAGCTCAGTCCGGCGAGCAGGGGGACGGTAGTACGGTCGGGGACCACTAGCCGAAGGCCAAGCTCGGCGGAGACGGTGGTGCTGTTCATCGTCAGCCAAACCTTTTCGTCGTAGGTCCCCTCTTCGGGGCTTTCACTGCTCTGACGGACTTCGTCCTGAGCTATGACGCGGAACGAAGAAACCTGTAGGAAAGATTCCGCCTCAAGGGCCTTCTGTAACGCACATCACAGCTGGACATTTAGGCATCTACCTGGCTAAACGGCATCAATCGGGTCGTATTTGCGAGGGTTTTGCTGTTGTAGAGCCTGCCCCGACGGGCCCGACCAAGAACGTTTCTACCGAAAAGATCGCGATCGGTGCCTTACGGCACACGTCGATGGTATGACACCGACCCACCATGCCGGTGGGCAACCGCCGCCTTTCGCTCGAATCCCTCCTACCCGGAGCTCCCGAAGATCGCCCTCGGATGCTCCGTTTCGCCAGCACCCCCAGAGTGCGGTATGGTTTTCCCCGTCAGCACCGCAAGGCGCCGACAGGGCGGGCGATTAGCTCAGCGGGAGAGCGCTTCGTTCACACCGAAGAGGTCACTGGTTCGATCCCAGTATCGCCCACTCGTAAGGTGCAGGTGGAGGGGTTTCGGAGATCATCCGAAGCCCCTTCTCTCATGTCTGGGGTTGACGGGAGCCAATCGGGGAGCCATCCCACTCGGATGCTCAACCCGTCGGCTTCTCACCGAAGATGGTGATCAGCGGTCGGAGCTGGTGGCGGTGGACCGCCTCGGTGACGCTGGTGCCCGCGTGTCCGACGAGCTCCGCGATCGTCTCGATCGGTACGCCCTGAACGCTCATGATCGAGACGAACGAGTGACGCAACTCTCGTGGGCTCCATGTCGTTCCGAGCCCGGCCTGCCTGGTGATCCTGCGGAAGGTGCGCCGCACGTTCGACACGTCGAGCGGGGTGCCGACGTTCGTGCAGAACACCAGATCGTGGTCCTCCCATGCCTCGCCGGCCTTGAGCTTCTGGGCGGCTTGGCGGGTGTGGTGCTGTCTGAGCGCCTGGGCCGCCAGCTTCGGCAGCTCCAGCGTGCGGCGTGACTTGCGGGTCTTGGTGTCTCCTCCTTCCCGGACGGTCCGCCAGACGTAGATGGCGAACTTCTTGTGCTTGAACCCTGCCTCGGTGACTGGCCGCCACTGCTTGAGGCTCATTCGCGGGGCCAACGAGTCGCCGTCGATCTTCGCCTTGGGCAGGCGCGGAATATCCCCGCGTCCGCAGGGCCGACGCTGCGGTCACGTCCGTCACGGCGTAGGCGTAGGGAACATCCCCGCGTCCGCGGGGCTGACCTTTCCCAGTCCATGCCTTCGAGGTCGAGCCAAGGAACATCCCCGCGCGGGATGTTCCCCTCTACCGTGTGCCCCGTCTCGATGTGGCGCCGTCGGCCTCGCGGACGCGGGGGTCGCCCCGAGATCGTCGGCACCGGCTACACCGCCCGCGGGTCGGCCCCGCACGCGCGGGGGATCGCCCCGTTCCGCAGAGGCATTCGCAAGACAGGTGGATGTCGGCTCCGCAGGGCGGGGTCGTCCGTCTGAGCTTGGCAGGGAGTTCCTGAAGGAATGTCGGTCGGCGACGCAGTGCACATGGAGGGACCGGCCGGACGACGATATGTGTGAGAGAACGCCGATCGGTCCATCCCGCTGGCAGCCGAGAATCGTGCGGTTCCAGATCATCAACGGTGGGAGTGAACGTAGGGACTATCCATCCATAACGGAGAGGAGCTGCGGGAGCCAATTTGGGGAGCCATCGCCCTTCGATTCCAGCAGACTTGCTGCGTCTTCCATAGACGTTCTGCCAGGTGAGAGGCGCCCCGATCGACTCACATCGACGTGTTCAGACTGGCCTGCGTTCCTTTACACCGAAGGGGTTACTGGTTCGATCCCAGTGATCATCCGAAGCCCCTTCTGTCATGTCCGAGGGTTGACGGGAGCCGTCCCGTTCGGCTGCTCGACCTGTCGGCTTCTCGCCGAAGACTGGGCGCTCTTGGGAATCTGGTGATGCCTCGACGGCTTGCTGCGCGGGCCGTCATGGGCGGCGGTGTGTGGCCAGGATGAGTGGTGGTACCAGGAGGGTCAGGGTGGCGCCGATCCACAGGACGCTCGCCGGGCCGGCGGCATCGACCGCCAGGCCGCCCGCGAAGGCGCCGAGGGCGATGGACAGGTTGAACGTCGAGACGTACAGGGAGGACGCGGCCTCGGTGGCGGTGGGGGCGGCGTTGAGTATCCAGGTCTGGAAGGTGACCGGGACGGCGCCGTACGCCAGCCCCCAGACGACCAGGATCGCGGCCGCGGACCGGACGTCGTGGCTGCCGATCGCGACGGCGGCCATGGCGGCGGTGAGCAGCAGGCCGATGCCGCACACGGTCTGGCGCAGGCGCGTGGTGACCAGGGCGCCGGCGAGGAAGTTGCCGCAGATGCCGGCGACGCCGAAGACGAGCAGCAGCACACTGATCATGCCGTCGGCGACGCCGTCGTCCTGGAGGATGGGCCGCAGGAAGGTGTAGGCGGTGAAGTGCCCGGTGATGGCCAGGAAGGTCATGGCGATGCCGGTGCGTACGGCACGGTGGGTGCGCAGCACGCGCGGCAGGTCCGCGAACGTCATGGTGCGCTCCGGCGCCACCTTCGGCATCACGATGACCATGCAGGCCAGCGAGATCAGGCCGAGCACGCCGACGGCGGCGAACGCGGCGCGCCAGCCGGCGAGGTCACCGGCCAGGGTGCCGGCGGGCACGCCGAGCACGGACGCGGTTTCGACGCCGCCGAAGACGACCGCGGTGGCGCGGGCGACGTGGCGTTCGGGCACCAGGCGCAGGGCGATGCCGCCGGCCAGGGACCAGAAGCCGCCGACGCTGATGCCGATCAGGAAGCGGGCCAGCAGGACGACGGCGAAGCTGGTGGCGAAGGCTGAGGCGAGGTTGGCCGCGCCCACGATGCCGATCAGCAGGGCCAGCACCAGGCGGCGGTCGATCCGGGCGGTGGCCACGGTGACCAGTGGCGCCGCGACGGCGGCGACGAGTCCGGGCACGGTGACCATGAGCGCGGTGGTGCCCTCGGACAGGTCGAGGGCGGTGCCGATGGGGGTGAGCAGTCCGACGGGCAGCAGCTCGGACGTCATCAGGGCGAAGATGCCCAGCGTGACGGCGAGGATCGCGAACCAGCCCCGGACGGGTGACGGGCCGGGACCCTGGGCCGCGTCCGACGGCCTGGCGCCGATGGTGGTCATGGGTGGGGGCCTTTCCAGGCGTGGTCAAGGCGCGAACGGCGGCCACGCGGGCGGCGGCCACCGCCCGGAAGCGGAGAAGCAGAGAAGCGGAGAAGCGGGGAAGCGGTGGGGCTACTCGGTGCCGGGGGTCTTGCGCGTGGTCACGTTCATGCGGTTCCAGGCGTTGACCGTGAAGATCAGCGCGATGAGGTGGGCCAGTTCCTTGTCGTCGAAGTGCCGCGCGGCCTCGTCGTACACCTCGTCCTCGACCCCTTGCGGCAGGAGGGTCACCGCCTCCGTCAGCGCCAGGGCGGCGCGCTCCTTCGCGGTGTAGAGGCCGGCCTCCTGCCAGGCGCTGAGCTGGTAGATCCGCGCCTCGCTCTCACCCGCCCGGCGGGCGTCGCCGGTGTGGTAGTCGATGCAGTACGCGCACCGGTTGATCTGCGAGGCGCGGATCTGCACCAGCTCGACCAGCACCGGGTCCAGCCCTTCGCGGGCCACGGCGTCCAGGGCCAGCACGGCCTTGAAGACCTTGGGGGCGACACGCGACAGGTTCATTCGTTCGGCGATGGCGACGTTCGTCATGGCCACCACGCTAGGAGCGTGATCGGCCCACGGTATGGTGCATTCCCGTGACGCCTTTCTGGGCCAATTCGTGAGCGGCAGCGACCTGCATCTGGAGCTCACCGGCAGCGGCGGCGCGCGCGTGCGGCTGATGCGGGCCCTGCGCGAGGCCGTCGGCTCGGGACGGCTGGCCCCCGGCACCCGGTTGCCGCCCTACCGCGCCCTCGCCCTCGACCTGGGCATCGCCCGCAACACGGTGGCCGCCGCCTACGCCGAGCTCGTCGAGGAAGGCTGGCTCACCGCACGTCAGGGCTCGGGCACCGAGGTCGCGCACCGCGCCGCGCCTCTGGAGCCGGACCTGTGGCGGGCTCCCGCGCGTCCGTCCCGCCCGCGGATCGTCCACGACCTGATGCCCAGTTCCCCCGACGCGGCCGCCTTCCCCCGCTCGGCCTGGGCCGCCGCGGCCCGTCGGGCGCTGACCGCCGCGCCCAGCGACGCCTTCGGCGTCGGCGATCCCCGCGGCCGGCTCGAAGTGCGTCAGGCGCTGGTGGACTATCTGGCGCGCACCAGAGGTGTGCGCACCACGGCGCGGCACATCGTGATCTGCTCGGGCTACGCGCACGGGTTGCGGCTGGTGTGCCAGGTGCTGCGCGGCCCGATCGCCGTCGAGTCCTACGGCCTCGCCTTCCACCGCTCTCTGCTGACCGAGGCGGGGCTGAGCACCGTCCCGCTCACCGTGGACGCCCACGGCGCCCGGATCGAGGACCTTCCCGCCACGGACGCGCGAGCGGTCCTGCTGACGCCGGCGCACCAGTACCCCACCGGAGGCGCGCTGCACCCGCGGCGGCGGGCCGCGGTCATCGACTGGGCCCGCGCCACGGGCGGCCTGGTGCTGGAGGACGACTACGACGGCGAGTTCCGCTACGACCGCGAACCGGTCGGCGCCGTGCAGGGGCTCGACCCCGACCGGGTCGTCTACTTCGGCTCGACCAGCAAGAGCCTGTCTCCCTCGCTGCGGCTCGGCTGGATGGCGCTGCCCACCCGGCTGGTGGACGACGTGCTCGCCGCCAAGGGCGCGCGCGAGTTCTGGTCGGGCGTCACCGACCAGCTCACCCTGGCCGACTTCATCGCCGGCGGTGCCTACGACCGCCAGCTGCGCCGTATGCGCGCGATCTACCGGCGCCGCCGGAGCCTGCTCACGGCCACGCTCGCCGAGCGCGCCCCGCACATCACCGTCAGCGGCATCGCCGCGGGCCTGCACGCCGTGCTCGACCTTCCCGCCGGTACGGAGGAGGCCACCCTGCGCGCCGCCCGCCGTCTCGGCCTCGCCCTGGACGGCCTGGGTCCCTACCGGCATCCGGACAGCGCCATGCCGGCCCGCGACGGCCTGGTCATCGGGTACGGCACACCGGCTGAGCACGCGTTCGCCGCCGCGCTGGACGCCCTGTGCCTGGCCCTGCCCGACCCCGGTGACACCGAGGTCGACGAAGAACGGCCGTTCCGGTCCATGGGGGCAGAGGTCGGCGTGCCCGGGGCCGGATCGACGGGAGCCGGGGCGGTGAGGACGCCGGAAAGCACATGACGCGGGGACCCGGTGACTGCTCGGCCGGGTCCCCGCGCCGTAACCGGCTCAGGTCACGGTGAAGATGACCGGGCCGGCCAGGATGGTGTAGCCGTCGTCGTGGAAGTACCAGGCCGCGTAGGAGCCCGGTCCGGGCACCTTGCCGGTGTCCAGGGCGGCGCTGCCGCTGGCGTCGGGCGTGTACGTCCAGACGAAGGACTCCTCCTTCGCGATGGTCGCGCCGTTGTTGTCGGGGTAGACGCCGACCCGGTTCTTGCCGCTGACAGTGTTCGCCGGGGTGGAGTAGCGCACCGTCAGGGGCGCCCCCTTGGCCACGGTGGGCGTGGCGGTGGCGAGGGAGCTCTTGGCGGGGGGCTGCGGTGTCTTCTGCGGTGGCTTCGTGGGCTGGACAGTCAGTTCCCCGGGCCGCACGGGCTTCTTGTACACGTCAGGCGGGGAGTCGAGCCCGGACGGCACCTGGGCCCAGGTGCCGACGATCCTGGGACCGAGGGACCAGTGGAAGATCATCGCCTTGTCGCCCTTGATGAACAAGGTCTCGTCCTGCAGCTGGTCCGGTGAGTTGATCAGCACGGCGTGGTCGAAGTCGCCGCGCATGTCCGAGGGCGCGTTCCCCCAGCTCCATCTGGGCATGTCGGCCAGGGTGCCCTTGTAGGTGCAGCCGCCCTGGGCCCCCACTGGACGATCGCGCACTGGCTTCCTTGAACAGCATGGTGCCGCCGTCCGGCAGGCCCATGACGGCGTCGAGGTCGCTGCGGAACCCTTCCGGGATATGTCGGCCGGAGTCCGGCAGATCGATGATCGGCCCCTTGTACCTGGCCCCGACGCCCCACTCCCAGTCCAGGCACTGGTCCTCGTCGACGAAGATCGTGCGCTGGACGCCCGCCGCGCCCCGGACCTCGAACGCCGCGTCGGTCTGGGTGACGAACGGCTCAGGTATCCCGGCCAGCTTGTTCGGGTAGGCGTCCAGCAGCCGCTCTTCCGAGATCAGCTTCTCCAGGTTGATCTTCGCGACCCGGCCGTCGTGGAGGAACAGCGCTTCCCACGGATCCTGCCGCCCCGGAATGATCGCCGTGAATCCTGTCGGCTTCTTCCGTACGAACTGCACCGGGCCCGGCGGGCCCACCTCGGGGACGCTGGGAGAACACGGAGAAGCTGGCAACGATCACAAACGGTCAGGTTGGACCGAAAGCGAACGCCCCGGACACCGCATTTCCGTTACCGACGCCCCCTACGCCGTAAACATCGCCCTCACGTGGCCTCATCCGGCCACCACCGGCAGGGGGTGGCGCCCACGCGGGCCCACCCCTCTGTCGCGGCTCGGGACAGAGGGGTGGGCCTGAGCCCTACCGCCGGTGTGCCTTGGTGGCGTTCCTTGAGGCGGCGTCGCCGTTCATGGGGAGGCAGGACGGGGTCTGGAAGACGACGCCGTCCAGGAAGTTGCCGAACGTCGGCCTTCCGCCTGCCGCCGAGACCGACTCGAAGGCGAATCGGGTGACGGTCTGCCCGGCGGGGACGACGTAGGTGCCGGTGTGGTGGCCCCAGGCGTTGTTGTCGTCGGAGATGTCGGGGGAGGCGGCCCCGTCCGGGTTCTGGGGGGTGGTGGCGGTCGGGGCGCCGATGAGCACCTGCATGACGTCGGTGCCCAGGCGGCCGCGGTGGTAGAGCGACCAGGTCATCACGGTGCCGGGGACGGTGGGGACGTCCTGGTAGAGGGTGGAGGCCTCGTTGGCGTTCAGTTCGGCGAACTGCCGGCCGTCGGCGGCCGGGACGCCGCTGGCGCTGTTCCAGAACTCCAGCTTCCGGTCGGAGGCGGTGGTGTGCCAGCCGACGGCGGGGTTGGTGGAGGCGTCGGGGATGTCCCAGTCGTAGCGGGCGACGGCGGGCGTCTCGAAGCTGCCGTTGACCAGGTTGATGGGCTCGCGGGTGCACTCGACGGTGACGGTGACCGTGGCGGTGCTGGTGCCGCAGGCGGTCTCGATGGTGTACGTGAAGGTGTCGGTGCCGGCGCGGTCCTTGTCCGGGGTGTAGATCACCTTGTCCCCCGAGATGGTCACCTTGCCGTAGGCGGGCTGGGTGACGGCGCTGATCGCCGGGGCCGTCCCGGTGTCGTTGGCCAGGACGGGCACGGTGACGGGCGTGTTGTCGGTGGTGGAGGCGGTGTCGTCGGCGGCGTTGGTGGGCGAGATGGAGTTCCCGCTGACGATCTGGATGGGCGGGGCCGCGGTGTTGTTGCCGAGCTGGCCGGGGAAGGCGATGACGCTGCTGATGCCGCTCGGCCGGATGGTCATGCTGCGTCCGACGGTGCCGGGGTTGACGCGGAAGGTGATCACGGTCGGACCCGGGTCGGTCTTGGTGCCCGGCGATTGGACGCTCAGGGTGTTGCCGCTGAGGGTGCCGTTGCTGACCGATCCCACGACGGTGGCGCTGGCCAGCAGGGACGACACGTCCCACATGGTGGTGTAGGTGCGGACCAGGGCCGGCCACTGCGCGGTCTGGTGCCGCAGGGTGAGGGTGAAGGTGCTGCCCGGTGCGATCTGGCCGCCCCACAGACTGGGCGAGGTGGTGACCGAGATGGTCCCGCTGCCGAGCCGCCAGCCGAGCGCGTTCTTCCAGTAGTACTCGACGGGGTAGTTGGCCTGGCCGTGCCGGACGCAGGGACCGGCGGCCTGGTGGACGACTCGGCGCGGCGCGGCGGCGGCCTGCGCCGGGGAGGTCGCGGCGAACAGGGGGAGCAGGAGGGCTCCGGTGATGGTCGCCGTCGCCATGATCTTGACGCGGGAGGCGAGGCGGCGTCGGGGACGCGATGTGGGGGTCACTTGCCATCCTTACTTTGAGTAGTTGGCAAATAACTATCTGTGATCGCACAAAGGCGCAAGGGGTTCCTTGCTCACCTCAAGCGGTTCAGGACGTGGTGTCGCGGGTTCGGCGCTGTGCGCCCAGTACGGAGTCGAGCAGGCCGGGGAACAGCGCGTCGAGATCCTCCCGGCGCAGCCGGACCAGCCGGGACCGGCCCTGCACCTTCGTCCAGGTGACGCCGGCCTCGCGCAGCACCCGGTAGTGGTGCGACAGCGTCGTCTGGTGCACGTCGATCTCGGCGCCGATCGCGTTGCAGAAGTCCTCGCCCATCCGGTCGAGCCGCACGACGAGGTCGAGCCGTACCGGATCGGCCAGGGCGCGCAGCACCTCCACCAGTCGGATGGCCTCGGTCGCCGGTTGTGACACCTCACGCATGGCCGCCACGCTACCAATATATGGATACATGGACAAGCATCCATATATTGCCTAAGGTTCCCCTCGTTGCTTCCGAGGTTCCTCTGGAAAGGCGGCACCACCCGGTGTTGAAACGACTGCTTCCCCTGGCCCTGGCGACCTTCGCCGTCGGCACCGACAGCTACGTCATCGCGGGCCTGCTCCCGGCCATAGCCGCCGACCTGCGGGTCTCGACCCCCGCCGCGGGGCAGTTGGTGACGGTGTTCGCCCTGGTGATGGCCCTGTCCGCGCCCGTCATGGGCACGCTCACCAGTGGGCTGGACAGGCGGACCGCGCTGCTGATCGCGTTGGGCGTCTTCGTGGCCGGCAACGCCGCCACCGCCCTGGGCACCGGTTACGACGTGGTGATGATCGCCCGTGTCGTCACCGCGGTCGGGGCCGGCATGATCAACTCCGCCGCCTCCAGCACCGCCGGGGCCATCGCGGCCCCGGAACGCCGAGGCAGGGCCCTGGCCTTCGTGCTGGGCGGCCTCACGTCGGCCACGGCGCTGGGCCTTCCTCTCGGTACGCTGATCGGCCGTACCGACTGGCACCTCACCCTGTGGGCGGTCGCCGGGATCGGCCTCGTCGCGGCCCTCGGGATCGCCGCCGGCCTGCCCAAGGTGACGCTCCCCGCGGCCTCGCTGGGCGACCGGCTGCGCCCGCTCGGGCAGGGCCGGGTCCTCGCGCTGCTGGCCGTCACCACGCTGGTCTTCCTCGGCGCCTACACCCTCTACACCTACATCGGCCCGGCGCTTCAGGAGGCGACCGGCGGCTCCGGACCGCTGCTCGCCGCCGTGCTGCTGGCCTGGGGGGTCGGCGTCCTGGCCGGGAACATCGTCGCCGGACGGCTGGTCGACCGGCACGACCCCGCGCACGTGCTGACCGGTCCCCTCGTCGTCGCCGCCGTCGCCCTCGCGCTCACTTCGGTGGCGACCGCCACGCTGGCGTCCACCCTGGTGTGGGCCGCGGTCTGGGGCGCGGCCCTGGGCGTTGTCGTCGTTCCGCAACAGCACCGGCTCATCGCGCTCAGCCCGGCCGCGGCGCCGGTTCTGCTCGGCCTCAACTCCTCGGCCATCTACCTCGGGATCGCTCTCGGTGGCGGACTGGGCGGGCTGGTCCAGGAGTGGTTCGCCGTCGTGCCCGCCGCGCTGGGGCTGCCGGCCGCCGGTGTCACGACCCTGGCGCTGCTCCACCATCTGACGACCGCCCGCCGCCGCGCGTCCGCGGCGCCTCGGCCGGCTCCCTCCGCCCCGGAGAAGGCCGAGGCGTGACGCCTCCGCCGCCGCAAGGGTGTCATTCCGGCAACCAGTCCAGGAACTGGCCGTGCGGTCCGGTGAAGGCGACCGGCTCCTCGTCCAGGGCCAGGACGAACGCGCCACGGTCGGACGACGGGCTCCGGGGGAGCCGAGCGGCCACGCCGGGCAGTACGCCGGGCGCCTCGTTGGAGATCCACCGGGCGGGCAGGCCGCGCATCGTCCGGACGAACCGATCGCGTTCGTCCTGCGGCAGGTAGGCCAGCACCGCGCTGTGGAACACGACCAGCGTGGCGTCCGGCGGGGCCTGCCCGGCCAGGTCGGCGATGCCGGCGTTCAGATCACCCCGGACGAGGTGGGGCGGTTCGGCGCGCGCGATCCGCGCCGCGGCGCGCAGCCGTACCAGCCGATCTTGCTGCTCCGGCCAGACCAGCGCCTCCAGCCAGCGCAACTGGTCGGCATCGGCGACGTCGAGGGGGTTCAGGTCGATCCCGGCCCGCCACACCACCGACGGCACCTGCTGCGGGACCGGCACCGCTCCGCTGGTCCGGCAGGTCAGGACGACCGGGCCGGCCGGACCCAGGACGGGCCGGTCGTCGAAGCGGTAGGCGTACCGGTCCGGGTACAGGCACAGCCCGGCCGAGGCGCCGACCTCGATCAACGCCAGCGGCTGCGGCAGGCGTGCCAGCAGCGGCAGCAGCGTCGCACACCGGCCCGGCTCGTTGGTCTGGGTGCTGCGGGCCGGCATCGCGGTGCTGACCTCCGTCCAATGGTCGAGCACCCAGGCGCGGAACGCCCCGAAATCATGCACCGGGCCGCCGAGGAAGCGGACCGCGCCGAACAGGAGGTTGGGTTGCCGCTTGGCCGCGGGCAGCGTATCGGCCAGGGCCAGGAGTTCGGGGTCGGCGGCGACGCCGGCGCACAGCCGCTCGTAGCTGGGGGAGTGACCCCGTGCCTCCATCTCCCCGAACGTCCGGTACCGCTCCGCCGTGGTCGTTTCGGCCATCCCGTGCACGATGATCCACCTCTCCCTGGGGCGGGCAGGACTCACAGCTCCTGACCGTCCGTGCCAGCATGATCGATCATGGGATACGAGACCAGTGACGCGACCCTGGCCGCCATCGCCGGCCTGCTCGGGACCACCGCCGAGCACGTACGGCCCCTCCCGCAGGGGGTGGCCAACCAGGTCTTCCTTCTCGGGGACGACCTGGTCCTGCGCGTCCCACGGGCCGAGCAGTTCCTTCCGGACCTGGTCAAGGAGGCCGCGGTCATCCCGTACGCCCTGCGCGCCGGTGTGCGGACTCCGGAGATCGTCGCCTTCGACGACACCTGCTCGGTGGTGGACGTCCCGTACATGGTGCTCACCCGGACGCGGGGAATGGATCTCGCGCGCCTTGAACTGTCCGACGCGGACACCGAACGTCTCCACCGGCAGGTCGGGCGCGAGCTGGGCAGACTGCATCGGCTCACGCCGGACACCGCACCGGCCCTTGCCGGCGTCCCCGCGGACGACGGCGCCGCGGACCCCTGGGCGCTCACCGACGGCCTCGCCAAGGACGGCTGGATCGACGCCGAGACCGCCCGCTGGCTCAGCGGATGGCTCGACCGGCTTTCAACACATCTCCCCACGAGCGCGCCGACGGTCCTGATCCACGGCGACATCGCGCCCCAGAACCTGCTCGTCGCCCCGGAGACGGCCCAGCTCAACGGGATCGTGGATTGGGGCGACGCCGAATGGGCCGACCCCGCTGCCGACTTCGCCAAGATGCCCCTCACCGACGTCCCGGCCATGCTCGACGGCTATCGACGGGAAACCGGCCAGGAAAGCTCGACGACCTGGGAAGCCCGCGTGTTGTGGTGCCACCTCACCTGGGCGCTGGGACGCCTGAAGGATCCCGTCCCGCGTCCGGGCGAACGCCACTGGACCGCCCCTCCGGCCAGCCGGCTCCTCGGCCTGCTCCGCTTCTTCGCCTCGGCTCCACCCGCTCCTTGGACCGATCTGTCCTGACGGCCCGCCGGATCACGCCGCCGCCGGAGCTCCTGGTTCCCCGATCGGGGAATTCAATATAGGTTAGCCTAACCTAAGTAAGGAGCCTGTGGTGGTTGACCCTTTTCGTGCCTTCGATGTCCAGGTTCGAGGCCTGCGGCGGCTGAGCCCGTCGTTTCTCCGCGTGACCTTCACAGGGGATGATCTGCACGAGTTCGCCGACAACGGGTACGACCAGCGCATCAAGCTGGTCCTGCCGATCCCCGGCGCGGGCGTGACACGCTTCCCACGCGGCGCCGACTGGTTCAGGCAGTGGTACGCCCAGGGCGACGAGCGCAACCCGCTGCGCACCTACACCGTCCGCGCGGTCCGGCCCGAGGCCGCCGAGGTCGACATCGACGTCGTCCTGCACGACGACTGCGCCGGGCCCGCCGGACCGGCCGCCCGCTGGATCGCCGCCGCCGAACCCGGCTCCCAGGCGGCTCTTTTCGGCCCGAACGGCCTCCACGACGGCTTCCACGGCGGCCTGGAGTTCCGGCCGCCCGCCGGTTTCGGCAACGTGCTGCTCGCCGGGGACGAGACCGCCGTCCCGGCGATCGTCGGCATCCTGGAACGCCTGCCCGCCCACGTCACCGGCGAGGCCCTGCTGGAGGTGCCGCACGAGGAGGACGTCCTGCCGGTCGTCACCGGGTCGGGCGTGAAGGTCACCTGGCTCGCCCGCGGCGACGCCCCCTGGGGCGCCCGCCTGGAACCCGCCGTCGTGGAGGCCGCCGCCAGGCTCCTGCCCGCGGGCGCGGCAGGCGTCGAGCCCGAGGAGGTCGACGTCGACACCGAGATCCTCTGGGAGGTCCCTGAGGACGGCGACAGCCCCTGCTACGCCTGGCTGGCCGGCGAGGCGGCCGTGATCAAGCGCCTGCGCCGCCACCTCGTCTCCGAACGCGGCATGGACCGCAAGGCCGTGGCCTTCATGGGCTACTGGCGCCAGGGCCGCTCCGAGGACGCGTGAGCCCGCCGTGACCGACCTCTTGCTCCCGGGCCGCTCCGACCACGCGCTCACCGGCACCGGCCTGTGCCTCGGCTACGCGGGCCGCCCCGTCGTCGACGACGCCTGCATCAGCCTGGCCACCGGCGCCGTCACCGCCCTGGTCGGCCCGAACGGCAGCGGCAAGTCCACCCTGCTGCGCGCCCTGGCCCGGCTGCACCGCCCCGACTCCGGCGAGGTACGGCTGGCCGGCGGCGCCGACGCCCTGGCCCTGTCCGCCCGCGACTTCGCCCGCCGGGTGACGCTGCTGGCGCAGAGCCGTCCCACCCCGACCGGCGTACGCGTCAAGGACGTCGTCGGCTACGGCCGCCACCCCCACCGCGGCCGCTGGCGCGCGGGCGACCCCGGCGGACCGGCGGCGATCGAGCACGCCATGGAGCTGACCGGCGTCAGCGCCATGGCGGGACGCCCCGTCGACGAGCTGTCCGGCGGCGAGATGCAGCGCGTGTGGCTGGCCACCTGCCTCGCCCAGGACGCCGGCGTGCTCCTGCTCGACGAGCCCACCACCTTCCTCGACCTGCGCTACCAGGTCGAACTGCTCGAACTCGTGCGCGACCTCGCCGACCGGCACGGCGTGGCCGTCGGCGTCGTCCTGCACGACCTCAACCAGGCCGCCGAGATCGCGGACCGGGTCGTGCTCCTCCAGGGCGGCCGGGTCCGCGCCGACGGCGCGCCGCACGAGGTGCTCACCGAGGACCTGCTCACCGAGGCCTACGGCATCCGCGTCGAGGCCACGATCGATTCCCTCACCGGACTGGTCCGCACCAGGCCGCTGGGCCGCCATCTGGCGATGAAAGGCTGAAAGATCCCATGCGTTCCCTCCCGGCGGTCATGGCCGCCATGCTGCTGCTGACCGCCTGCGGCACCACCGAGGCTCCCGTGGCTCCCGCGACCCCTGCGGCTCAGGAGCCGTCGGCCGGTGCCGCCGCTCCGGTCACCGTGACCGACGCCCGCGGCAAGCAGGTCACCCTCGACCGGCCCGCGACCCGCGTCGTCGGCCTGGAATGGGGCGAGGTCGAGATGCTGGTCGCGCTCGGGGTCCAGCCGGTCGGCGCGGCCGACGTCAAGGGGTACGGCACCTGGGTCACCGCGGCCCCGCTCGACGCCTCCGTCAAGGACGTCGGCACCCGCCAGGAGCCCAGCGTCGACTCCATCGCCGCCCTCCGGCCGGACCTCGTCGTCATGGAGTCCGACGACTCCGGGCTCATCGGCCAGTTGGAGAAGATCGCCCCGGTCATCGTCGCCAAGGGCAGCGACGCCGCCGCGAACCTCACCCGCATGCGCGACGACCTCACCCTGCTCGCCACCGCCGTCGGCCGGACGGAGCAGGCGACCAAGGTGATGGCCGACTTCGACGCCGCGATGGCCGAGGGCAAGGCCAAGATCGCCGCCTCCGGCTCGGCCGGGCAGAAGTTCATGATGGCCGACGGCTGGAAGGACGGCAGCAAGATCTCCATCCGCCCGTTCGGCAAGGGCTCGCTGGTCTCCGACGTGGCCGAGCGGCTCGGCCTGGCCAACGCCTGGACCGGCGAGGTCGACGAGCAGTGGGGCCTCGGCAGCACCGACATCGAGGGCATGACCGCCGTCAAGGACGAGAACCTGCGCTTCTTCTACAACGCCTCCGACGGCGCCGACGTCTTCGCCGACCTGGCCGGCAACGCCCTGTGGAAGTCGCTGAGCTTCGTCAAGCAGAACCGCGTCACCAAACTCCCCGACGGCATCTGGACCTTCGGCGGCCCCCTGTCGTGCCGGCAGTACGCCGACGCCCTGGTGAAGGCCTACACCGGGTGATCACCGCAGTCGAGGCCCCCACGACGCCGCTGCGCAGGCTCGGCGTCGCGGGGGCCTTCCTCGTGACCCTGGCCGTCATCGCCGCCCTCGCCGCGCTGCACCTGACGCAGGGCACCTCCGACACCGACCTGTTCGCCCTCGACGACCAGGCGATGAACGTGCTGGTCGCCTCCCGGCTGCCGCGTCTGCTGGCGGCGGTCAGCGTCGGCGTCGCGCTCGGCGCGGCGGGCGCGCTGCTGCAGTCGGTCGCCCGCAACCCGCTGGCCTCGCCCGACACCCTCGCCGTCAGCAACGGCGCCTACCTGGCGGTCGTGCTGGCCGCCACCTTCGGCCTGAGCCTGCCGGCCTTCCTGTCCGGCGGCCTGTCCTTCCTCGGCGGCCTGGCCGCCGCCGCCCTGGTGCTCGCCCTGTCGGCGGGCGGCAGAACCGGCACCACCCGGCTGATCCTCGCCGGCTCCGCGACCGCGCTGGCCCTGCAGTCGGTGACCACCCTGCTCATGATCCTCTTCCAGGAGGAGAACACCGGCCTGTTCGCCTGGGGCAGCGGCTCGCTCGTCCAGAGCGACCTCGGCGGCGTCACCCAGATGGCCCTGGTCGTCGTGCCGGCGATCGGGGCGGCCGTCGCCCTCGGCTCCCGCCTCGACATCCTCGGCCTGGGCGACGACACCGCGACGGTGCTGGGCGTCAACGTCCGGCGGCTGCGGCTGACCGTCATCGTGCTCGCCGTCCTGCTCTCGGCCGCCGCGGTCACCGTCGCCGGGCCCGTCGGCTTCGTCGGCCTGTGCGCGCCGGTCATCGTCCGCCTGCCGGCCCGGCGGCTGCCCGAGCTGAGCCGGCACCGCGCCCTGGTGCCGCTCTCGGCGCTGGCCGGCGTGGTCATCCTGCTCGCCTCCGACCTCGCGCTGCGCTTCGTGCTCGGCGCCCGGGCCGGGGTGGACGTGCCGCCGGGCGTGGTGACCGCGATGCTGGGCGCGGGCGTGCTCCTGTGGCTGGCCCGCCGGCACCGCGACGCCGGCCCGACCAGGCAGCCGCCGACCGTCCGCACCGCTGACCCCGGCCGCGCCGCCTTCGCGGTGATCCTCCTGTCCGGTACGGCGCTGCTGGCCGGCGCCGTCGTGCTGGGCCTGCTCGGCGGCGACACCTGGCTGCTGCTCGGCGACGTCGCCAACTGGCTGCAGGGCAGGACCGGCAAGGCGCTGACGTACGTGCTCGATCAGCGCTGGCCCCGCGTCGCCGCGGCGGTCCTGGCCGGTGCGGCGCTCGCCGTCTCCGGCGCGGCCTTCCAGGCCGTCTCCCGCAACCCGCTGGCAGAACCGGGCGTGCTCGGCATCACCGCGGGCGCCGGCGCGGCGGCGGTCGCGACGCTCACCCTCGTGCCCATGGCCGGGATCGCCGCGGTGTCCGGCGCCGCCGGGCTCGGCGCGCTCGCCGCCTTCGCCCTGGTCTACCTGCTGGCCTGGCGCGGCGGGCTCAGCTCCGACCGGCTCGTGCTCATGGGCATCGGCGCGCACGCGCTGTTCAACGCGGTCACTGTGCTGATCATCGTCAGGTCCGACCCGTGGAACACCGCCAAGGCGCTCACGTGGCTCTCCGGTTCCACCTACGGACGGGTCCCCGCCCAGCTCCTGCCGGTCGCCGTGGCGCTCGCGCTCTTCCTGCCACTGGCTCTGTGGCTGCGGCGCGACCTCGACCTGCTCGCGCTGGACGAGGACACGCCCCGGGTGCTCGGCGTGCCGCTCGAACCCGTGCGGCTGCTGGCGCTGGGCGGCGCCGTGCTCCTCACCTCCACCGCGGTCTCGGTCGTCGGCGTGGTGGGGTTCGTCGGGCTCGTCGCCCCGCACGCCGCCCGCGCGCTCGTCGGCGGCAGGCACGTCCGGCTCCTGCCCGCCGCGGCGGTGCTCGGGGCGGTGCTGGTGAGCCTGGCCGACACGCTGGGCCGTACCGTCATCGCACCCGCCCAGGTGCCGGCCGGGCTGGTCACCGCGCTGCTCGGCACGCCGTACTTCGTGTGGCTGCTCTGGCGCTCGCGCGCCGCTTCCGCTACGTGATCTACGTTGTAAAGGGGTGCGGCTGAACCGCCTGGCGCACCCGGTCCGGCGAGGTGCGCCAGGGGGCGCCGTGGCCGGATCGCCGGACTGCCGGTGTCCTGGGTGCTCCCCGACGGTGGCCCGCATGAGCGACAGCAGCAAACATGGCATGTAATCGACAGGGCCGGGTGGCTGCTGCGGGCAGCGTGGCGGTGCACGCCCCGCTCGCCGACGCCGTCTTCGTCGGGGACGCCCTCACCACGCGCCACGTCCTCACCGGACGCGAAGGCCCCCAACCGGCCCCTACGAAGCACGCTCCTGGGCACCCGGCACGCACTTCCGCACCTGATCAAAGGTGGCGGCGGCTCGGTCGTCAACACCGCCTCGGTGGCCGGTCTGGTGGGAGACGTCCTCCAGATCGCCTACGGCGCGGTGAAGGCCGCCGTCATCAACATCACGAAGTCGATCGCCGTGCAGTACGGCCCGCAGCGCGTCCGCTGCAACGCCGTGGCGCCGGGCGCGGTGGTCACCCCTGCTCTGCTGGGCAATCTCCCTGAGGAGGTCGTCGAGAGCCTCGAACGAGTGAACGCCCTGCCTTACCTGGGCGACCCGGAGGACATCGGCCACACCATGGTCTTCCTCGCCTCCGACGAATCGCGGTACATGACGGGCCAGCTCCTCGTCGTCGACGGCGGCATGACGATTCGCTCCCCTGCCGCACAAGGGCGCCAGGACATGCTCCCACCCAGCAGTTGACGCCGCCGTGCCCCGGTGAGAGGACGCGGCGTGCGCGCTCAGGGGCTGGTCGGGGCCCACCATGTCAGGTTGGCGGCGGCCTGGGAGACCGGTTCGATGATCTCCCACGCCTCGGCGATGAGGCCGCCGTCCAGGCGCCAGATGTCGACGACCACGATCTCCGGCCCGCCGTCGGGCGCCCACCGGCGTGAGTGCATCACGACGTGGTCGCCGTCGGCCAGCACGTGGTCGATCTCCACGCGCATGCCGGCCAGCGGGGTGAGCGCGGAACGGACGGCGTCCAGCCATTCCGCCTTGGTCGAGTTCTCCGCATCGGGCCGGTGATGGAGGAAGTCGTCGTGGAGCAGCGGCGCGAGCGCGTTGACGTCGCCCGTTCCGAGCAGTTCCGTGAGCGCGCGCTGAACGATGGCCTTGTTGTCGGTCGTCATGGAAACAGTGTTTCCAGCCCTGCGGAGGATGTCGATGAAAAGGGATTTCATGGCGGGCGGCGAGTAATCTCGACGGCCATGCGCACTGTCGGGGAAATGTTGCGGCACTGGCGGCACCGCCGGAGGCTCAGCCAACTCGATCTCGCGATCGCCGCCGACGTCTCGGCCCGTCACGTGAGCCTGGTGGAGACCGGCAAGTCCAACCCGAGCGCCGACATGATCCTGCGGCTCGCCGACCAGCTCGACATTCCGCTGCGCGAACGCAACCGGCTGCTGCTGGCCGCCGGTTTCGCCCCCCGGTACGCCGAACGTCCGCTCACCGGGGACGCGCTGGTGACGGCCGGGGACGCGATCGCTCGGGTGCTGCGCGCCCACGAGCCGTACCCGGCGGTGGTCCTCGACCGCCGGTGGAACATCGTGATGGCCAACCGCGCCATCGACGCGTTCCTCGTGGACGTCGCGCCCGACCTGCTGCGTCCGCCGATCAACATCCTGCGGCTCGGGCTGGAGGGCCGCGGGCTCGCTCCCCGGATCGTCAACCTGCCCGAGGTGCGCGCGGTGCTCCGGGCCCGGATCTCCCGCCAGCTCGCCGTCGCGCCCGACGCCGAACTCCACGCGATCTACGAGGAACTGCTCGCGCCGGGTCCCGAGGAACAGCCCGCGCGGGGCTTCGAGGAGCCGGGCCGGTCGATCGGGTCCGAGGTCACCGTTGCGATGATCTTCCGGTTCGGCGACGTCGAACTGCGGCTGTTCTCGACCACCACCACGTTCGGCACCCCGATGGACATCACCCTGGACGAGATCTCGATCGAGTCGTACTACCCGGCCGACGCCGAGACCGCCGCCTATTTCACGAAATTCGGGGCGGACGTACTGGCGGGGGAGTGACCGTCGACCGCAGGGGCCGTCATCGTGACGGCAGTCACGCCCACCCCGCTCACCAAGGCCGCCGTTGCCGACACGATCTGTCCAGTGTTGTTGAGGTCTGCTTCCGGTGCCCGTGGGAAACGGAATCCTCCGTGGCGCTCAACGTGACGCTCCGAATACTCTCGGTGAGAATCCGTTCCGCAACCAGGGAGACCTCGCATGAGCATGATCCAGACGGGCATCCTCCAGCTCGACTCCCAGCACCCGGTTGAGGAGACCGGCGGCAACACCTCCACCTTCACCCGGGTCACCTTCCCCACCCCCTTCCCGCAGGGGGCCCAGGTCGTCGTCATCCCCGCCGTCCAGACGTTCAACGGCCCGTACACGCCGGGCCTCAGGATCGCCGACGTCACCCACCAGGGCTTCAAGATCCGCTTCAACGAGGTCCTGGTGACCGGCACCGTCAAGAGCGACGGCTACCACGCCGTCGAGACCGTCGGCTGGATCGCGACGACGGTCTAGGGGGCGCGGGCCGTTCTCCAGCCGACGGCCAGGGGGGGCGATGGGGGGGGGGGGTGGTGGGAGCCCCGAGCGCACCTAAGGGACTGGCCGGCGCGGGGGGGGGGGGCCGGGCCCCTCAGGGGCGACTCCCGGGCGGGGCGGCGGGGGCGGGGGTGTACGGCGCGGACGTGTGCCTCGGCGGAGGCGTCACGGCCGGA
>NZ_JBFAOV010000023.1:0-156861 GCF_040675375.1 Nonomuraea sp. NPDC049607
TCAGGGGCGGGGTGGCGGTCAGGGGCGGGGTGGCGGTCAGGGGCGGGGTGGCGGTCAGGGGCGGGGTGAAGCGGCCTGTGCGGGGGTCGGGGGCGGTGGGCGCGTAGTCGACGTCGGTGCCCTCGACCATGCCGGTGAAGTGCCGCTCGGCGTCCGGCAGCGCCATCACCTCCGACAGCACCTCCCGCAGCGCGTCCACCTGCGCCCCCGGACGCATCGCCGCCACCTGGGCCCGGGTGTTGCGCAGCACGCGGGCCGCCACCGGGTGACGCTCGGCGGTGTAGGTGTCGAGCAGGCTCTCCGGAGCCGCGCCCCGGGCCACCAGCGCCAGCTTCCACCCCAGGTTGACGGCGTCCTGGAGGCCCAGGTTGAGCCCCTGGCCGCCGATGGGCGAGTGCACGTGGGCGGCGTCCCCGGCCAGCAGGACGCGTCCCTTGCGGTAGGAGTCGGCGTGCCGGGTGTTGTCGCTGTAGCGGATGCCCGCCTCCAGCCGCGCGACCCCGACGTCCTCCCCCGTCACCCGGCGCAGGCTGCCGGCCAGTTCCTCGGCCGTGACCGGCGCGTCCCTGTCGGGGGAACCGTCGCCGGGGCCGCCGTCGAACTCGATGGTCGCGATCTCCCCGGGCACCAGCGACAGGTTGACGAGCCCGCCGGGCGAGCGCAGGGACGAGGTGACCGACCCCGGCCCGGTCAGCGTGGCCACGGCCGTCCTGCCGGTCATGGTCGCCGGCGTGCCGGAGAAGGCGAACCCGGACCGCTTGCGCACCACGCTCCGGCCGCCGTCGCAGCCCACCAGGTAGGGGGCCTCGACGCGCTCGCCGTCCGCCAGTGTGGCCACCGCGTGGCCGGCGTCCTGGGTGACGTCCACGACGGCGCGGCCCTGCCGGACCGGTACGCCGAGCGCGGCGGCCCGCGCGGCGAGCACGGCCTCGATCTGGTGCTGCTTGAGCATGGCGTACTCGGCGCCGCCGTGCTCCTCCAGCAGCGGCAGCCCGGCGAAGTGACCGCGCATCATGCCCTTTTTGAGCAGCTCGGTCATCATGCCGACCATGTCCGAACGGTCGGGCGCCGAGCCGGTGGCCAGCTCGTCGAACAGCCTCCACTGGGCCTCGGTCAGCGGTTCCACCAGCCCGCGCAGCTCCAGCGAGTGCAGGGTGCGCGCGTTGAGCGAGCGCAGGCCGAGGCTGCGGGTCACGCGTTCCTCGCCGGTGGCCGCCTCCAGGACCAGCGGCTCGGCGCCGCCCAGTTTGAGCTCGCAGGCCAGCAGCAGCCCGACCGGCCCGCCGCCCACGATGATCACGTCGGTCATCCCGACTCCTTACTTACGGCGTATGCTTACGTCGTAAGTAGAGCACGTACACCGTAAGCTCCGTCAAGCACGAAGGGAGAGCCGATGGCACGGCGCGAGCCGCTGAACCGGGAGAAAGTCCTCGACGCGGCCCTGGAGCTGGCGGACAGAGAGGGCCTGGAGGGGCTGTCCATGCGGCGGCTGGCCAAGGCGCTCGGCGTGGAGGCGATGTCGCTCTACAACCACGTCTCCAACAAGGCCGACCTGGTCGACGGCATCGTGGAGCGGGTGTTCGGCCAGGTGGAGCCGGCCGACCCGGGGCTGCCGTGGCAGGAGCGGCTGCGCGTCATGGCGCGCAACATGCACCGGGCGTTCAGCCGCCATCCCGTGGTCCCGCTGGCGCTGGCGACCGACCGGTCCAACCCGACCTCGCCGCACGCCCTGAGGACCCTCGACGACCTGGTCGGCACGCTGTACGCGGCGGGCTTCGACGACCTCGGCGTCTGGCGGGCGCTGACCGCCGTGAACGCCCTGGTGTTCGGCACCCTGCTGCTGTCCACCGGCGGCTTCGACGGCGCCCCCGGTCGGCACGCCGGCGAGGAGCAGGTGGGCGTCTACATCCGCGCCCTCGACCCCGAACGCCTGCCGCACTTCGCCAGGCTGCTGCGCTGGACGCGCGGCGGCGTCGACCCGGCCGCCGACTTCGAGCAGGCCCTGGACCTGCTGATCGACGGGCTTGAGAAGGCCGTCGCCAACTAGTGGAACAAACTATTCCGTTCTGCTATAGTGGAGACATACCGAAAGGAGCTCCACATGGGCGACGACATCAGCGGCTGGGACGTTCTGGACGCCGCGCACGAGGCGCTGCGCAAGGCCGTCAGCGGCATCCCGGCCGGCGGCTGGGACCTGCCCACCCCCTGCTCGGAGTGGAGCGTCACCAAGGTCTTCAAGCACGCGGTCGGCGACCAGCTCGGCTTCGCCGCCACGCTCACGGGCGAGGGCGGGCCGGCGTTCAACCCGTTCGACCCGCCCGCCGAACCGGGCGCGGACCCGTCGGCCGAGCTTGAGGACGCGCTGACGCGCGCGGCCAGGGCGTGGGCCGCGGTCGACCGCGACGCCGCCGAGGTGCCGACGCCGGTGCCGCCGAACAGGATGTCGCCGTGGATGGGCTCGACGGCCTGCGCGCTCGACGCGGCCGTGCACGCCTGGGACCTCGCCGTGGCCACCGGGCAGCCCTCGCCGCTGACGCCCGAGCTGGCCGGGCCGCTGCTGGAGGTCGCCCGGCAGATCGTCGACCCGCTGCGCCCGTGGGGCGCCTACGCCGAGGCCCTGCCGGACGTCCCCTCCGGCGACCCCACCGGCGACCCCACCGGCGACACGGCCGCCGCCCTGCTGCGCTACCTCGGCCGCGACCCGCACTGGACCCCGGCCGCCTGATCCCCGGCCGCCTGATCCCCGGCCGCCCCGCCACCCGGCGGGGCGCCCGACGGGCTCAGGAGGACTTGGTCGCCGGACGCTCCTCGCGCTCGCCGTCGACGAAGATGTCCAGCTTCTCGTTGTAGAAGGCGATCAGCCCCGCCACGCGCTCGCTCTCGGGCAGCGGCGTGCGGTAGGACCAGGCCAGGTCCTTCTTCCCGTTGACCGTCCAGTACTCCGCCGTCCCCTTGTACGGGCAGTGCGTCGCGGTGTCGGTGTGCTCCAGCAGGTCGAGCCGTACGTCCGTCTTCGGCAGGTAGTAGCGGGCGGGCAGGCCCGTCTCGAACAGGATGCGGGCGTTGCGCGAGTCGGCCACGGTGACCCCGTCGACCTCGACCCGGATGTGCCGCGAGCTCGGCAGGATGTCCACCCGCGTGTACGGGTCGCGCGCGTGCACGTAGACCTCCTCGTCCTCCTCGAACCAGGCGTCCATCGCGTCCCAGTCGAAGCGGACGTGCCCGCGGATCTCCTCCAGCGGCGAGTCGTCGTAGACCAGCGCCGCCTCCGGAGCCTCGCCGGTGCCCGAGGTGACCGTGTGGACGGCGGCGTCCCCCCTGCTCGGGGAGTGCCTGGACGTGCCGGTCGGCTTGAGCGCCGCCTCCTCGACGTCCTGGAGGGGGAAGTAGTAGGTGGGGTAGAAGGGGCCTTCCCACACCAGCAGGGCCCGGGTCGTGTCGGCGACCAGCCGGCCGCCCAGGTAGGTCCGCACGCGCTTGGCCGACCGCTCGACGCGGACCCGGCCCCGGTTCGTGGCATCCATGTTCGCGCCAACCCGCGCGGCGGCGGGGCTATTCCGGGCTGTTCCGGGCTGTTCCGGCCCCTCAGACCCCGAACAGCGCCAGCGTCGCCCACGTGGTGAGCGTGCCGGTGAACGCCCCCGCCGCGACCTGAGCCCACGTGTGATGGGCGAGGCGGACCCTGGCCCAGCACACCAGCGCCACCACGGCCGCGCCGGCGAGCGCGACGGGCAGGGCGGGCAGCACGTGCGCCAGTACCACCACCGTGCCCGCCGAGACGGCGGCGTGGAAGGAGATCTTCCAGCGGGTGGTGATCGGCACGGTCACCGCCAGGGCGACCAGCATCGCGGTCACGGTGGCCACCAGCAGCCGCGGCGCGCCGAGCACGACGAGCAACGCGAGCGCGACCAGCACGGCGGCCACGGCGGCCAGCAGCGGGCCGGTGCGCCGGGCGCGGTCGACGATGTGGTGGGAGTCGAGCCGCCCCGAACGCACGCCGATCGCGATCACCGCCGCCGGCACGCCGCCGCAGAACGCCGAGGCCATCAGCCCCCAGGCGGCCCCGGCCCATCCCTGGGCGAGCAGGCCCACGGCGGGCGGCATGACGATCACCAGCACTTGCGGTGCCAGCAGGTTCGTCACCCGCTTCGCCACCAGGTCGGCCATCATGAGAGGAAAGATTACGCGATCATGGCGCCTGCCCGTTTCAGCGACGCCCCCGGCCGTTCCCGGAGAGCCGGGGCGTCTCAGCCCTTGCCCGCCGCGTTCACGATGCGGGTCGTGGACCGGTCGGGGATGGCCGCCATCTCCCAGCACTCCGCGCCCAGGATGGCCGCCGCCGTGGCCCGCGCGCCCGCGTGCGGGTCGCCCGCCGTGTGGGCCAGCGCCCCGGGCCGCATCGGCGCGAGCAGGTCGATGTAGTCCTCGGGGCCATGGGCGTCGGGCGGCCCGGTCACCACGAAGACGCCGGACACGCAGCGCAGCGCGGCCAGCACCTCGGCCCGCTCCGCCGCCGGGTTGAACGGCCGGCTGGGCCCCTTCCACGCCCGCACGCGCGGATCGTCCTCCACGCCGACCACCAGAGGCAGCCCGCGGGCGGCCACGGCGCCCAGGTAGCGCACGTGGCCCACGTGCAGGATGTCGAAGACGCCGGTCACGACCGCCGCCCCGGGCCCGTCGTACGGCTCCACCCAGACGGCCTCCAGGCTGCTCACGCGACCTCCTCCGACGGCCGGGCGAGTAGGCTGCTGTGCACGCTTTGCTCCCCCACGGGCCTAGACGACTCGTCGATCGCAGCGTACTCGGTCGCCGCGCCCGGTCGTGCAGGCGACCTTGGGAAAGAGCATTCCTACCTTTTCGCGATAATCTCCGGGCCCCCTCTCGGGCGTCTCATGACGTCACCTGATTCGGGGGAGGTCGCCGTGGCGTCACCGGACTCGCACCATGTCGACGGGGGTGAACCGCCCGGGGCCCGCGACCTCGCGGTGCGGCTCCCGGGGGTTCCGTCGCAGGTCTCGCGGGCCAGGGGGCTCGTGACGGCGGCGCTCGGCCGCGATCATCCCTTCCATGACGACGTAGTGCTGCTCACCAGCGAGCTGGCCACGAACGCGATCCTGCACACCAGGTCCGGGGACGGCGGCTCGTTCACGGTGTCGGTGTCCAGCTCGGACACGACCGTCCGGGTGTGCGTCGCTGACGGCGGCACGGACGGCCCTCCGTGCGTGTGCCGGACGGCTCCCCAGGCGACCAGCGGCCGGGGGCTGCCGCTGATCGAGGCGCTCAGCCACCGCTGGGGGTTCGTCCGCGAGGGGGGCTCGACGACCGTCTGGTTCGAGCTGACGCGGGAACGGGTGCCCGCCGGGATGGCCCGCTGAGGGAGCCGGGGCGGGCGGCGTCAGAGGTCGAGCCGGCACAACCCTTCGGCCAGCGCCTTGGTCGTGAGCCGGGTACGGCTGTCGCAGCCCAGCTTGGCGAAGATGTGCTCCAGATGGGTGGTCACCGTCCGCACGCTCAGCACCAGGCAGGCCGCGATCTGCGGGTTGGAGTCGCCGGCCGCGACGCGGGTGAGCACGTCGACCTCGCGGCCGGTCAGGTCGTAGGGCAGCGGGCAGGGCCGTTCGGCGGCGACCGCGCCCTGCAACGACCCCTGGTAGCCGACGCCTGCCCGCAGCAGCCGCACCTCGTGCCAGCGTCCGCCGCCGTCGAGCCACAGGCCGCGCCGGCTCAGCTCGCGCGAGTCGATGAACGCCCGTGCGAAGGCCGCCATGGCGGGGTCGTCCCACAGCTCGCGCGAGACCTCGTGGCCGGGCACCGCGCGGCGCTCGCCGAGCCGGTCGAAGGCGACCGCGTGGAAGTCGGGCGGCAGCCCGGCGGGGTCGATCACGCACCTGGTGAGGTCGGTGACGTGCGCGAGCATCGGGCTCACGGCGGCGACCAGGGCGCTGGTGAGCAGCGGGAAGGCGTCCTTGGCGGCCAGGTGCAGCAGGCCGGTGTAGCGGCCGTCGTCGGCGAGGAACAGCGGCGCGGTGAGCCCGGCCCGCCAGCCGTAGGGGGCCAGGTGGCGGCGGAAGTACCGTTCGGTGCCCGGCTGCGGCATGGGCACCGGCCGCCGTCCGGCGATGGCCGCGCGGCAGGCGTCGAGGGCGGCGTACTCCTCGGCGGCGTCGCGGTCGATGCGCCGGTGGCCGTCGGAGACGACGCTGTGGTGACGCCCGGTGGCGGGGTCGAAGGCGACGAACTCGTAGGCGTCGAGCGGGACCACCCGGCGCAGCGCCGCCATCGCCGCGTGCGCGCCGCCACCGCCCGCGACCTGGTAGCCGACCTCGGCGAACGCCTGCAACTGGCGCACGCTCAAGGTGATCTCAGCCACGGCTCTTTTATATCATTTGCCATTCCTTGACCGGCTGTTGAAGATTTTCTTCACGCCGCCCGCGGTGTTAGAGTCTCCGGCATGCAGCGCGCTCTCGTCACGACGACGCCGGACACGGTCCCGGCGCGCTGATTCCATGCATCCCGGGCGGACGCCCGGGAGCTGGTCGTTCGCCCTTTTCGCGAAAAGGACGATCATGAACGACCACCGCAGACTCGGCCGCGAGCTGGAGATCTTCGGCACCGACCCGCTGATCGGCTCCGGCCTCCCCTACTGGCTGCCCGCCGGGGCCGCCGTGCGCAAGGCCGTGGAGGACTACGTCCACGAGCTCGAACGCCGTCACGGCTACCTGCACGTCAACTCCCCCGTGCTCGGCAAACGCGAGCTGTACGAACGTTCGGGCCACTGGGCGCACTACGCCGAGGACATGTTCCCGCCCATGAACGTGGGCGGCGAGGAGTTCGTGCTGCGTCCCAGCCTGTGCCCGCACCACGCGCTGATCTACCGCTCACGCGGGCGCAGCCACCGCGACCTGCCGCTGCGCGTGGCCGAGCTCGGCGGCATGTACCGCTCGGAGCTGTCGGGCGTGCTCGGCGGCCTGACCCGGGTGCGCGCCATCCAGCTCAACGACGGTCACGTGTTCTGCGCGCCGGAGCAGGCGGCGGCCGAGGTGTCGGCCGCGCTCGACCTGATCGAGGCCGCGCACGCCCAGCTCGGCATCGAGGCCGCCCGCTACCGGCTCTCGCTGCGCGGCGACGGCGACAAGTTCGTGGACGACCCCGAGATGTGGGCCCGCTCGGAGGCGATCCTGCGTGACGTGCTCGGGGAGCGCGGCCGCGCCTATGACGAGGAACGCGGCGAGGGCGCCTTCTACGGCCCGAAGATCGACATCCAGATCGCCGACCCGGCGGGCCGCGAGAGCACCCTGTCGACCGTCCAGGTGGACCTGTACCAGCCCGAGCGCTTCGATCTGGCGTACGCGGGCGGGCGGCGTCCCGTCATGGTGCACCGCAGCGTGGTCGGCGGGCTCGAACGGCTGGTCGCGCACCTGATCGAGGTGCACGGCGGCGCGTTCCCCGCGTGGCTGGCGCCCGTTCAGGCGGTCGTGCTGCCGCTGTCGGACGCCGAGCTGCCGGCGGCCGGGGACGTGCTGCGGCGGGCCGTGGCCGCCGGGCTGCGGGCCGAGCTGGCGCCGGCGGACCGGGGCAGCCTGGGGGCCAGGATCAGGGCGCACCGGCTGGTGCCGTACCAGCTCGTGGTGGGGCCGCGCGAGGTGGCCGACGGCGTGCCGGCCGTCCGTTCGCGGGACGGCCGCCAGCTGGGCCCGGTGCCGGTCGAGAGACTGGCCGAGGACTGCCGGCCCCGCTTCTGAGCCCTGCCGCTCAGAGCCAGTCCTTCTTCTTGAAGATCACGTACAGCGCCACGGACGCCACCGCCACCAGCACCGACGACACCCAGAACCCCGAGATGTCCCCGGCCCCGGGGTAGGGCACGTTCTGGCCGTAGAAGCCGGTGATGGCGGTGGGCACCGCGATGATGGCGGCCCAGCTCGTCACCCGCTTCATGATCTCGTTGAGGCGGAAGCCCTGCTGGGCCAGCCGGGTCTCCCGGACGTTGGCGAGCATGTCGCGGATCGCCTCCACCCACTCGGCGACGCGCTGGACGTGGTCGTAGACGTCCTCGTAGTAGGGGGCCATCACCGGGTCGGCGACGAGCTCCTGGTCGCGGCGGAGCAGGGTGCCGAGCACCTCCCGCATCGGCATCGAGATCTTGCGGAGCCTGGCGGTGTTCTTGCGCAGGACGTACATGGCGCGCTGGAGCTTCCTGCCGTCGCGCGGCGCGTCGTCGAACAGCGACTCCTCCATGGCCTCGGCCTGCGCGTCGAGGTCCTGGACCAGGTCGAACTGGCTGTCCACGACGTAGTCGAGCAGGCCGTGCAGCAGGAAGGGGACGCCGTGCGAGGCCAGGCGGGAGGACGCGTCCCAGCGCCTGAGCACCTCGTCGATGTCGAAGCGGTCGTTCTCGCGAACGGTCACCAGGGCGTTGCGGGTGACGAAGACGTTCACCTCGACGGGTACGAGGCGGTCCTCGTCGAGGTGGATGCCGTACACGGTGATGAACAGGTGGTTGTCGTAGACGTCCACCTTGGGGCGCTGGTGGTCGCTGAGCACGTCCTCGACGGCCAGCTCGTGCAGGCCGAGCTCCTCGCCGACCAGGTTGAGCTGTTCGGGGGTGGGCGAGCACAGATCGAACCAGACGGTGGCCTCGGGGTCGCCGACGTGGTCGGAGACCTCCTCGACGGGGAAGCCCTCCTTTTCGAGGACGCCGTTCCTGTACAGACGCGTGCGCATCAGGCGAGTGTGGCAAATCGCCGGGCATCACGCACGGCCGCTCCCCCCGGATCGTTGTTGAAGTAGACGTGGACGTCCCGCCATCCGGCCTCCGCCACCCTTCTCACCCAGCTCCGCAGCGCCGCGTCGCCGTAGGAGGGGCGGGGCGCGGCCAGGCCCTCGTGCAGGCGCACGTACCCCCAGTCGGCGGTGCGCCACAGCGGCGTCAGCGGCCGGCCGAGCCGGTCGGCCCAGCACAGCGCGGCGCCCCGGGCGAGCAGCACCTCGCGCACCTCGCCGGTCCACCAGGAGTCGTGCCGCGGCTCCACCGCCACCCGCACGCCGCCGGGGAAGCAGCCCAGGCACCGGTCAAGCAGGGCGGCGTCGGCCCGCAGCGTGGGCGGCAGTTGCAGCAGCACCGGGCCCAGCTTCTCCTTGAGCTCCCCGGCGGCCCTCATCAGGCGGGCGACCGGCTCCTCGGGCTCGGACAGCCGCTTGATGTGGGTGAGGAAGCGGCTGGCCTTGACGGCCATCACGAACCCGGCGGGCGTGCGCTCCCGCCAGGCGGCGAACGTCTCCGGCGCGGGCAGGCGGTAGAAGGCGTTGTTGCTCTCGACGGTGGGGAACTCGGCCGCGTACGTCTCCAGCCACAACCGCTGCGGCACCCCCTCCGGGTACAGCACGCCGCGCCAGTCCTTGTACTGCCATCCGGAGGTGCCCACCAGCGTCGCCACACCCGGCTCCTACCCCGGGCCGGGTGCGTTACTGTCGCAGTCCCGGAAGCCGAGGAGGATCTTTCACGCGATGGGCGCCGATCATTTCCACGCCCACGGCCACGGCCACGGCCACTCCCACGGCCCGCCCGCCGCGCCGCCGTCGCGCCGGGCGGTCGTGGCGAGCCTGGCCGTGCTGGTGCCGCTGGCCCTGGCGACGCTGGCCTGCCTGGTGTGGCTCTGGCCCGCCGCGCAGGCCGCGCAGGCCGCGCCGGACGGCCGGGACGGCCAGGAGGGGCGGGCGGTCGAGCGGGTCGAGGGCACGGTCACGTCGGTCACGCTCAGGCGCTGCCCGGCCGTCCAGGAAGGGATGCCCGTGCCCGACCCGGCCACCTGCGGCAACGCCATCGTGCGGGTCGGCTCGGGGCCCGACGTCGGCCGCGACGTCCCCCTGCGGCTGCCGGGCGGGCCGGGGGCGCAGCGGTTCACCGCGGGTGACGACGTGCTGCTGCTGCGGGCCGGCGACGGGGCCTACCAGCTCTCCGACCACGACAGGTCCACGACGTTGTGGCTGCTGGGGGGCGCGTTCGCGCTGGCGGTGATCGCGTTCGGGCGGTGGCGCGGGGTGACGGCGCTGGTGGGGCTGGCGGTGACGTTCGGGCTGCTGCTGACGTTCGTCATCCCGGCCGTCCTGGCGGGCGAGCCGCCGATGCTGGTCGCCGTCGTGGGCTCGGCCGCGATCATGCTGACCGTGCTCTACCTCACCCACGGCTTCTCCCTGACCACGTCGATGGCCGTGCTCGGCACGCTGGCCAGCCTCCTGCTGACCGGGCTGCTGTCGTACGGGGCGCTCGGCCTGGCCCGGCTCAACGGCGTCACCGACGACAGCGCGCTGACCCTGGGCATGAGCCTGTCGATCGACACCGAGGGGCTGCTGCTGGCCAGCATCATCATCGGGGCGCTGGGCGTGCTCGACGACGTCACCGTCACGCAGGCGGTGACGGTGGGCGAGCTGGCCGCGGCCAACCCCTCCTACGGCTTCGCCCGCCTGTACCGGGCCGCGGGGCGCGTCGGCCGGGCCCACATCGCCTCGGTGATCAACACGATCATCCTGGCGTACGCGGGGGCGTCGCTGCCGCTGCTGCTGTTGTTCAGCATCGGCGCGCAGCCGCTCGGCGACGTGCTGACCACGCCGGTCGTGGCCCAGGAGATCGTCCGCAGCGTCGTGGGCACGCTCGGGCTGATCGCCGCCGTGCCCATCACGACCGCGCTGTCGGCCCTGGTGGCCGCCCGCGGGGCGCGGCGGGAGGGGGCGCCGCCGGCCGACCAGTTCACCAGGCCCGTACGCACCGGGGGCCCGCTCACCCGGCCCGCCCGGCACCGCCGCTGAACGGGCCGCGTGGCCTCCTCCGAGCTGGAGCCGGAATCGAGGCTCAGCCGACCTCGGCGCTGCCGTCCACGCGCAGCTTGCGGCGGGCGCGTTCGTAGAAGGTCGTGCCGACGCGGACCACCTTGGCCGCCCCGGGCCAGGCCGTGACCGTCACGGTGTCGCCGGGGCACAGGTGGCCGACGACCCGGCCGTCCACCTCGACGGCGAGCCTGCCGCTGGTGGGCAGCACCTCCAGCGTCACCTCCTCGTCGGCGGGCAGCACCAGGGCCCGGTTGAAGGAGGAGTGGGCGGCGGCGGGCACCACGAGGATCGCCTCCACCCGGGGCGAGACGATCGGGCCGCCGGCCGAGAAGCTGTAGGCGGTGGAGCCGGTGGAGGTGGCCACGATCACGGCGTCGGCGGACAGGCTCACGAACGGGCTGCCCGACGGGGTCACCGATACGCCGGCCAGCCCCTCGCCGGGGATGCGCACCAGCGCGATGTCGTTGAACGCCGTCACCCCGACCCCGGCGACCTCGCTCCTGATGGCCATCCGGGGCTCGATCGTGTACTCGTGGCGGTCGATGGCCGACAGCGTGCCGGCCAGCTCGTCGACGTCGATCTCGGCCAGGAACCCGAGCTTGCCCAGGTTCACCCCCAGGATGGGCGTGGGCCGGCCGGCCAGCAGCCGCATGGTGCGCAGCATCGTGCCGTCGCCACCGAGCCCCACCAGCAGGTCGGCCCGCTCGACGAGGGCGACCGCGTCGACCGGGACGGCGCTGCAGTCGATGCGCCCGACCTCCTCGGGCAGCCCGAGCACGGTGGCCCCCTTGTCCGCGGCCCAGCGCAGGATGGTGTCGATCGCCTTCTTGGAGTCGCGCTGGGGATGCAGCACCAGCCCGACCGTCCCGACCATGCCCATGCGACCAGCCTAAACGGTGACGTTCCAGTACATCGGAGGCGGGCCCTGAGCACCCGGCGGCTCCGCTAACGTCGAAGGCATGCGGCTTCATGTGGGATGCGCGATGTGGACGCACACACCGTGGAACGGACGTTTCCTGCCCCATCCGCTCCCGCCGGGAGAGCGCCTGCGCGCCTACGCCACCTGGTGCGACGCGGTCGAGGGCAACACCACGTTCTACGCCACCCCCGCCCGCGCCACGGTGGAGTCGTGGGCCCGGCAGATCGACCCCGACTTCCGCTTCGTGGTCAAGCTGCCCAAGTCCATCACCCACACCCACCGGCTGACCGGCGCCGAGCAGGACCTCCACGCCTTCCTCGACGCCATCGAGCCGCTCGGCCCGCGCGCGCACGCCCTGTGGGCGCAGTTACCGCCCGCCTTCGGACCGGCCGACCTCGGCACGCTGGCGGCCTTCCTGCGGCGGCTCCCCCGCTCCCACCGCTACGCCGTGGAGGTGCGCCACCGCGCCTTCTTCGAGGACGCCCGCCAGGCCGGGCTGCTGGAGCGGGTCCTGGCCGCGGCCGGCGCCGAGTGGGTGCCGTTCGACACCGTGACGCTGTTCCGCAGCCCGCCGACCAGCGACGCCGAGCGTGACGCGTGGACGAAGAAGCCGCGCGTGCCGCGCCGCACCCGCGCGCTCACCGGCCACCCGATCGTCCGCTACCTGGGCCGCGACTCCGTCGAGGCCACGGTGGAGGGCTGGCGGGGATGGGTGGCCACGGTCGCCGGGTGGCTGCGCGAGGGCCGTTCCCCCACCGTGTTCGTCCACACGCCCGACAACGCCGACGCGCCGATGCTCGCCCGCCGCTTCCACGACGAGGTGCGCGCCCTGGTGCCCGAGCTCCGGCCGCTGCCCGAGCCGATGCCCGCCGAGCCGCCCACGCTGTTCTGACCGGCCGCCGGAATCGTGGGCGCGCTCACCGGCCGCCCGGCCGTTCGCGCAGCGTGTAGCGGATCGGCAGCTGCTTGAGCCCGCCCACGAACGTGGTGGCCACCCAGGCGGGCTCGCCGTCGAACTCGACGCTCTCCAGCCGCGGCAGCAGCTCGGCGAACAGGGCCCGGATCTCCATGCGGGCGAGCGCGGCCCCGAGGCAGAAGTGCACGCCGGAGCCGAAGGCCAGGTGCCGGTTGGGGTCGCGGCCGGCGTCGAACCGGAACGGCTCGGCGAACACGTCCTCGTCCCGGTTGGCCGACGGGTAAGACAGCAGCACCGACTCGCCCCGCCTGACCGGCGTGCCGCGCACGTCCGTGTCGGCGGCGGCGGTGCGCATGAACTCCTTCACCGGGCTCACCCACCGGATCATCTCCTCGGCCGCCAGCGGCAGCAGCCCGGGGTCGCGGCGCAGCCGCCGCAGCTCGCCGGGGTGCCGGATGAGCGCCTCCAGGCCGCCGGCGATGGTGGAGCTGGTGGTGTCGTGCCCGGCGGTGGCGATGATCACGTAGTAGGAGGCGGCGTCGAGGTCGCTCAGCGGGCGGCCGTCCACGCGGGCGTTGGCGATCTCCGAGGCGAGGTCGCCGGTGGGCCTGGCCCGGCGGGCGGCGGTCAGTTCGCGGAAGTAGGCCAGCAGGTCGGCCAGCACGGCGGTGTGGTCCTGGGCGGTGCCGCCGCGCCGGTTGTCGCTGTCGTCCTGGCCGAACAGCTCCTGGGTGAGCCGCAGCATGCGCGGGAAGTCGGACTCGGGCAGGCCCAGCAGCGACAGGATGACGTAGAGCGGGTAGTGCACGGCGACCTGCCGGGCGAAGTCGCAGGAGCCGCCGTGGGCGGTCATGCGGTCGACGTAGCGGCGGGCCAGGTCGCGTACGCGCACCTCCAGGGAGCGCATGGCCCTGGGCCTGAACCAGTCGGCGGCGACGGCCCGCACGACGCGGTGCTCGGGCTCGTCCATGTGGACGAGCGTCTTGAGGCCGGTGCCGCGCGCCCGCTGCTCGGCCAGGCGCGCGTCGATCTCCGCGCTTCTCAGCACGGGACGCGGGGCGCTCAGCCACAGGGCCTGGTTCCGCTCGATCTCCAGCAGGTCGGCGTGCCGGGTGACGGCCCAGAAGGGGTTGTAGCCGGGCACCTCCACGCGGTGCACGGGCGACTCGCGGCGCAGCAGCGCCAGGGCCTCGTGCAGCCGGGTCTCGTCGGCGTACGCGGCGGGCGTGGCGAACACGTGCCCGGCCTCCTCCACGGACATGGTCGCGGTCACGGGCGGGCCCTCCTCTCGATGCGGGGGTAGTGCGGCCAGGAGAGCCATTCCCCCGGAGCGAGTGCGCCATTCGGCCCTCCTGCCGGGCCCGGCAGGGCAAGATCGGACGCAGCGTCCCCGCAGTCGAGTGCAGCAGTGGAGTGGAGTGGACATGACGGCTACCGCCGAGTCGTTACGGCAGGCCTCCGGCGGCGCGACCGCCCGGCTGATGGGCGTCGAGGAGGAGTACCTGGTCGTCGATCCGGCCACCCGAGCGGTGGCGCCGGGGGCGGCGGCCGTCGTCGAGCGCGCCGCGGCCGGTCTGGGCGACCGGGTCTGCACGGAGATCACGCAGTTCCAGGTGGAGGCCAAGACGGCGCCCTGCGCGAGCCGGACCGAGCTGGACGGCGAGCTGCGGCGGATGCGCGAGGTCGTGGCCGCCGCCGCGCGCGCCGAGGGCCTGGCCGTGGTCGCCTCCGGCACACCGGTGATCGGCGACGTCGTCCCGCCGCCGATCACCGAGCACCCCCGGTACGGCGTCGGCATCGACAACTACCGCGCCCTGCACGACGAGCAGGCCATCTGCGCCGGTCACGTGCACATCCACGTGCCGGACCGGGAGCAGGCCGTGCTGGTCTGCAACCACGTGCGGCCGTGGCTGCCGGTGCTGCTCGCGCTCATGGCCAACTCGCCCTTCTGGGCCGGTCGCGACACCGGTTACGCGGGCTGGCGGGTGCTGGCCTGGGGAAAGTGGCCGGTGGCCGGGCCGCCGCCGTACTTCGGGTCGCTGGAGCACTTCGAGCGCACGGTCGCGGCGCTGACCGACAGCGGCGCCCTGGTCGACCCCGGGACGCTCTTCTGGGACGTGCGCCCGTCGGCCCGGCTGCCCACGGTGGAGGTGCGGGTGGCCGACGTGCCCGCCTCCACGGCGGAGTCGGTGTTCCTCGCGCTGGTGGTGCGGGCGCTGGTCACGGTGTCGCTGATCAAGGTGGAGGCCGGCGACCCGGGCCCCGAGGTGCCCGGCGAGCTGCTGCGCGTGGCCTACTGGCGGGCCGCCAGGGACGGGCTCGGCGGGGCCGGCGTCGATCCGTTCACGGGGGCGGCGCGGCCGGTCGCCGAGCTGGTGGAGGGGCTGCTGGAGCACGTCGGGCCCGCGCTGGCGGCCGTCGGCGACCTGGAGGCGGCCGCGCGGGGATGGCGGTCGCTGCGCGCGGGCGGGGGCGGCGCCGACCGCCAGCGGGCCGCGCACGCCCGGCGCGGGGCGCTCGCCGACGTGGTCGACGATCTCGTGACCCGCTTCTCCCCCGACGCCTGAGGCCGGGTGGCCTACGGCTGGAGCCGGGCGGCCAGGAACGCGCGCAGGGGCTCGGCGTGGCGGGCCGGGTCGCGCCAGCGGGCCTGGAGGTCCTCCAGAAGGTGCTGCTCGGCGACCGGCTCGCCGTGCCGCCAGGCCCGGACGACGGGATGCAGGAAGGCGCACTCGTCGGCCCGCTCGGGGGTGGGGTGGCGCTGGATGGCGAACACGTCGGCGCGGTCGCGCGGCCCCCAGCGCAGGGTCAGCGTGAGGCACAGCTCGTCGGCGGCGAAGCGTTCGCGGGCGTAGTCCTCCGGCAGGTCCTCGTAGTGGCGCACGACGCCGCCGGGGCCCAGCACGTACGCGTCGGACAGGTACTCGAACTGGGTCCACAGCGCCGAGCTGTGGTTGACCCGGTCGAGCATCGACGCGGTCAGCGCGCCGGCGTCGGCGGGCAGCTCGCGGACCGGCAGCGGCCTGCCCTCGTAGCGTTCGAGGAGCAGGGCGGTCAGGGAGCGCAGGTTGTAGCGGAAGCCGTCGATGAACGCCGAGGAGGCCCGTTTGAAGTCGCGGGCCTGCATGAGGGTGCCGGCGAAGTACAGGCCCTCGACGTCGGCCGACTGGAAGTCGGGACGGATCGCGGGCATCCGGCCGTTGGGCGTCAGCGCGGGACGGCAGGAGTCGCCGAACAGGCCGGTGTCCATGGTGAAGCCGGTGCAGCGCAGGACGGCGTCGTAGTCGAGCAGCGCCTGCTCGCCGTCGGCCAGCGTGTACGTGATCGCGGCCCTGATCGCGCCGCCCTCGCGCCAGAGGCGGTCCACGGTGCACTCCAGGACGCCGTGCAGGGTCTTGAACCAGTAGCTGTCCAGGAAGGCGCCGTACTGGCCGCGGACGTGGCCGGGGTGCTTGCTCGTCCAGGCCAGCCGTACGGGGCTCGGGCTGGCCAGGTGGATGACCGCGGCGTGCGGGAGCAGCGCCTGGGCGGTCTCGAAGGCCGAATTGCCCTTGCCGATGACCAGGACGCGCCGGTCGGCGAACTCCTCGCCGTTGACGGGGACGTCCTCGTAACCGGTGGCCAGCTCGATGCCCGGGATGTCGGGGATGTGAGGGCCGCCCCAGCCGGTCGCGACGATCAGGCAGTCGGCGCGGACGACCTGCCCGCCGGCGTGGACGACGAAGCCCTCGCCGTCCTTCTCCACGCGCTCGACGGCCGTCGAGTACCGCACCCGCAGCCCGTGGACGCGCTGGAAGTCGGCCAGGTAGCGGACCAGGTCGTCGGCGTGCGGGAAGTACTCCTGGGAGTACTGCGGGAACATCAGGTCGGGCTCGTCGTTGAGCAGGGAGTTCCAGTCCCAGCGGAGCTGGATCTCCCTCTCCTTCTCGCCGGTGTGCACCTTGTTCAGCGAGATGAGCCGCCGGTGGCGCGGGTAGCGGCGGAAGAAGCCGCCGGGCGCGTCCTCGCGTTCCAGGGTGAGGTAGTCGGCCCCGGCGCGCTGCAGGAAGTAGCTGAGCTGCAGCCCGCCGGGTCCCGCGCCGATGATCACGAACCGGTGGCGTTCCTCGGTCATCAGCCCTGCTGTCCCGCCACCGGTGGGACGGTCGTGTAGCCGTGTTCGAGGATGCGCTGCGCGGCCAGGTCGTAGCCGGCGGGGTCGTCGGGGGCGTGCGTGCCCAGGCCGTCGACGTACCGGTTGAACATGCAGAACGCGGCCGCGATCAGCACGGTGTGGTGCAGTTCCTTGTCGGTGGCCCCTTCGGCCCTGGCCGCGGCCACCAGCTTGTCGGTGACGTCCCTGCCGCTCTGCTGCACGGCGGCGGCGATGGCGAGCAGGGCGCGGAGCTTGGGCGGGACGGGGGCCGTGTCTGGGTCGGCGCGGACCTGGTCGACCAGGGTCATCCCTTCGGGGAGCTGGGCGGCGGCGAACGCGGCGTGCGAGGCCGTGCAGAACCGGCACTCGTTGAGCCCCGACACGTAGGCCGCGATCAGTTCCCGTTCGCCGCGACTCAGCGTGCTGTCGCCTCGCAGGAGGACCTCGGCCAGCGCGTTCATCGGTGCGGCCGTCTCCGGGCTGAACTGGAAAAGTCCGCGGATCCCTGGCTCGTCGGAATCGAGGGCGATATGGGGCATGCAAGCTCCCAGCGATGCGGTTTTCTCCTAGTCTGCACACTCCTGCAAATTGCGCAAGATCTCCTTTGATCCGCCTCCTTCTTGTCTCCTGCAACTGACGCGCGTAATGTCACGGACGCCACCTAAACCCCGTTTGTGACTGGGCGGTCGTCATGGATGAGCATCCCCACATCACCGTTGCCAGCAATACCTACGACGCCATTGCCAAGGGCGACCTGGAGGACCTTCGCCGGCTGCTCGCCGACGACGTGATCTTCCATGTCCCCGGTCGCGGCCCGATGGCCCGCGACTACTCCGGCAAGGAAGCCGTGCTCGGCTACCTGGCCGAGCTGCTGCAGTCCACCACCGGCACGTTGCGCCTGGAGCCGGAGTCCTATCTCGTCGGCGGCGACCAGGTCGCCGCGGTCCTGCGCATCCGCGGCGAGCGCGAAGGCCGTTCGCTGAACGACCGCGGCATGCAGTTGTTCAGGATCACCGACGGGAAGATCAGCGAGCGCTGGAGCTTCCCGCTCGACCCCTATTCGGTGGACGAGTTCTTCGGCTGACCGCACGACGCCCGACGGCGCCGGACGGGGCCGCTCAGCCGGCCTCGTCCAGTGCCTCCGCCAACGACTCGTCGTTCCACACCTTCACGTATCCGCTGGTCAGGCGGGCCCTGTCGGCGTAGTGGCCGGGGTCGTCGGTGGCCAGCGTGGCCAGGCCGTCCACGTACCGGTTGTACATGCAGAAGGCCGCCGCGATCAGCACCGTGTCGTGGATCTCCAGGTCCGTGGCGCCCTCCTCGCGGGCCGCGCGCACGTGCTCGTCGCCGACCTCCCGCCCGCTCCGCTGGACCGCGCCGGCGATGGCCAGCAGGGCCTTGAGCTTGCCGGAAAGGGGGGCCGCCGCCGGATCGGCGCACGTCTCGTCGACCAGCGTCATGCCGTCCGGCGCGCGCACGGCGGCGAAGGCCGCATGGGTGTGGAAGCAGAACCGGCACCGGTTCAGCGACGACACGTACGCGGCGATCAGCTCGCGCTCACCGCGGGTCAACGGGCTCTCCCCGCACAGCAGCACCTCGGAGAGCAGGGTCAGCGGTTCGGCCGCCTCGGGCCGGTAGCGGAACAACCCCCGGATGCCGGGCTCGTCGGATATCAGCTGGATATGCGGACGATTCCCGCCCGCGTGATTGACGAATTCACGCCGCTCGGCGTCGCGCGAGACGGATCGTAATGCTGAATTTCCCATTCGGCCCTCCAACGTCCGTTTGCCTGCCTATGGCATCCAGTGTGCGGGTTCACCGTGCGCGGATTCCGCCACGGAACGACCAGGAAGTTGCGTACCGCTGACCACTTGATGTCAACGGCGCCGATGGAATTACCGCCCGCAATCCGGTCGCCGGGCGCTCCGGCGCGCCGACCGGGCCTCTGACCAGCGATAACAGCAGGTGACGATACCCTGGCGAACAGTAGCTGGCGGACAATCCGGGGGCAGGGCATGAAGATCGGCATCATCGGCGCGGGGAACATCGGCGGCACGCTCACCCGGCGCCTGACCGAGCTGGGACACGAGGTGGCGGTGGCCAACTCGCGCGGCCCGCAGACCCTGGCCGACCTGGCCGCCGAGACCGGCGCCACACCGGTGACCGTCGAGGAGGCGCCCCGGGGAGCCGACGTGGTCGTGGTCACGATCCCCCAGGGCAAGGTGCCCGAGCTGCCCGACGACCTGTTCGGCGACGTCACCGGCGGCCTGACCGTCGTGGACACCGGCAACTACTACCCCCAGCGCGACGGCAGGATCGACGAGATCGAGGCCGGGATGCCGGAGAGCCGATGGGTCGAGCAGCAGCTCGGCCATCCGGTGGTGAAGGCGTTCAACAACATCTACGCCGACCACCTGGGCCACGGCGGCCGCCCCTCCGGCAGCCCCGGACGCATCGCCCTGCCCGTGGCCGCCGACGACGAGCGCGGCAAGAAGATCGTGATGGCCCTGGTGGACGCGCTCGGCTTCGACCCGGTCGACGCCGGCGGGCTCGACGAGTCGTGGCGGCAGCAGCCGGGCAGCCCCGTCTACACCACCGACAAGGACGCCGAAGGCGTCAGGGAGGCCCTGTCGCAGGCCCGGCAGGAACGCACCCCGGAGTGGCGCGCCTGACCGGGGCCGGCGTCAGGGGCCGGCGTCAGGGGCGGCCGATGCGCAGCAGCATCATGGCGATGTCGTCGGCACGGTGGCCGACGGACGCCGCCGTTCCGATCATGGTCTCGGCCACGTCGGTGAGCGGCTGGTCCGGCGACGGGGCGAACCCTGCGGCCAGGCCGCCGATGGCCTCGCCGAGGTCGCGTCCGGGCACCTCGACGAGCCCGTCGGTGTAGAGGGCCAGCACCGAGCCGGGCGGCAGGTCGAGCTGGGTGCTGGCGTACTCGGTGCCGGGGTCGATGCCGAGCAGCACCCCGGGGGCGGTCTCCACCACCTGGGCGGGCTCCCCGGGCCGGCGCAGCAGTGCCGGCAGGTGGCCCGCGCCGGCCACGCAGGCCGTCCCCCGGCCCAGGTCGATGCTGATGTAGAGGCAGCTCGTGAACCGGTCGGGGGCCAGCTCGTTGAGCAGGCGGTTGGTGTGCGCGAGCACCTCGCCGGGGTTGGCCCCCGCCGTCGCGTGGGCGTGGATGGCGGTACGCACCTGGCCCATCAGCGCGGCGGCGGTGACGTCGTGCCCCTGGACGTCCCCGATGACGGCGGCGGCCACCCTCTCCTCCAGCCGGATGAGGTCGTAGAAGTCGCCGCCGATGTCCATGCCGGGCGTGGCGGGCAGATAGCGGGCGACCACCTCCAGCCCGGGGACGCCGGGCAGGGTGCGCGGCAGCAGGCTCGCCTGCAGGGACTGCGCGAACTGGTGCTTGACGTCGTAGAGGCGGGCACGCTCGAACGCCTGGGCGATGAGCCCCCCGAGGGCCGTCAGGCTGGCCCGCTCGTCGGTGGTGAACCGGTGGGGACGGTCGTAGGCCAGGATGCACATGCCGGCCGTCCGCCCGCCGACGGTCAGCGGCAAGAATGCCCAGGCCGACAGGTCGTCCGACCTGATCGCGTCCGGGTACGTCGCGCGCAGCTCGGCCCAGGTGCCGAAGAAGGCCGGCGCCCCGGCGGCGAGGGGGTGATCGGGCGCGAGCTGCACGATGGGCCGTCCCTCGTACTCCTCGACCGCCTGCTCGCTGTATCCGCGGGAGGCGGCCACGTGCGTGCGCCCGCCCTTCGATGTGAGGATGGCCAGGGCCTGCACGTGGTAGGCGGGCATCACGTGGTCGGCGACCAGGTTGATCACCTCCTGGGCGGTGACGGCCCGCGCCAGGGTGGTGGCCAGGTGCAGCATCTCGTGCAGCGCGACCAGGCGCGGCGGCCGGTCGGCTGCGGCGAGCTGGTCGGGCATGACGGGACGCGGGTCGCGGGCCATCGTGCTCGGCGTGACGCGCACGGTGACGCCGGCCAGGCCCGGATAGAGGTGGAAGGCCAGCCACTGGCCGCCCGGGTTGCGGGTGGTGAAGTAGGTGACCTCCTGGCTGACCACCGCGGCGCGGTAGCGGTCCTCGTATGCCGGATCGTCCAGCCAGGTCAGGGCGTCCCAGGGCCGCTTGCCGATCAGCTCGTCGGCCTCGGCCTGCAGCAGCTCCTCGGCGGGGGCGGTGAGCAGGACGAGCCGGCCCTCGACGTCGAGCATGCAGTAGCCCTCGGGAAGCCGGTTGAGGCAGGTCAGCAGGAGGTCGTCGCCGCCGGGCGGCTCCCTGGTCAGCACGCGCGGCTGGTGCCCCGGCGGCACCGGCCGGTCCCCGCGTGGGACGATCTCGGCCAGGTCGGCGCAGGTGGCGGTCAGGACGTCGAGGTGCCGCCGGGTGGGCCGGCCCGCCGGGGCGGGCGGCCAGAGCAGCATCATGGCCCCCCGCACCTCGCCGTCGCGGTCGACCAGGGGCGCGGCGGCCAGCGCGAACCCGTACGGGAAGGCCAGCGCCACGAGCGGGAACTCGCGGGCCATGGACTCCCGGTCGGGCACCCACACCAGCCGCCGCTGCCGCACCGCCAGCGCGATCGGCGACTGGTCGGTCGTCCTGACCAGGACCCACGAGCGCGAGAAGGGCTCGGGGAGCCCCGACTCGGCCTCCATCATCAGCAGGCGCCCGTCCTCGGCCAGGGCGAAGAGCACGCACACGTGCGCCTGCGTGCTGATGGCCGCGCCGAGCAGCAGCCTGTCCTGGTGCGCGTCGCGGATCAGGCCGCCACCGTCACCACCACCGTCGCTGCTGCCGCCGCCTTCACCGTCTCCGCCATCGGCGCCGTTGCCGTGCGGCGGGTCGGGAGGTGGCGGCTGGTGGGGGATATCTCCCATGAAATAAGGCTATGCAAGCTCTATATCCGGAAATATTTACTCTCCGTAAGGGGTGAGCAAAGTATTCCGGCGCTTGTTCAGGCGAGTGGACCGAGGTACGTCCCGCCCGAGACGTCGATGGTCTGACCGGTCACCCACCGCGCCGCGGGGCCGGCCAGGAACCCGACCACGTCGGCGACGTCCTCGGGCTCGCCGAGCCGGCCGAGCGCGGTGATGGACTCCAGCCCGGCCACCACCTCGGGGATAGAGGTGTAGCCCGCCGTCATGTCGGTCCGTACGGCGCCGGGGGCGACCGTGTTCACGGTGATGCCGCGCCTGCCCAGCTCGTTGGCGAGCGTCGGGGCCATCGCCTCCAGCGCCGCCTTGCTGATCGTGTAGCCGAGCTGGGTGACGACGGCGATCCGGCTGGCCGTCGAACCCATGTTGATGATGCGTCCGCCGTCGTTGAGCAGCGGCAGGGCGCGCTGGATCACGAAGAACGGGGTGGTGACGTTGATGGTCATCACCCGCTCGAACTCCTCCGGGGTCAGGTGGGCGATCGGGGCCGTCGAGGCGATGCCCGCGTTGTTGACCAGGATGTCCAGGCCGCGTCCGCCCAGCTCGGCGGTCAGGCCCTCGAACAGCCTGTCCACCACCCCCTCGACACCCTCGGCGCCGAAGCGGGCGCGGACGGTGAACGCCTGGCCGCCGGCGTCCTCGATCAGGGCCACGGTCTGCTTGGCCGCCTCGTCGTCGCCGCCGTAGTGCACGGCCACCAGCGCGCCCTCGGCGGCCAGCCGCAGCGCCACCGCCCGGCCGATGCCCCGAGAGCCGCCCGTCACCAGCGCCGTCCTGCCCGTCAGCATGCCCATTGTTCGCTCCCCACGTGTGTGGCCTGTGCTCCGCGGTCGCGGAGACAGGTCAACAGTGGCGGGGGCGGCTCACCGCGTACTCACCGCCGGCTCACCGTCGTCGGGGCGGGTCATCGTGCCTAGCTGGCCGCAGGTGAGGAGTCGCCGCCCTGCCAGGGACGCAGATGGGTGGCGAGGGGCAGGCGCATGCGCAGCCGCAGCCTGCTGCCTCCTTGCGGATGGTCGATGCCGACCTCGTCGCACAGCCGGTGGATCAGCCACAGGCCGAGCTGCCGTCCCGTGCCCGTGGGACGCGTGAGGCGGGCGTCGGCCAGATGCTCGGCCCGAAGACGCCCGGCGGTGTCGCAGACGTCGACCGTGAGGACGGCGGCGTCGGTGTAGGCCGTCACCGTGCCGCGCCCGCCGCCGTGCTCCAGGACGTTCGCGGCGGCCTCGTTGACGGCCAGCACCAGGTGGTCGAGCCGTGCGCCGGACAGCCCCGCGTGGCGGGCGTAGACGCGGACCAGGTCACGGATGAGCGCGAGATTGTTGGTGATGGTGCACCGCAGGTGGAAGGGGGCGTGCATGGCCCGCCCCTACCGCGTGCGGGGGTGGCGACGGCGTAAGGCGCTCGATCGAGGGCAGAGAGTGAGATGACCGAGTAAACGAGCCGAGCCGGGCGCGCTGGCTGCGCCCCCGTCCAGCTCCCCGGCGGCCCGCGCCGCGGTGACCTGGCCGGTGCCTGGCGGAAAGGGTTGATCGCCCGACATCTGCTTCTCCCTCTGCCCGATGTGCCGACGCTGTGTGGACGCGCGGCGCGCCGGGCGATCTTGTTTTCGGCGATCTGTCAGGGGCGCCCGTACCCTCCCGTGATCGAGGACGTGGCGCGGCTCGGCTCTGCCCTGAGACGACCGCAAATAGGTGTGATTTCGATGACCGACCAAACCGGCGGCCCTGCTGACGTGCTGCCCATGGTGCACCCCTTCGGCCTGCGCGTGCGGGGCGAGATCGACCACCATGGACGATCCGCGCTGGCCCGAGCGCTGGCGTGGGCGTTACGCATCGGCGAGACCGACCTCCATCTGGACCTGTCCGAGCTTACCTTCATCGACGCCGGCGGGCTGCGGCTGATCATGAGCGCGGCCACCGGCCTGCCGCCGCCGCGACGGCTCGTGCTCCAGAACGCCTCGCCCACGGTGCGCGAACTGCTGGCGCTGCTCGGCTGGCGCCTGGGGCCCGACGATCAGCTTTACGAGGTGGTCGGCGAGTCCCATCCCCACGGCCCCGACCCGGCGCCCTCACCTCCGCCCTAGGAGTCCTAGGAGGGCGCGCCCCCACGGGCGTCCGCGGGCCGTCCTGGGGACCCGCGTTCCCGCGGTGTCAGGACGGCCAGCCGCGCGGCCTGGTCCAGGTCGCGGCCTCGGCCGGGCCGTCGTCCGGCCGGAACAGGCGTGACAGCCGGGTGATGTCCAGCAGGCGCGCCAGCGGCCCGTGCACCCCGACCAGCCGGACCGTGCCGCCGCGCCGCTCGGCCTGCCGCTGGCCGACGAGCAGGGCCCAGAGGCCGCACGAGTCGCAGAAGGCCAGGTCGGTGACGTCGATCACGACCTTCGGACGGTCCGCTTCGAGGAGTTCGGCGAGCGTACGGGCCAGGGACATCCGGGTCACGCGGTCCAGCTCGCCGTCGAGGTGCACGACGTGGCAGCCCGGCAGACGTTGGACATTGATCGCTAACTCTGTCATGAGGGAGAATCCAGAGCTCGGCGACATCGGACATCGGCCGCTCCTACCCCTCGACGACGTCCTCGCTCCTCCAACCGCGCGAGGTGAGCACGATGTGGCCCAGCCGCCACAACCGCGCCCGGTGTCGTCCGGACGGATGAGCGCTCGTCACAGCCGTCCCGGACGTATAGTGAGTTGGGTGACTGACTCAACGAGGACCCGGTCCCGGGGGGCCGACAAGCGGCGCAGGCTGATGGCCGCCGCCGCCCGCGTCCTGCACGAGCAGGGCGTCGAGCGGACGACCATCGCCGACATCGCCGAGGCCGCCGGCGTGCCCGTGGGGAACGTGTACTACTACTTCAAGACCAAGGACGAACTGATCCTGGCCGCGCTGTCCGAGCACGCCGGGCACCTGGCCGAGCTCACCGCCGAACTCGACCGGCTACCCGACCCGCGCGCCCGGCTCAAGGCCATGGTGGACGCCTGGGTGAGCCGGCGCGACGTCGCCGCCCGGTACGGCTGCCCCACCGGCACCCTCGCCGCCGAACTGGACAAACGCGCCGAGGGCGGCCTCGACGTCGAGGCGGGCCGGGTCATGCGGCTGCTCCTCGACTGGTCGGAACGCCAGTTCCGGGCCCTCGGCCTGCCCGACGCCGACGATCTCGCGCTCGCCTTCGTCGGCGCGTACCAGGGGATGTCGCTGCTGGCCAACGCCCTGCGCGATCCCGAGATCATGACCCGTCAGGGCGCCCGCCTGGCCCAGTGGCTCGACTCCCTCCCCACCGGCGGACAGGAGTCCTGACCCTCGTCCGGGGCCGCCGTCGAGATCCCGCCGGGTGCCCCGGCAAAGAGCCTGGCTGGTGCGGCGTGTCGGGGAGGCGGGCCGGGCGGAGGCCGCCGATCCTTGCTGAAGGCGGGACAAAGAGGGTGGTCATGAACTTCGCGTGGATCGTGGAGGCGATCGGCCAGGCTGTCGATCTCGCGGGCGTGGCGATCATCGTGCTGGGTGCCCTGGCCGCCACCGTGTCCTTCGTCCTGCGACTGCGCGAGGGACGGTCCCCGAACGACGTCTACCGCGCCTACCGGCAGGGCCTCGGGCGGGCGATCCTGCTGGGGCTCGAATTCCTGGTGGCCGGAGACATCATCCGTACCGTGGCGGTGGCGCCGACGTTCGTGAGCGTCGGCGTGCTCGCGCTCATCGTGCTCGTACGGACCTTCCTCAGCTTCTCGCTGGAGATCGAGCTGGAGAACCGCCTGCCCTGGCAGGCGCGGCGCGGCGCCGACACCCCCGGCTGAACCCGCCCCCGTTCCACCGGCGGGTGGGACGGGGGCAAGAGTGGCGCCTACCTGCGGCAGACCTTGGCGTCCCGGATGTCGACCGGCAGGACGGGCTTGCCGTCGACGGGCGGCGTGGGCCCGTCGGGCTCCGGCTGGATGCCGCCGGCGGCGATGCGGTCGAGCGCGGCGAGCCCGGCGGCGTCGACCGTACCGAAGACCGTGTAGTTGGGCGCCAGACCCGAGTCACCGTAGACCAGGAAGAACTGGCTGCCGTTGGTGTCGGGCCCGGCGTTGGCCATGGCCAGCACGCCCCGCGCGTACGTCTTGCGCACCCCGGTCGTGTCGCCGGGCCACGGCGGCAGGTCGGTCGGCAGCTCGTCCTTGTAGCGGTAGCCCGGCCCGCCCTCGCCCGTGAAGCTGGGGTCGCCGCACTGCAGCACCTTCAGCCGGTCGTACGCGGTGAGCCGGTGGCAGGAGGTGACGTCGTAGAAGCGGTGACGGATCAGGTGCACGAAGCTCTGCACGGTGCACGGCGCCTTGGCCGGGTCGAGGGTGAGCCCGATGTCGCCGTGGTTGGTCCTGAGCACCGCCGAGACCGGACGGTCGGGGGTGCGGCGCGGGTCCGGCGGCAGCGGCACCTTGCGCACGGCCGGGTCGTCGGGGGTCTCGGTGTACGCGCACGGCCCCTTGGTCGTCCGCGGCGGCCGGTCCAGGGCCGTCGCGGCGGCCGGCATGGCGGCGGCCGCGACCAGCGCGCCCGTCGTGACTGCGGATAACGCGGCGCGGGCCGCGAGTCGTACCAACGCTCTGCCGGACATCGTGTCCTCCACTGCGTGATGATCGCCGGGCTTCCTGTGGTCTAGTCGATCTGACCCGCCCAGTCAAGACCGTGGCCGCACGAGGTCGGCGCCCCCTTGTGCGACTTCCGCGGCAGCCAGAGTCCACCCCTGGTCGGCACGCCGGGGCCGGGCCGAGATCGGCGTGACAGCCGCCCCTCACCATCTCCCCTACGCCCTTCGCTGGTGGATCTTCACCGTCGTTTGCTCGGACGGGCACGGCTACGCTTTGGCCTGCGGCCACCACGTGATCTTTGGTTGTCAGCACACCGCTCGATCATCGCGGTGGCCGTACGCGTCTCTGCCCTTGCCCACCGGAACACCGTTGCAGGAGGACGCCAAGTGCGCTGGCTCGACGTGCGCCGACACAGCTTGACCAAGAAGGGCGCGGCACGTGGCCGTGGGTCACACCTGTCGGCTGACGGGATAGCCCTCGCCCGCTTCGTCGGCTCCGGAGTCGGCCCCTACGAGCGTGTGGTCACCAGTTCGTCTCCTCGGGCCGTCGAGACCGCTGTTGCGATGGGTTTCGCCGTCGACGACACCATGGAGATGCCGTCAGGTTATGTGCCGGGAGAAATCGCTCGGCACGCGCAATGGGGCTGGACCGAGCCCTACCGGCGTCTCGCGGAGATCATCCGGGAGGGTCGGGAGGCGGCGACCGTGGCCGAGACCCACCGAGCGATCTGGGTGGACACGGTCCGCGACGTCGCTGACGGCTGCTCGGCGCTCCTGGTCGGGCATGGAGGGGCGATCGAGCTGGCGTTGGCGGCGTGCTTTCCGGACGCTTCACATGACTCCTGGGGGACGCCGTTCGCGCACTGCGACGGTGCGCGCCTCGGCTTCGCCGACGGCCGATTCGTGAGCATCGAGTTCCACCGGGCGCCGCAGAGCCCCGTCCGGCCGAGTTGAAGATCGCCGACTGCACCTGGCGTACTACCCCAGCACGACTGGGTTCTTCCTCTCGTGCTCCGGCTTCTCGTGCTCGGGAGCCGAACGGCTCCGGCGCAAGCGTGGGACGAGGACGTTCCCGTTCGCCCGGATGGCTGGCTGCCGGAGGGGTCGCGGTGGTCAGCATTGGGTGTTCGGCGGTGGCAGAGTCAGGTCGGTGAAGTAGCGGTTCATCAGGTCGCGGGCGCAGGGGTTGAAGCCGTAGAGGGTGTGACCCGGGCCGTCGTGGCGGATGGTGGAGCTGCCGGGGACGTCGGCCAGGACACGTTCGACCGCGTCCGACTCGCCCCAGGCGCCTGCTCCCAGGACGGGGGGCACGCCCTTCGGGAGGGGAGCGGGTGGGTTGGTGACCGGGACGGGCCAGCCGATGCAGGTGAGGGTCGCCGAGGCCAGAGTGTTGGCGGTGCCGGTGAGAGGAGCGATCTTGCGGAGGCGGGCGTCGGTGCTGGCCAGTTCCTTGAGGGTCGTGGGGCGCGGCCAGTCGAGGCATTCGGTGACGGGGGTGGTCTGGTCGGGGTAGCGGGCCCCGCGGGCTGGGACGAAGTCGGAGGCGTCGCCCTGGCCGGCCGCCTTGCGGATCGCGCGTGCCAGGGCGGGCCAGCCGGGGGCTCCTTGGCGGGCCATGAAGACGGCGAGGGACTGCAGGTCGCGGGCGTCGTAGGCCATGCTGACCGTCGTGGTGGCGATGGGCTTGCGGCGGGCTCGTTCGGTCAGCTTGTGCCAGAGGCCGGGTATGTCTTGGCAGTCATGGGTGGCACACCAGGTGAAGAAGCGCCGCATGGACTGCTCGTTGGATTTCGCCATCTCCTCCAGTTCGCGCGACCAGTCAGCGGGACTGTGGTTCCAGGTGCCGTCGAGGACCATCGTGCGGATCTGGTCGGGGAAGAGGCGGGCGTAGTCCTGGCCGTAGAAGCCCGCGTAGGAGGCGCCGTAGTAGTTGAGCTTCGCGCCGCCCAGGGCCTTTCTGATCGCCTCCATGTCTCTGGCCTGGTCGGCCGAGCTCATGTTGGCGAACAGTTGGGGGTCCTGGTGGCGGCATGCCTCGGCGAAGCCGCGGTTGGTGTCGGACAGTCGGCCGAAGCCGGCGTCGTCACGTGGGGCTTCCGGGATGGGGATGCGGGTCCAGACGCACGCGAGGCCGGTGCTCAGGCCGCCGAACTGCTCGCCGTAGCCGCGAGTGTCCCAGGTGACGATGTCCATGCGCTCGCGCAGCCGGGCCCACCAGTCGGGGACGGCTGCGGTGGTGGCGATGCCGGGGCCTCCTGGGCCGCCATAGGCGACCAGGACCGACCCTTCGGAGGTGCCGGTCGCTTTCAGCCTGCCCAGCTTCAGTGTGATCTTGCGGTCGTCGGGCTTGCGCCAGTCGACCGGGACCTGGAGGTCGGCGCACGCCATGCCGATCTTGTCGTTGGGGCAGGGCTGCCAGGTCAATGAGGAACCGGCCGTCATGGCGGATCGGGTGGCCGAGGAGGGACGGACCGTGTTCTCGCTGCCGGGTCGGGTCTCGGCGCTTGGGGTGGCGGTGGCCATGGCGGGTTGGCCGGTGATCGCCAGCAGGACGGCCAGGATCGTGGCGAGGGGTTTCAGCATGCGGTCATGATTGCGGCGCGGGGGTCGGGAACGCGTCGGACCAGGGTCTGATCTTGGAGCGGCGAAGTCCTACCACGGGTTGTCAGACCGTGGTCTGGCCGGTGCCACGCACGCTCTGTGGTCTGGCCGGTGCCACGCACGGCCCGTGGTCCAGCCGGTGTCCCGCACGGCCCGTGGTCCAGCCGGTGTCACGCACGGCCCATGGTCCAGCCAAAGTCACGCGCGATCTGGAGCCCGTGTTACTGCTCGTGCAGGCTGTCTCGTCACCTCTCCGCCGAGGAGTCTGTCCGGTCGGGACGCTCGGTGAGGGGCGGGTCGGGTCTGTTTGGCGGGGCTTCCGGTTGGTCGCCCGGCAGGGGCGTGGGGCGTTGGAATGGCCTGGCAGCGTCGCGGGCTCGGCGGGTACGGTTGCGCTAGCCTGCCGGGGATGCAGCGGATTCTGGTGGCGGGCATCAGCGGGGCGGGCAAGTCGACGCTCGCGCGCGCACTGAGCAACCGGCTTGCCGTGCCCTGTCACGAGATGGACGGCCTGTACTTCGCGGGGCCAGGTTGGGCCGTGGACGAGGCGTTCCCGGAGCGGGTCGCCGAGATCGCCGGGACCCCGGCGTGGATCTTCGACTCCTTCGGCTACCCGGAGGTGCGCGACCTGCTGTGGGAACGCGCCGACACCATCGTCTGGCTGGACTATCCGCGCCGGGTCGTCATGCCGCGGGTCCTGCGGCGTTCGCTGCGCAGGACGGTTCTGCGCGAACCCGTCTTCAACGGCAATCGGGAAACGGTCGCCGGATGGTTCCAGAGTGATCATCCGGCGTGGTGGGCCTGGTCGCAGCACGCGGCGCGGCAGGCGGAGATCCGGCGGCGCACCCGTGATCCGCGTTTCGCTCCCTTGCGCGTGCTCCGCTTCACCAGCCCGTACTCGGCGGCGGTCTGGCTGCGGTCGGTCGCGCCGGCCTGACGGCGGACCGCCTCCCCCTCACAGGCGTCCGTCACCCCGGGGCCGTCTGCTTCACGCACGTGGTGGCGGTGAACATGGGGTGGGTGGACCGGGATCGCAGGATTCTGGACGTTCAGGGTGTTCGGCCACAAGGTGGGCGGAGGTGGCGCGGGAGAGTCGGGGCATGGTTGAGATGTCGTCCGCGCAAGGCGGCTCGCAGGAGCGCTCCCCCACCGGCCGGGTGCTCATGGCCGTGGCACGTCGCTGGCCCACGGGGCTGGGCGTGGCTTTCATGGTCTTCAACGTCCTGGGGCTGGAGGACGGGCGGGACGCGGCCCTTGTGGTGTTCCTCGCCGCGCTCGTCTACCTCGCCACGGCGGTGACCGGCAGGCCGGGGGTGGCCTGGCCGTTGTTCGGGGCGTCCGTGGTGGCGGTGGCGGTGCTGCGGCTGCTCGCGCTGGAGCCGTGGCCGGGGCTGGTCGGGGGTGCGGTGTGCGTCGCCGTCGTCGACCTGACGGACGGGCTGGTGAGGAGGCCGACGCTCGTCGCGGCGCAGGTTCCGGCGATGCTGGTCTTCGGGGCGGTGTCGGTGGCCGCGCTGTCCCTGTCGCCTGCGGTCGGGGGCTACCTGGTCGCCGCGGCCCTGGTGGGGCATGCCGTTCTGGACGTGGTCCTCTGGCGCAGGAACAAGGTGGTGGCCCGGTCGATGGCCGAGTTCTGCGCCGCACTCGACCTGACGCTCGGGATGGTGATCGTGGCACTGACGGTCTCGGCCTAGACGGCGGCGTCGGCCGGCGTCGAGAGGCCGCAGGGAAAACCCAGCACCACCGGTGGGATTACCTTCATCCCGGGCCGAGAATTCCGACCTCGTGACCTGCGACAGCCACCTCGCACCGAGGCGGCGGCACGAGAAGAGGAACTCGCCCATGCCCAAATATCTGATCCAGTCCACGTACACCACAGAGGGTCTCCGCGGGGTGCTGCGGGACGGTGGCACCGGACGCCGACAAGCGGTGGATCGCCTGGTGGAAAGCCTGGGCGGGCGGGTCGAGCAGATGTACTTCGCGTTCGGCGAGACGGACACGTTCGTGGTCGTCGACCTGCCGAGCAATGCGGCGTCGGCGGCGTTGGGGTTGGCGGTGTCGGCGTCCGGGGCGGTGCGGACGACAACGGTCGCCCTGCTGACGGCGGAGGAGGTCGACGAAGCCACGCGGATGAATGTGGCTTACCGGGCTCCTGGCGCGTGACAGCCAGGCGCAGACGCAGGCGCAGGCCTATGCCTCGGCTCGCGGGATGTCGGCGAAGGCAGCCGTTGGACACGGCGGTGAGGAGCGATCCGCGGTCGGCGCCTGCATAGTGCGCGGCGAGCGCCATTGCGGTGGCTCGCACGGCTGACCCGGAAAGGTCAGGCGCGCTTGTCCTCCAACGCTGAGACGCGGTCGGCGATCTTCCTCAGCTTCGCCTCGAACACAGCCCGCGGGTCGTCGACGACGGAGCTGAGGGCCACCATCGCCGTCACGATCACGTCGCACAACTCGTCGGCGAGGTCCTGGCGGGTGTGGGAGGCGGGCTTGCGCGGGTTCTGGCCGAGTTCCCCGATGCGGGCCTCGACCGCCTCGCCGAACTCCTCGCCGATCTTCATGACACGCAGCGTGAGTTCGTGCGGGTCCCGGCCGTTGTTACGGTCCAGCCACGCCACCAGCTCGCCGATCGTGGACCACAGGTCTGTCGAGGTGGGATCAGGCATCGGGCTCTTCCTCCATGCCGGCCTCTGAGAGGGCGCGGTACCGGCGCGTACACCAAGCAAGGTTGCCATCGTCCGCGTTGCCTCTGACGGGGCCGTGGCAGGCGACAGCTCGCGCTCCTCGCCGGGTGCCCGGCGTTCGGTGGGCCCGAGGGGCGTCGCCCTCGGGTCCACCGGGTGACGTTCGCCGGTGTGGGGAGCGTGCCGCTAGACGTGGGCGAGCAGCACGGCAGGGTTCTCCACGCAGTCGGCGACGAAGCGCAGGAAGCCGCCCGCCGCGCCGCCGTCGCAGACGCGGTGGTCGAAGGTGAGGGACAGCTGAGTGATCTTGCGGGGCACGACCGCGCCGTCGTGCACCCAGGGGCGGTCGATGACCCGTCCCACGCCCAGGAGCGCGGCCTCGGGGTGGTTGATGATGGGGGTGGAGCCGTCCACGCCGAAGACGCCGTAGTTGTTGAGGGTGAACGTGCCTCCCGTCAGCGCGGCCGGAGGCAGGCCGCCCGAGCGGGCCAGGCCGGTCAGCCGGGTCAGTTCCGCGGCCAGCCGGGCCGTGGTCATGAGGTGGGCGTCGCGGACCACCGGCACGACGAGGCCGCGGTCGGTCTGGGCGGCGAAGCCCAGGTTGATGTGGCCATGGCGGACTATCTCGGCCCGGTCGGTGTCGACCGAGGCGTTCAGCTCGGGGAAGCGCAGCAGGCCGGCAACGCAGGCGCGGGCCAGGAGTGCCAGCAGGCCGACGCCCAGGTCCGGGCTGGTCCGCCGCAGGGTGTCGCGGACGGTGATCAGGTCGGTGGCGTCCACGTCCACCCAGGTGGTGGCATCGGGGATCTCGCTGCGGCTGCGAGTAAGCTTGTCGGCCACCGTACGGCGCAGGCCACGCAGCGGGATGCGCTCGGCCACCAGCCCCGTCGCGGCCCCGGCGGACGGGGTGTCAGGGGCGGGTGCGGGTGCGGGGATGGGGGCGGCGATGGCTTGTTCGACGTCGCGGCGGAGGATCACGCCGTGGGGGCCGGTGGGGACGACGGCGGTGAGGTCCACACCATGATCGCGAGCCATCCGGCGGACCAGCGGCGAGATCACCCGAGGCGCGCCCTCCGCCCCGCCCGACGACGAAGGCCCGGCCGCGACCACGGGCGCCGGGACACGCCCGGAAGCGGGCTCGGGCCCAGGCGCGGGCACGGGTGCGGGCACGGGTGCGGGCACGGGTGCGGGCCTGGAGGTCGGGGTGGAGGGGTGGGAGGGAAGGGGCTTGGCAGGGCGGGGGCGGCGGCGGCTCCTGGGCGGGGTGTCGGTGGTGCCGTAGCCGATCAGGACGTTGCCCGAACCGGCGCGTTCCTCCTCCCGGTACCGCGCCGCCGCCGGGTCCTCCGCCGGGCCGGCCGCACGGCCGTCGGACCCGGCCCCGACCTCGATGAGGGGCTCCCCCACCGCCACGACCGCGCCCGCCTCGGCGTGCAGCCGCAGTACGGTCCCCGCGTACGGCACCGGCACCTCCACCGCTGCCTTGGCCGTCTCCACCTCCACCACGATCTGGTCGATCTCGACCGTGTCCCCCACGGTCACCTTCCACTCGACGATCTCGGCCTCCGTCAAGCCCTCGCCGAGGTCGGGCAGCCGGAACACCTGCCGCGCGGCGGTCGCCGTCATGACGCCTCCCGGGTGAGGTGCAGGAGGTCGGGCTCGTCGTCGAACTGGAGCCGGTCCACGGCGTCCAGGACGCGGTCCACGTCCGGCAGGTGGGAGTGTTCCAGGATCGGCGGCGGGTACGGGATGTCGAACCCGGTGACGCGCAGCACCGGAGCGGCCAGCGAGTGGAAGCACCGCTCCTGCACGCGGGCGGCGATCTCCGCCCCCACCCCGGCGAACCCCTGCGCCTCCTGGATCACCACGCAGCGCCCGGTCCTGCGCACCGAGGCCACCACGGTCTCGTCGTCGAACGGGACGATCGTCCGCAGGTCGACCACCTCCAGCGAGAGCCCGTCCTGGGCCGCGGCCTCGGCGGCCTGGAGCGCCACGGGCACGCTGGGCCCGTAGGCGACGAGCGTGGCGTCGCGTCCCTCGCGGCGGACGGCCGCGCGGCCGAACCCGGCGGCGCGCCGGTCCGCGGTGGACGTCTCCTCCTTCGACCAGTACAGCCGCTTGGGCTCCATGAAGATCACCGGATCGGGGTCGGCGATGGCGTCGCGCAGCAGCCAGTACGCGTCGTCGGCCGTCGCGGGCGTCACGACCTTCAGCCCCGGCGTGTGGGCGTAGTACGCCTCGCTGGAGTCGCAGTGGTGCTCGACGCCGCCGATGCCCCCTGCGTACGGGATCCGGATCACGATCGGCAGCGACAGCCGCCCGCGGGTGCGGTTGCGCAGTTTGGCCACGTGCGAGGCGATCTGCTCGAAGGCCGGGTAGGCGAAGGCGTCGAACTGCATCTCGATCACCGGACGGAAGCCGCCCATGGCCAGGCCCACGGCCAGGCCCACGATCCCCGCCTCGGCCAGCGGCGTGTCGAAGCACCGCTCCTCGCCGAACTCCTTGGTGAGCCCGTCGGTGACGCGGAAGACGCCGCCGAGCGGGCCGACGTCCTCGCCGAAGACGAGGACGCGCTCGTCCTCGCGCAGGGCGTCCCGGAGGGCGGCGTTCAGCGCCTGGGCCATGCTCATGGAGGCGTTGGGGGTGGTCGCGGTCATCTCAGTCCTCCCGCGCGGTCAGCTCGGACGCCAGCAGGGCCCGCTGCTCGTTCAGCTGGGGCGTCGGCTCGGCGAAGACGTGGTCGAACAGCTCGAAGGGGTCGGCCTCGGGGTCGGCGTTCATCGCGTCGCGGAGGCGGGCGGCGTACTCCTCGGCGGCCTTGTGCGCGGCGGCGACGTCCTCGGCGCCGAGCAGGCCGCGCCCGCGCAGGTACGTCTCCAGCCGGGCCAGCGGGTCGGCCGACTCCCACTGCTCGACCTCCTGGCTCTCCCGGTAGCGGGTGGGGTCGTCGGCGTTGGTGTGGGGGTCCATGCGGTAGGTGTGCGCCTCGACGAGGAAGGGGCCGCCGCCGGTCCTGGCGTGCGCGACGGCGGCGTCCAGGACCGACAGCACGGCGACGAGGTCGTTGCCGTCCACCTGCTCGGAGGGGATGCCGTAGCCGATGCCCTTGTAGGCCAGCGCCGGGGCCGCGCTCTGCTTGGCCAGCGGCACCGAGATGGCGTACTTGTTGTTCTGGACGAGGAACACGACGGGGGCGCGCAGGACCGCGGCGTAGTTGAGCGCCTCGTGGAAGTCGCCCTCGCTGGTGCCGCCGTCGCCGATGAAGGCCATGACGACGCCGTCCTCGCCCTTGCGGCGCAGGGCGTCGGCCATGCCGACCGCGTGGATCGTCTGGGTGGCCAGCGGCGTGCACTGGGGGGCCACCCGGGTGGCGGCGGGGTCGTAGCCGCAGTGCCAGCCGCCGCGCAGCAGCGTCAGCACCTCGACCGGGTCGAGGCCGCGGGAGACGAGCGCGACCGAGTCGCGATAGGTGGGGAACAGCCAGTCGTCCTCGCGCAGCGCGAGGACGCCGGCGATCTGGCAGGCCTCCTGGCCGCGGCTGGAGGGGTAGACGGCCAGCCGGCCCTGCTTGGTCAGCGCGGTCGCCTGGCGGTCGAAGCGGCGGCCCAGGACCATCCGCCGGTACGCCTCCATCAGGTGCTCGCCGGTGGGCTCGGCGTACCCGGCGGGCGGCTCGACGGCGGTGCCGTCCTCGGCGACGAAGCGCACCGGCTCGGGTGAGGGCAGCAGGCCCTCGACCGTCCGCGGACTCCTCCTCACGGACATGGCGACGCTCACTTTCTCTGGACGTTTGTGAGGGAAAGCGTCCGCTTCCGGAGCCATACGTTCAAGACATCAGGCATGATGAGCGACAAATGGATTCATAGAGGACTTCAGGAGGGCCAATTGTCGGCCAACGAGGGCATCGAGAGCGGCTGGCCGGGACGTTCGGCCGCCAACCTGGACGCGGTGGACCGGGCGATCATCGCCGAGTTGCTGCGCGACGGCCGGATGTCGATGCGTACGCTGGCCGAACGCGTGCACGTCTCGCGCGCCAACGTCTACGCCCGGCTCACCCGGTTGATGGACGACGGCGTGATCACCGGCTTCACCGCCGAGCTCGCGCCGCACCGGGCGGGCCTGGGCACCAGCGCGTACGTGTCGGTGACGATCGAGCAGAACTCCTGGCGCCAGGTCACGGCCAGGCTGCGCGAGACGCCCTACGTGGAGCACTTCGCCATGGTCGGCGGCGACTACGACGTCCTGGTGCTGGTCAGGACGCCGGACAACGCGGCGCTGCGGCACGTGGTGCTGGAACGCATCCAAGACATCCCGGGCGTGCGGGCCACCCGGACCTGGTTGGTGTTCGAGGAGGCCCGCGGCCGGGGCGCGGAGTGGGGGGCACACGAGAGCTGAGGCGCCGCCCCGGCCCCCACAGAGGGGTCGGGGCAGCGTTCCTCGAAGGGCGGCGTCCCTCGAAAGGCTGTGTTCCTCGGAGCTCGGCGTCCCTCGAAGGTCAGCGTCCCTCGAAGGTGGGGCGGCGTTTGGCGAGGAACGCCTCCACCGCGCCCGCGTGGTCGGCGGTCAGCCCCAGACGGGCCTGTGCGCGCGCCTCGGCGGCGAGCACCGCGCCGAGCCCCTGCTCCCACCCCTGCGCGATGAGCCGCTTGGACTCGGCGAAGGCGGCGGTCGGCCCGGCGGCGAGCCGGGCGGCGAGCTCACGTCCCGCCATGCACACCTCGGCCCTCGGCACCACCCGCCCCGAGACGCCCCACGCGACCGCCTGCGCGGCCCCGAACGGCTCGCCCAGCAGCACCAGCTCCTTGGCCCTGGACTCGCCGACCGCCCGCGTCAGCGTCACCGACAGGCCGGAGTCGCAGGTGAGCCCGATGCCCGCGAACGCCGTGGCGAGCTTCGCCTCCTCGGCGATGACGCGCAGGTCGCAGGCGAGCGCGAGAGCCAGCCCGGCGCCGACGCAGGTGCCGTTGACGGCGGCGACGACCGGCTTCGGCATCGTGGCCAGGAGCCGGACGACCGGCGCGTAGTCCGCCTCGACGGTGTCGAAGGCGTGGCCGGGGTCGGCGCGCAGGGCCTCGGCGTGCTCGGCGAGGTCCTGGCCGACGCAGAACGCGCGGCCCGCGCCGGTCAGCAGCACGGCCCTGACCGAGTCGTCGGCGGCGACCTCCTCCAGCGCCCGGCGCAGGGCCTTCTTGAGCCCGTCGTCCAGGGCGTTGCGCCGGTCGGGGCGGTTGAGCGTCACGACGGCCACGGCGCCGTCGCGTTCGAGCAGGATCGGGGTGTCGGCCACGTCAGCCCTCCCGCCAGGTCTTGGCCACGAGGGTCAGCACGTCGTACGTGGCGACCGGGACGTCGTCCTGGTTGGTGACGGTGGCGTCCCAGCGGACCTCGCCGTAGTCGGCGCCGCTGCGCGGCGTGATCTGCTTGACGGTCAGCGCGACGGCGATGGCGTCGCCGGCCTTGACCGGGGTGAGGAAGCGCAGCCCGTCCACGCCGAAGTTGGCCAGCACCGGGCCGGGCGCCGGGTCCACGAACAGCCCGGCGGCCAGGGACACCACCAGGTACCCGTGCGCGACGATGCCGCCGAACAGCGGGTTGCGGGCGGCGGCCTCGGGGTCGGTGTGGGCGTAGAAGGTGTCGCCGGTGAAGTCGGCGAAGTGCTCGATGTCGGCGAGCGAGACCGTGCGCGGCGCGGAGGCGATCGTGTCGCCCACCCGCAGCTCGGCCAGCGACTTGCGGAAGGGGTGGACGCCGGACTCGGCGCGGGCCGAGCCGGTCGTCCAGCGGCCGGTGATGGCGGTGAGCTGGTCCGGGGAGCCCTGGACGGCGGTGCGCTGCATGTGGTGCAGGACGCCGCGCACGCCGCCCAGTTCCTCCCCGCCGCCGGCCCGCCCGGGGCCGCCGTGGACGAGGACCGGCAGCGGCGAGCCGTGCCCGGTGGACTCCTTGGCGTCGTCGCGGTCGAGGACGAGGACCCGGCCGTGCCAGGGCGCGAGCCCGAGCACGACGGACCGCGCGACCTGCGGGTCGTGGGTGGCGACGGAGGCGACCAGGCTGCCCCTGCCCCGCGCGGCGAGGGCGACCGCCTCCTCGACGCCGTCGTAGGCGAGCACGGTCGCGACCGGCCCGAACGGCTCCACGTCGTGCGGCTCGGCGGCGCCGGGACGGGCCCGCAGCAGCAGCGGGGTCATGAACGCGCCGCGCTCGGGGTCGCCGTCGAGCAGGGACGCGCCCCGCGGGTCGCCGTGGACCACCTCCGCGCCGGCCAGCAGCGCCTCGACCGCCTTGCGCACCTCCTCGCGCTGCCCGAGGCCGGCCAGCGGGCCCATCCGCACGTCGGGGTTGCGCGGGTCGCCGACGGTGATCTTCGACAGGCGGGCGGCCAGCGCCTCGACCACCTGCCCGGCCAGGTTCTCCGGCACGAGCACGCGGCGGATGGCCGTGCACTTCTGCCCGGCCTTGACCGTCATCTCGGCGACGACGCCCTTGACGAACAGGTCGAACTCCGGATCGTCCGGGCGCACGTCGGGGCCGAGGATCGAGCAGTTGAGCGAGTCGGCCTCGACGCCGAGGACGACGCCGCGGTCGAGCACGTTCGGATGGCGGCGCAGGATGCCGGCGGTGTGGGCCGAGCCGGTGAAGGCCACGGAGTCCTGGACGGTCAGCTCGTCGAGCAGCCCGGCGGGGCTGCCGGACAGGAGCTGGAGCGTCCCTTCGGGCAGGATGCCCGACTCGATGATCTGCCGGACGGCCAGCTCGGTGAGGTAGGCGGTCTGGGCGGCGGGCTTGACGATGGACGGGAGCCCGGCCAGGAAGGCCGGCGCCAGCTTCTCCAGCATGCCCCAGACGGGGAAGTTGAAGGCGTTGATCTGCACGGCGACGCCCGGCCGCGAGGTGTAGATGTGCTGGCCGGCGAAGGTGCCGCCCTTGCCCAGGCGTTCCAGGCCGCCGTCGAGGACGACGGTGTCGTTGGGCAGCTCGCGCACGCCCTTGCTGGCGTAGCTGAACAGGGTGCCGATGCCCCCGTCGACGTCGACCATGGTGTCGCGGGCGGTGGCGCCGGTGCGGGTGGACAGGGCGTACAGGGCGTCCTTGCGCTCGATCAGGTGCTTGGCCAGCGCCTTGATCAGGGCGGCCCGTTCGTGGAAGGTCAGGGCGCGCAGCGCCGGGCCGCCGGTGTCCCTGGCGTGCCGGACCATGGCGGCGACGTCCAGCCCCTTGCTGGAGATCCGCGCGACCTCCTCGCCCGTCGCGGCGTCGAGCAAGGGTTCCCCGTCGTCGGCCGCGCGGAACCATCGTCCGGCGGCGTAGCTCTCCAGCAGCGCGCTCACGCTGTCTCCTCTCTTGCGCGGAAGCCCCGACTCATGCAACCGTATTACTGACCGAGCGATAAGTAAATAAGACCGATGCCTCGGAGGGACGATGACCACCACGCCGGCGGAGCCGGACCTGGAGCAGCGGCTGCAGGCCGCCTTCGACGCGACCATCGCGGGTCACGACCGGATAGAGCCCCGCGACTGGATGCCGGAGGCGTACCGCAGGACGCTCGTCCGCCAGATCGCCCAGCACGCGCACTCCGAGATCATCGGCATGCAGCCCGAGGGCGAGTGGATCGGGCGGGCCCCGTCGCTGCGCCGCAAGGCGATCCTGCTGGCCAAGGTGCAGGACGAAGCCGGACACGGCCTCTATTTGTACTCCGCGTGCGAGACGTTGGGCGTCTCCCGCGCCGAGCTGACCGAACTCCTCTTGGCCGGGAAGCAGAAATACTCCTCGATCTTCAACTACCCGACGCTGTCCTACGCCGACGTCGGCACCATCGGCTGGCTCGTGGACGGCGCCGCGATCTGCAACCAGGTGCCGCTGTGCCGCACCTCCTACGGCCCGTACGGCCGCGCCATGATCCGCATCTGCAAGGAGGAGTCCTTCCACCAGCGGCAGGGCTACGAACTGCTGATGACGATGATGCGCGGCACCGACGCCCAGCGGGAGATGGTCCAGGAGTCGGTGAACCGGTTCTGGTGGCCCTCCCTCATGATGTTCGGCCCGCCCGACGAACACTCGCCCAACAGCGAACGCTCGATGGCCTGGGGCGTCAAGCGCAACTCCAACGACGAGCTGCGCCAGAAGTTCGTCGACATGACGGTCCCGCAGGCGAAGGCGCTCGGCGTCACGCTGCCCGACCCCGACCTGCGCTGGAACGAGGAGCGCGGGCACCACGACTTCGGACAGCCCGACTGGTCGGAGCTGGCCGCCGTCATCCGCGGCGACGGGCCGTGCAACGCCCAGCGCATGCGGCACCGCCGGGCCGCCCACGAGGACGGCGCCTGGGTGCGCGAGGCCGCGTCGGCGTTCGCGAGCCGTTCGGCCGCCGGGGCGGGTGCCCGATGAGCGCCGATCGGCGGGAATGGCCGCTCTACGAGGTGTTCGTCCGGGTCAAGCGCGGGCTCAACCACGTCCACGTCGGGTCGCTGCACGCTCCCGACGACGCGATGGCCCTGCGCCACGCCCGCGACGTCTACACCCGGCGCAACGAGGGCGTGAGCATCTGGGTCGTACGCTCCGACGCCATCACGGCCTCCAGCCCGGACGAGAAGGACCCGCTGTTCGCGCCGAGCGGCGACAAGGTCTACCGGCACCCGACGTTCTACGACATTCCCGACGACGTCCCGCACATGTGAGAGGGGGTCCAGCGTGAGCGATGACCACGAGAGCATCTTCGACGGCCTGGCCGGCGGGGACTCCACGCAGTGGGCGTTCGGCACGGACTTCGAGGACCCGCTGGCGGGCGTCGACACGTCCGTGCCCGAGGGGGTCGGCTCGGCCGAGCTGGCCGCGTACTGCCTGATGCTCGGCGACGACGCGCTGATCCTGTCGCAGCGGCTCGCGGAGTGGTGCAGCCGCGCGCCCGACCTGGAGGAGGACATCGCGCTCGCCAACGTGGCGCTCGACCTGCTCGGGCAGGCGCGCCTGCTGCTGGCGCGGGCGGCCGCGGCCGATCCCGGCGTGGCGCCCGCGCTCCCGGAGGGCTCGCCGGTGCCGCCGGAGGACGCGCTGGCGTTCTTCCGCGACGCCGGGCAGTTCAGGAACGTGTGGCTGGCCGAGGTCGAGAACGGCGACTTCGCGCACGTCGTCGTGCGGCTGCTGCTGTTCTCGACGGCCCGGCTGGCGCTGCTGGAGCGGCTGGCCGCGAGCGTGGACACGGTGCTGGCCGCCGTCGCCGCCAAGGGCGTCAAGGAGGTCGCCTACCACCGGGACTGGGCGGGCCGCTGGTTCCTCACCCTGGCCCAGGGCACCGAGGAGTCGCGCCGCAGGCTCGACGCCGCGCTCGGCGAGCTGTGGCCGCTGCTGGCCGAGCTGGTCACCGCGCATCCCGTCGAGCTGACGCTCGCGCGGTCGGGGGTCGCCGTCGATCCCGCCGCGCTGCGTGCCGACGTGGACGCCGTGCTCGGCCAGGTGTTCGCCGTGAGCGGCGTGCCCCGTCCGGGCGGCGAGGGCGAGCCGGGCGGCGGCCGGGACGGCGGCCACACCCCGGCGATGACCGTCCTGCTGGCCGACATGCAGTCGGTCGCCCGCGCCCACCCGGCAGGCCGCTGGTGAACGCCCGCGAGCACACCGGCCACGCGCCCCCGGACGCCCGCGAGCACCCTGGCCCCGTCCTCCCCGACGCCCGGGAGCGGGCCGTCCGGGTCGCCGAGCGGGTGCGGGATCCGGAGATGCCGATGCTCACGCTCGCCGACCTCGGCGTGCTGCGCGGCGTCGAGGTGGAGCCGGGGCCGGACGGCGAGGTCGTGGTCGCCTCCATCACCCCGACGTACACCGGCTGCCCGGCCATGGCGACCATGCGCGACGACCTCGTCCACGGGCTGCGGGAGGCGGGCTTCCCGCGGGTCGAGGTGCGCGTCGTGCTCGATCCGCCGTGGTCGAGCGACTGGATCTCCGAGCGCGGCAGGGCCGCCCTGCGCGCGGCAGGGCTGTCGGTGCCGGGACCGGCCCGCCGGACGTCCGGGCCGGTGCCGCTGACGCTCGGCCCGGTCAGGCCCGCCCCGGCCTGCCCGCGCTGCGGGTCGCGGGCCACCCGGCCGACCTCCGAGTTCGGCGCCACCGCCTGCAAGGCCCTCTACGCCTGCGCCGACTGCCTGGAACCGTTCGAGCATGTCAAGGAGATATGAGATGACCACGCTCGCGCCCGCGCCGGCCCGGGCGCACGCCGCCTTCCACTCACTGACCGTGGCGGCGGTCGACCACCTGTGCGAGGACGCCGCCGCGATCACCTTCGCCGTGCCCGGCGAACTGCGCGAGGCGTACGCCTTCCGCGCCGGCCAGTCGCTCACCCTGCGCCGCTTCGTGGACGGCCGGGAGGAACGGCGGTCGTACTCGATCTGCGCCCCGGCCGGGGAGGCGCCGCGCATCGGCGTCCGGGAGATCCCGGACGGGCTCTTCTCCTCCTGGCTGGTCCGCGAGGTGCGGCCGGGGACGCGGATCGAGGTGCAGACCCCGACCGGCTCCTGGCAGGCCGACCCCGGCCTGGGCGAGCGGCACCTGTGCGTGGCCGCCGGGTCGGGCATCACCCCGATGATGTCGGTCGCCTCGACGGTGCTCGCCCATCCCGGCGCGCAGGTGTCTCTCCTGTACGGCAACCGGACCAGCCGGACCGTGATGTTCGCCGAGGAGCTCGGCGACCTCAAGAACCGGTACGGCCCCCGCTTCCAGCTCGTCCACGTGCTCTCCCGGGAGCCGCGCGACGTCGAGCTGTTCTCCGGCCGGCTGGACGGCGACCGGCTGCGGCGGATGTTCACCGAGCTGGTGCCGATCGAGACGTTCGACCACGTCTGGCTCTGCGGGCCGCTGCGCATGGTCGAGGACGCTCGCCGGGTGCTGGCCGAGCTCGGCGTCCCGGCCGCGAACGTGCACGTCGAGCTCTTCTACGTCGACGCTCCCCCGCCGCAGCCGAGGCGGCCGGAGGGCGTGCCGGCCGGCGCGACGACCGTGCTGACGACGGTGCTCGACGGCAGGCGCACGACCGCCACCGTCTCGCGCGAGTCGACCCTGCTCGACGGCGCCCAGCAGACCCGCTCCGACCTGCCGTTCGCCTGCCGGGGCGGGGTCTGCGGCACGTGCCGGGCGGTGGTCCGCGAGGGCGCGGCGGACATGCGCCGCAACTACGCCCTCGAACCGGCCGAGGTGGAGGCGGGTTTCGTGCTCACCTGCCAGACCTTCCCGGCCGGCGACCATGTCACCGTGGACTACGACGCCTGATCCCCACACAGAGGAGCCTTCCGTGACCGAAGCCCGCGCTCCCCAGGCGGAGCGCCCATGACCCTCATCGTCGAGGAGGGCGCCGACCGGGTGGTGTGGCGGCTCAACCGGCCGCAGGTGCGCAACGCCATCGACCGGGAGCTGGTCGCCGCGCTGCACGAGGCGTGCGCCGCCGTCGAGGAGGAGCCGCGCGTCGTCCTGCTCACCGGCGAGGGGACGACCTTCGCCGCCGGGGCGGACATCGCCCAGCTCCGCGAACGGGACCGGGGCGACGCGCTGCGGGGCATCAACTCCAGGATCTTCGACCGGATCCACCGGCTGCCGATGCCGACCGTGGCCCTCGTGGACGGCTACGCCCTGGGCGGCGGTGCCGAGCTGGCCTACGCCTGCGACTTCCGGATCGGCACGCCGCGCACCCGGATCGGCAACCCGGAGACCGACCTCGGCATCCTGGCCGCCGCCGGGGCCGCCTGGCGGCTGGCCGAGCTGGTCGGAGAGCCGCTGGCCAAGGAGATCCTGCTGGCGGGCCGGGTGCTGACGGCCGAGGAGGCGCGGGCGGTCCACCTGCTCAACGACGTCGTGGAGCCGGAGGACCTGCTGGCCGCCGGTCACCGGCTCGCCGACCGCATCGCGGCGCGGGCGCCGCTGGCGACCCGGCTGACCAAGGCCGTCTTCCACGCCCCGCGCGCCGCGCACCCGTTCGTGGACGACCTGGCCCAGGCGGTCCTGTTCGAGACCGAGGAGAAACACGCGCGCATGACGGCGTTCCTGGACCGGCGGAAGGAGCCGCGCTCATGACCCGGCCATCGACACTTCCACAAATCGTCGGCGTCTTCGGCGGCGGGCGGATGGGGTCGGGGATCGCGCACGCCTTCCTCGCCGCCGGCAGCCACGTGATCGTCGTGGAGAGCGACCCGGCGACCGCCGCCCAGGCCCTGGAACGGGTGACCGGCAGCCTGGCCAAGGCGGCGGAGAAGGGCCGCCTGGGCAGCCCGCTCCAGGACGTCCTGTCCCGGCTGCGCACGACGTCCGACCCCGCCGAGCTGGGCCCGTGCGAGCTGGTCGTCGAGGCGGTGCCGGAGGACGCGGCGCTCAAGGCCCAGGTGTTCGCGCAGGTCGAACGGCAGGCGCCGGGCGCGGTGCTGGCCACGAACACCAGCAGCCTGTCGATCGGCAAGCTCGCGGCCGGCCTGGCCGCGCCGGAGCGGCTCATCGGGCTGCACTTCTTCAACCCCGTCCCGGTCAGCGACCTCATCGAGGTCGTGGTGGGGCCGCGTACGGACCCCGAGCTGGTCGAGCGGGCCCAGGAGTGGACCGAGGCGCTGGGCAGGACGCCGGTCACGGTGGCCGACTCGCCCGGCTTCGCCAGCAGCCGGCTCGGCGTCTGCCTGGCCCTTGAGGCGATGCGGATGCTGGAGGAGGGCGTGGCGAGCGCGGCCGACATCGACACGGCCATGACCCTCGGCTACCGCCATCCGACGGGCCCGCTGCGCACCACCGACGTGGTGGGCCTGGACGTGCGGCTCGCGATCGCCGAGCACCTGGCCCGCGAGCTCGGGCCCCGGTTCGAGCCGCCGCGGATCCTGCGCGACCTGGTGGCCGCCGGGCACCTCGGCCGCAAGACGGGCAAGGGCTTCTACACCTGGTGAACCCTGATCAGCGTGCGTGCTTGGCCAGGCCGTCGAAGGCGATCGCGGTGACGGCGTCGGCGACCATCGCCCGGTCGTAGGCGCCGTCCGGGCGGTACCACTCCACCAGCGAGTTGACCATGCCGAACACCAGCCGGCTGACCAGCGCGGGCGGCACGTCGTCGCGCAGCGCGCCCTCGGCGACGGCGTCGGCGACCAGCGCGGCGAGGCGGTCGTCGAGCCAGCGGCGGCGTTCCAGGGCCGCCAGCTCGACCGGGCTGTTGCCGCGTACGCGCAGCAGGAGCGTGACGCTGGGCTGGTGGGCGACCAGCACCTCGACGCTGCGCCGCACGACCTCGCGCAGGCGTTCGTACGCGGTGCGGCCGGCGGCGTCGCGGGTGGCGGCGGTCAGGGCGGCGGTGAGCTCGTCGAGCGCGTCGTCGAGGGCCTGGCCGAGCAGCTGCTCCTTGCTCGTGACGTGGTGGTAGATGGCCGGCTTGGTCAGGCCGAGCTCCTTGGCCAGGTCTCCCATGCTGGTGGCGTCGTAGCCCCGGCGGTTGAACAGCTCCACCGCGGCGCGCAGGATCGCGGCCTGGTCGTAGCCGGGGCGGCCGCGCCCGCGGCGCGGGGCGGGCCCGGCTGGCTCGGTCGTCGTCACGAAAGCCAGCATCTCACGGCAGATCAGACGTCCTCCCCGAGGCGGCCGCGCCCGGGACGCGGGGACGTTCGCGGGGTACATTCGTGCTGATCTTCTCCTGACCCCCGAGGAGTGAACCCTGTGACGTTGCCTGCCGACAGCCATGTGCACAGCGAGTGGTCCTGGGACACGGCGGGGGGTGACATGGAGCGTTCCTGCGCGCGGGCGGTGGAGCTGGGCCTGCCCGCGATCGCGTTCACCGAGCACCTCGACCACACCGTCTGGACGGTCGACCCCGGCGCCCTCGACGGCTACGACCACCTGCTCGCGCTGACCACACCGGACGGGCACCTCACTCCCCCGGCCTTCGACGCCGCCGGTTACCTGGAGGCGGTCGAGCGGTGCCGCGAACGCTTCCCCGGGCTGCGGATCCTGAGCGGCCTGGAGGTGGGCGAGCCGCACCGGCACGCCGAGGGAGTCGCCCGCGTGCTGGCCGCCGGGCGGTTCGACCGGGTGCTCGGCTCCCTGCACTGCCTGCCCGCCGGCGACGGCTTCCGCGAGCCGCCCGGCCTGTACGCCCGCCGCGCCGCCGCCGAGGTCGTCCGGGACTACCTGGCCGAGATCCCCGAGGTCGTGGCGGGCAGCGACGTGTTCGCCGTGCTGGCCCACGTCGACTACCCGGTGCGGTACTGGCCGCGGGCGGCCGGGCCGTTCGACCCGGCCGACTTCGAGGAGGAGTTCCGGCACGCGCTGCGGGTGACCGCCGGGTCGGGCCGGGCGCTGGAGATCAACACGGTCGTGCCGCTGGACGCGACGCTGCTGCGGTGGTGGCGCGAGGAGGGCGGCCAGGCCGTGACGTTCGGCAGCGACGCCCACGAGCCGTCCGTCGTCGCGCGCCGGTTCCGGGAGGCGGCGGAGCTGGCCCGGGCGCACGGCTTCCGCCCGGGCCGGGACCCGTACGACTTCTGGGGCCGTACGGGGTGAATCCCTACCGTTCCACCAGGCGGGCCCTGATCAGGGCGCGATCGGCCGGTGGCAGGCCGCCGGCCAGCAGGTACGCCTCCGCGCCGCCGTGCCGGCCGTCCAGGTGGGCCAGGGCGGCGAGCATGGTGTCCGCGGTGACCTCGGCGAACAGGCGCAACGACCTGTCCCGTACGGCGTCGTCGTCCAGAGCGGCGAGGTGGTCGTCGAGGCGCAGGCAGACGGCCGTGACGGCGTAGTCGGCGGCGATGTCCTGACGGGAGACGCCGGCCAGCGAGAGGGCCAGCGCCACCGCGAGCCCGGTGCGGTCCTTTCCGGAATGGCAGTGCAGCAGGACGCCTCCGGCCGGCGCGTGGGCGACGGCCGACAGGACGGCGGCGAACCGGCGGGCGCCCCGGTCGAGGATCACCCGGTAGATGCCGGGCAGGGTGTCGTCCAGCGCCTCCAGGACGTCGTCCTCGTCCCGCAGGACGGGCAGGTGGCGGCGGCCCGGCACGGCGGGGCCCGGGTCGGCCCGGCACTCGGCGGCCAGCCGGAGGTCGGCGACGAGCCGCACGCCGTGGGCCCGCAGCGCCGGGACGGCCGTGCTCCTCGGCCGGTCGCCGCGCACCAGCGCGCCCCAGCGGACGCGCCCGCCGTCCGTGGTCGGCAGGCCGCCGAGGTCCCGCACGTTCTCGCAGCCGGGCCAGCTCAGCACCCGCCCGCCCGCCGACGGCTCCAGGGGCGTCATGCGAGGTCCCGCAGGTTGCTGGTCCAGGCGTCGACGGTGGCCTGCCACTCCTTCGGGTCCTCCGGGCGGCCCGGCACGCCGGGCCGGGTCTGCCACGGCAGCGGCCCCGACTCCCGCCGGTACTCCACCCCGATCGCCTCCAGCCTCGGCAGGTGTGCCGCCAGCCGGGCGCGGAAGTCCTCCAGGTCGCGCGCGGCCGTCGCCCAGACGGTCTCGGCGAAGGCCGCCAGCCGGGGGAAGACCATGTAGTCGATGCGCCGGTTGGAGTCGATCAGCTCCGTCCAGACCCCGCACTGCGCGCCCAGAACCCGTTCCGCGGCGGGGTCACCGCGCAGCTCCCGCGGGACGGGCTCGAAGGCGTAGACGTCCTCCAGGGTGAGCACGGTCCCGAACGGCACCGGCTCGTCCTCCCCGACCCCTTGGCGGTAGTCGAGGTAGACCTGGGTGTTGGAGCAGTTGACGACGTCGTGCCCGCGCCGGGCGGCGGCCACCGCGCCGAGCTCGCCGCGCCAGGACGCCACCACCGCCCCCGGCGCCAGGCCGCCCTCCAGGATCTCGTCCCAGCCGACCAGCCGGCGGCCGCGTCCGGTCAGGAAGTCGTCGAACTGGTGGATGAACCAGCTCTGCAGCTCCTCCTCGTCCCGCAGCCCCAGCTCCCGGATCCGGCGCTGGGCGGACGGGCTCTCCCGCCACTGGTCCTTGCGGCACTCGTCGCCGCCCACGCACACGTACGGGCTGGGGAACAGCTCCAGCACCTCCTCCAGGACGTCGCGGAAGAAGGCGATGGTGGCGTCCTCGGCGTTGAGCACGTTGCGGCCGACGCCCCAGGTGGTGCGGACCTCCGGAGCCGTGCCGAGGTTGCCCAGCTCGGGGTGGGCGGCGATGGCGGCCTGCGTGTGCCCGGGCAGGTCGATCTCGGGCACGACGGTGACGTGGCGGGCCGCGGCGTAGGCGACGATCTCCCTGATGTCGTCCTGGGTGTAGAAGCCGCCGTGCGGGCGGCCGTCCATGGCGCCGTTCCAGCCGGTCCGGCTCTCCCGGCGCCACGCGCCGACCTCGGTCAGGCGGGGGTACCGGCGGATCTCCAGCCGCCAGCCCTGGTCGTCGGTGAGGTGCAGGTGCAGGACGTTGAGCTTGTGCAGGGCCATCAGATCGATGAACCTCAGCAGGTCGTGCTTCGTCATGAAATGCCGGGCGACGTCGAGGAGGCAGCCGCGCCAGCCGAAGCGCGGTTCGTCCTCGATGTACGTGCCCGGCGCGACGAGGGGTTCCGTGCCCGGCGTCCGGCGGAAGGCGGCGGCGGGCAGGAGCTGGCGGAAGGTCTGCGCGCCGTAGAAGGCCCCGGCGGGCCCGCCCGCGTCGATGGCCACGCCGTCGTCGCCCACGCTCAGCCGGTACGCCTCCGGCCCGAGGCCCTCGCCGAGCCCCAGGGTGATCGTCCCCGGGCCCGGCGTGCCGGGCAGCAGCTCACCTCCGGCGACCTGGCTGAGCTCGGCCCGCAGCCAGGCGGCCACCCCGGCGAGCGCCGGATCGGCGGTGAGCGCCGTGCTCGCGTCGAGGACGAACCTCCCGCGCCTGGTCCCGTGCCTGACCGGCCTGGGAACGATCTTCAAGTGAATCTCCTCACTGCCAGACGATGGCGGAGCGAGCCGGACTTTACGAAGGAGCCCTTCATTAATAGCACCGGCATTTCTGAGGTTCAACGCCCAATTTCGTGGAGTTCCCCTGAGGGACGGTCGCTGGGATAATCTGTGTTTACAGAGGAGACCTACGTTAAGGACGGCGATGGCGGATCTACGCGGCGGCGACCTGTCACGGCTGCGACAGCTCAACTCGCTGACCGCCATCCGGGCGCTGCGCCGGGCCGGGCCGCTCACGCTGTCGGCGCTGGCCGAGCGTACGGGGTTGTCGCGCCCGTCCATGAAGGAGGTCGCCGGCGAGCTGATGGACCTGGGCTGGGTGGAGGAGGTCCCGCCGAGCCCCGGCTCGATGGGCCGGCCGGCCCGCCGCTACCGCTTCCGCGCCGACAGCGGCTACCTGGTGGGCGTCGACGTGGGCGGCCACAACGTGCGCGCCGCCCTGGCCGACCTCGACGGCGAGATCCTGGCCGAGACCCGGCAGCCGGTGCTGCCGGACGCGCCGCTGGAGGAGCGCCTGGCCGCGATCGAGCGGGCCGTCTCCGGCTGCCTGGCGCTCGGCCGCGTCCCGGTGTCCGACCTGTGGACGATCGCCGTCGGCACGATCGGCGTGATCGACGTCGAGGGCCGGGTCATCTACTCGGCCGCCGTCCCCTCCTGGCGCGACCTCGACCTGGCGGGCCGGATCCGCGAGATGTTCCCCTGCCAGGTGCTGATCGAGAACGACAGCCGCCTGGCGGCCATGGCCGAGACCAGGCGGGGCGTCGCCCAGGACGCCAGGGACGTGGTGTTCCTGCACGTCGGCAGGCGCATGGGAGCCGGGCTGATCATCGGCGGCAAGGTCCACAGGGGGTTCGGGGCGGCGGCCGGGGAGATCGCCATGCTGCCCGAGTCCCGCTGGTTCGACGCCCCCGAGCACCTCAACACGTGCGCGGCCGTCCCCGAGGGCACGCCGCCGGAGGACGCGGCCGGCTGCACGCTGGCCGCCGCCAGGAACGGCGACCCGGTCGCGCTGGAGGCCGTCGGGCGCTACCTCGACGACCTGGCCGTGGGCACGGCGGCCATGGTGCTCGTCCTCGATCCGCAGGTCGTGGTGCTGGGCGGCGGGTTCTCGCGGTCGGCGGACGTGCTGCTCGGGCCGCTGCGCGACCGACTGGAGCGGCGGTGCATGCGCATGCCGGAGGTGCGGGCGTCCACGCTGGGCGACGAGTGCGTGGTGACGGGCGCGATCGAGTACGCCGTCGACCATCTCGACGACCGGCTCTTCACCCCCGAACACGGCCCGCTCCCCCTCACCCGCTGACGTGCGGGGCACGCTGATTGCACGATTTCTGCAATCGGTTGTTGCAGAAATAGCGGCATTACCAGGCAGAACACCGAGCGCGTTTGCAGTTTTACCTGAATGTGTTGACCTTTCATCGGCGTGAAGCCACTGTTACTGCAACCGGTTGGCATCAGCTCGCGCGACACACCCCCCTTCCACTCCTCCATCGAAACGGAGCTGGACGTGCGTAAGAACCAACCCTCGGCGACAAGGCCGGCGGTCGTGCTGATCACCGGCCTGCTCACCGCGGTCGGCCTGGTCGCCGTACTGAACACGCCCGCGTCGGCGGCCCCCGCCGGCGGGAACTACACGCTGGTCAACGGCGGCAGCGGCCTGTGCGCCACCGTGCCGGGTCAGAGCACCGGCGACGGCGTGCAGCTCGCGCAGAACGCCTGCGCCGAGTCCGCCGGGCAGGTCTTCACCCTCACCGCCGCCGGGAGCGGCTACCAGGTCAAGGCCGCGCACAGCGGCAGGTGCGCCGGCGTCCGCGACGCCTCCACCAGCGCGGGCAAGCCCGTGCAGCAGGAGACCTGTACGGGCGCCGCCTCCCAGACCTGGCAGCTCACCGCCGCCGGCAGCGCGTACCGGGTCGTCAACGCCAACGGCGGAAAGTGCCTCAACGTCAAGGACGACTCCACCACCCCGGGCGCGCTGCTGCAGCAGAACTCCTGCGACTCGGCCGCCACCAAGCAGTGGACCCTGAAGCCCGCGGGCGGCGGCCCCACGACCACCCCCACACCGACCCCGACCGTCACGCCCACCGTCCCGCCCGCCGGCGCCCTTTACGTCTCCCCGAACGGCAGGGACGGCGCGACCGGCACCCGGTCCGACCCGACGACGCTCACCTCCGCCATCACCCGCGTCGCGGCGGGCGGCACGATCTACCTGCGCGGCGGCACGTACGCCTTCTCGCAGACGGTCACCATCGCGCCGGGCAACGACGGCACCGCCTCGGCCCGCAAGAAGCTGTCGGCCTACCCCGGCGAGACGCCGGTGCTGAACTTCGCGGCCCAGAGCGAGGACCCGGCCAACCGGGGGCTCGCCGTCAACGGCTCGTACTGGCACCTGTACGGCATCATCGTCGAGCGCGCCGGCGACAACGGCATCTTCGTCGGCGGCAGCGACAACATCGTCGAACGCTCGGAGACCCGGTTCAACCGCGACACCGGGCTGCAGCTCTCCCGCATCGCCTCCGACACGCCGCAGAGCCGGTGGCCGTCCCGCAACCTCGTCCTGAGCACGGTCTCGCACGACAACGCCGACTCCGACGGCGAGGACGCCGACGGCTTCGCCGCCAAGCTGACCGTCGGGCCCGGCAACGTCTTCCGCTACGCGGTGTCCCGCAACAACATCGACGACGGCTGGGACCTCTACACCAAGCCCGACACCGGCCCGATCGGCCCGGTCACCGTCGAGGACTCCCTGTCCTACGGCAACGGCACGCTCAGCGACGGCAGCCAGGCCGGGAACGGCGACCGCAACGGCTACAAGCTGGGCGGCGAGGACATCAAGGTCAACCACGTCGTCCGGCGCAACATCGCCTACCGCAACGGCAAGCACGGCTTCACCTACAACCGCAACCCCGGCACGATGACGATCGCCGGGAACGTCAGCATCGACAACACCGAGCGCAACTTCTCCTTCGACGCGGGCACCTCGGTGTTCCGCGACAACACCTCGTGCCGCTCGGGCGGCGGCGCCAACGACAAGATCGTCGGTGACGCCGACGCGTCCGACCAGTTCTGGTCCGGCTCGAACGGGTCCCGCTGCTCCGCCTACGGCGGCGCCCTGAACTGGTCCTTCGCCGCGGACGGCCGCCTGGTGGTGACCTTCGGCGGCGTCCCGGTCGTCCCGGCGGGCTGACCGGCCACCCCACAGGTCCGGGACCTCGCGCGGGGTCCCGGACCTTCGGCGTGCCGGTGGGGTAAACGAGGCGGAAGTGGAAAAGGTGGCCTTGTGAGGGCCTCCCGGTGAGGCCACCGCTTCCCGTACGAAGAAAGAGGAGACGCCATGCCGTCTTCCGCCCTGCACCGTTCCATCCAGGTCGCCGAGCCCGGCGGCGCCATGGCGCAGACCGCGGCGCCGACCCGCGAACCGGGCCCCGGCCAGGTGCGGATCACCGTCGAGGCGTGCGGGGTGTGCCACTCCGACGCGCTGATCATCGGCGGCGCGATCCCGGGCACCGCCTTCCCCGTCACGCCGGGGCACGAGATCGCCGGACGCGTCGACGCGATCGGCGACGGCGTCGCGGGCTGGTCCGTGGGCGACCGGGTGGCGGTCGGCTGGTACGGCGGGAGCTGCGGCCACTGCGACGCCTGCCGGGAGGGCGACGGCGTGCTCTGCCCCGAGCTGCGGGTGCCGGGCGCCGCCTACCCCGGCGGGTTCGCCGACTCCGTCGTGGTGCCGGCCGTCGCCCTGGCCGCGATCCCCGGCGAGCTGACGGCGGCGCAGGCGGCGCCCCTGGCCTGCGCGGGCGTGACCGTGTTCAACGCGCTGCGGCGCAGCTCGGCGCGGCCGGGCGACACCGTCGCGATCCTCGGGCTGGGCGGCCTGGGACATCTGGGCGTGCAGTTCGCGGCCAAGATGGGCTTCGAGACGGTCGCGATCGCGCGCGGCGGCGACAAGGAGCCGCTGGCACGCGAGCTCGGCGCCGCCCACTACGTCGACGGCGCCGCCGAGAAGGCGGCCGACGCGCTGGCGGCGCGCGGCGGGGCCAAGGTGGTGCTGGCGACGGTGACCAGCTCGGCGGCGATGTCCGGCACGATCGACGGGCTGGGCCGGCGCGGCGAGCTCATCACCGTAGGCATCGACACCGAACCGCTCACCGTCACGCCTCTCCAGCTCGTCGGCGGGGCCCGCCGGGTCTACGGGCACGCCTCCGGCATCGCCGTGGACACCCAGGACACGATGAGGTTCGCCGCCCTGAGCGGCGTGCGGGCCTGGACGGAGGAGGTGCCGCTGGAGGAGGCCGCGACGGCGTACCAGCGGATGTTGTCCGGTCAGGCGCGCTTCCGCATGGTCCTGACCACCGGCAACTGAGCGGCGGCGAGCCATGACCGAGTCCTACGACCCGCGCCGCACGGCGGTGCTGCTGGTCGATCCGTACAACGACTTCATCTCCGAGGGCGGCAAGGTGTGGCCGCGGCTGGAGCCGGTGGCGCAGGCGATCGGCCCGCTGGACAACCTGCGCGCGGTGATCGCCGCGGCGCGGGCGGCCGGGGTGCGGGTGGTGTTCGTCCCGCACCGCCGCTGGGAACCGGGCGACTACGAGAGCTGGGCCCATCCGAACCCGTGCGCGACGCGACCGCCGCCTACCTGCCGGAGATGTTGCACGCCGCCCACGAGCTGAACGGCCCCACCTTCGCCCTCGCCATCCTCACCACGGAGGAGCTGGTGACGGCGTTCGCCCGAGGCTGACGGGGGCTACGGGGTCAGTGGGTGCTCGGGCGGGTGGCCGTCCAGTAGGAGCGGGTCATCTCGGTGGCCAGGCCGAGCACGACGAGCCCGACGATCCCGTGGTACCAGCGCCAGCCGACGCCGAGGCCGACGAACCCGTCCAGGATCATGATGCCCGCGCCCCCGCCGAGGGCCGCCAGCATCACGGCCAGGGCGGCGAGCACCACGCCTCTCGGCAGCCGGCGGCCCACGGCGGTGACCGTGGCCAGGACGAGGCACGCCCCCAGCACCCCGGAGGCCGCCGCGAACCCCTGCGCCAGGGACGGGTCCAGGAAGTAGCGCGCGGCCTCGGCCGCCGGCACGGGCGGCCCACCGGGGAACCCGAGCCTGCCCTGCACGGCGAAGACGGCCTTGCCCGCCGCGTACCCGAGCATCAGCGCCGCCAGCCCGTACGCCGGCCAGCGCCGCGGACGATGTGAGTCAACCATGCCCGCCACGCTAGGCATCCCCCGCCGCACCGCTCTCCCCTTCACGCGTGACCTCCCTCCCCCGCCAGAGGGATTCCTGGGCCCTGGCTCCGTCCGTCGAGGCCCCCTGCAACGCGCACCCTGAGGCGCGGCGGTTCGACAGCCGGAATTCATGCCATTCTTCTTCCGGAAATTCAGGGCTATCGTTTCGCCATCTCACGGATTCAATGTCCGGACATTTCCGTTTCCGGCGTTAATTCATTCCTATGGAGGTGGCTTCATGCCTGCAGGGTTGTGGAGAATCTCGGGCGCGCTCGTGCTCGCCGTACCACTGGCCGCGGCGCCCTCCGTCGCGGCGAGCGCGGCGGACCCGCCGTCGGTGGTGATCGACTCCTCCGAGTCCGCCCCCGGCCTGGTACGGCTGACCGGCCGCTTCACCTCCGCCTACGACGTGTCGGTCGTGGTGGACGGCGAACGCATAGAACGGGCCAAGGTCACCGACCCCGACGCCGACGACACCGGAACCTGGTCCTACGACCTCGACACCAGCGCCCTGGACGGCGAGATCGAGGTCTACGCCAAGGCCACGGCCGCCGACACCCGCTACGGCGCCTGGTCGCCGCCGCTGACCCTGCGCGTGGACAACCCGCGGGCCAGAGCCCCGCGCGTGGCGATCGCCGAGCCCGCCGACGGAGCCCGGCTCACCCGTCCCACGCCGGTCCGGGTGGACGTGGCGGGCGCGGACGTGCGCACGGTCCGGGTCCGCGTCAACGGCGGCCCCTGGCAGCGCGCCGCCGGCGCGGCAGGGCGCTACGTCACGCTGGTGAACCCGGCACGGTACGGCGACGTCATGGCGAGCCTGGAGGCGGAGGCGGTCGACGCGCGCGGCCACGTGTCCAGGTCGTCCACCACGTACGTGGCGCTGGGCGCGGCGCGGAAACGCGGCGCGGTGCCGCACCGGCAGGACCGGGCGATGTGGATCTGGGAGAAGGCGTCCTACAACCTGGTGCTCAACCCGGGTTCGCGCCGCCTGCTGGAGACCGTCCTGCCCGCCGGATCGACGCTCTACCTGGGCGTGGACACCTACGCCGGGCGCGACATGATGGAGGACGCGCGTCCGGAGCTGCGCGACCTGGTGGCCTGGGCGCACGGCCGGGGCATGAAGGTGCACGCCACCGTGGCCGGCGGGACCCGGCCGCCGTACCTGGGCGCGCTGTCCCGCTACCGCGAGCGCGCCGTCGGGGAGATGGAGCGGGTCCTCGACTACAACCTGTCCTCCAAGCCGGACGAGCGCTTCGACGGGATCAACGTCGACATCGAGCCGTACAGCCTGCCGTGGTTCACCAGCGGCAAGCCCGACGTGCAGATCCAGTGGCTGGACACGCTGCGCGCGATGATCGCCCGCCGGGACGCCTCCGGCCAGCCGCTGCTGTTCGGCCCGGCCGTGCCGCGCTGGCTGGACACCTCCGCCTGCTGCACGGACATCACGTACGGCGGGAACACCCGCACCCTGGCCGAGCACGTCCAGGACCTCAGCGACTACATCGCGATCATGGACTACCGCGACCAGGCGGACGGCGGCGCCGGCATCATCGCGCAGGCGGCCGGCGAGCTGGCCTACGCCGAGCGCATCGGCAAGCCGCTGTCGGTCGTGGTCGGCGTGGAGACGCTGGACATCGCGACCAGCGGCGACCCGTCCAGCATCACCTTCCGCGAGGAGGGCAGGAACGCGCTGGAGGCCGAGCTGGCCAAGGTCTCCCAGGCGTTCGCGGGCAGCCCGGCCTACGCCGGGATCGCGCTGCACCACTACGACTCCTACCGGGAGCTGCCCACGGTCTGGGGCCCCTCGGCCGAGTGGCCCGACCCGCCCGCCGACTCCGGGCCGCCCACGGGCGTGGCGTCGCCGCCGCGGGCCGTCGCGTTCGACCACGCCACGGTGGACCTGACGTACGGGCGGGCGCGCGACGACACCGAGGTCGCCCACTACGAGGTGCACCGCTCGACCGAGCCGGACTTCACTCCCGGCCCCGGCACGCTCGCCGGGAAGGCGCGCGGCCTCACCCACACCGACACCGGCCTGCTGCCCGGCACCGCCTACCACTACCGGATCGTCCCGGTGGACGTGGCCGGGCACCGCGGGCCGCCCTCCGCCCCGGTCACCGTGACGACCGGCGCGACGGCCCTGCGTCCCATGGTCGTGGAGTCGATGTCGGTGACCGTGGAGGGCGGCGCGGCCCGCGTACGGCTGCGCGTGGTGGACAAGGAGAGCGGGCAGCCGGTGGCGGCCACGGTGCGCGGGCGGTTCACCTTCTCCGCCGGCCGCTACGTGACGGTCACCGCGGGCGCCGACGGCTGGGCCACCGCGACGTCGGAGGCGCTGAAGCAGCCGACCGGCGAGGTCGGCTTCGCCGGTCACCGCCTGACCGCCGCGGGCCACTACTGGGCCGCCGCCTACGACCGCGACAAGGACGCCACGGCCCGCTGGTGACCCCCGAAAGGGTGGAATTCATTCCTAATATGCCGCTGATAACGGAGTGAATTTAGGGTTGACATTACTTCAGAATGACGAGAAGAATCCCGTTATGGAGCCACCTGAAGGAATGAATTCCCTCCCCAGGGGAAGGCGATTCCGCACCCTCGCGGCACGCCTGCGGCAGGAGATCGTGCAGGGCCGCTGGCCGGTCGGCGGCAGGCTGCCGACCGAGTCCGAGCTGGCGCAGACCTACTCGGTCGGGGTCAACACCGTGCGCCGCGCGGTCGACCTCCTGGTCGAGGAGGGGCTCGTCCGCCGCCGGCAGGGGTCGGGCACCTTCGTCACCAGCTCCGTCACCCCGGGGGCCAGGCCGCGTCTCATCGGCGCGCTCGTCCCGTCGAACACCTACTACTTCCCGCAGGTCGTCCAGGGCATCGAGCGGGCGGCCACCGCCGCCGGCGTGCAGCTCGTGCTGGCCTGCTCCAACTACGACCCCGACGTCGAGGCCGGGCAGATCCAGCAGCTCGTCGACGTCGGCGTGGCCGGGCTGCTGCTGGTGCCCAACCTGCACCTCACCGCCGACCCCGACGCCCACCTGGCCCGCCTGCGCGGGCTGCCGGTGCCGTACGTCCTGGTGGAGCGCCGGCCGGCCGACCCCCGCCCGGCCGACCCGACCTCCTACGTCTGCACCGACGTGCACGGCGGCGGCTACGCCGCCGTGCAGCACCTGAACGGGCTCGGCCGCAGCCGGATCGGCTACCTCGGCCGGCTCGGCACCGCCAGCTCCGAGCAGGTCTTCGCGGGATACCGCCAGGCCGTCGCCGACCTCGGGCTTCCGGAGATCCCGGAGGCCGTGGCCAGGCAGCCCGTCTGGACCGGCCCCGACATGCTGGCCTATGCCAACACGCTGGTCACCGAGAAGGTGCGCGCGGTGGTGTGCCTCGGCGACCGCGAGGCCACCGCGCTCCTGCCCTACCTGCGCCGGGTCGGCCTGACCGTGCCCGACGACATCGCCGTCGTCGCCTACGACGACGAGGTCGCCGACCTGTCAGAGGTGCCGCTCACCGCGGTCTCGCCGCCCAAGGCGGAGGTCGGCCGCATGGCGACCGAGCTGCTGCTGCGCCGGATCGAGCTCGGCGCCGCCGCCCCGGTCTGCCGGGTCGTGCTGCAGCCCCGCCTGGCCGTCCGCGCCTCCTGCGGAGCCGCCTCCGGCAGCCTGGTCGAGGTCCGCGTCCCGACGTGACGCCGGCGTCCCCCTCACCCCCCTTCCCCCCTCTTCGTTCCTGTTGGAGGACCCAATGAGAGTGCGCGTGCTCGCCGCTGCCGCGGTGGCCGTCCTCACCGTGGCCGGCACGGCGTCGTGCGGCGGCTCGGCCGACGACTCCGGCGCCGTCACCCTGAAGCTCGGCTTCTACGCCGCCGCGGGCGACCCGGCCGACACGACCATGCGGCAGCTCGTCCAGGAGTTCACGGCCGCCAACCCGTCGATCAAGGTGCAGCTGGAGGTCGCGCCGTACGTCAAGTTCTTCGAACGGCTCAGGACGCAGATCGCCGGCGGCCAGGCGCCCCAGCTGTGGCTCTCGGACGGCGTGCTCGTGCAGGAGTTCGCCGCCCGCGGCGCGCTGGCTGACCTGAGCGACCGGGTCAAGACCGTCAACGCCGCCGACTACTCCGGCATCGACCTGAACCGCGACGCGGAGGGCCGGGTCTTCGGCTTCCCGCAGGGCGCCCAGACCCCGGTGCTCTTCTACAACAAGAAGATGTTCGCCGAGGCCAAGGTCGCCGAGCCGACGGCCGAGTGGACCTACGACGACCTGGCCGCCGCGGCCAAGAAGCTCACCAAGGACGCCAACGGCGACGGCAAGCCCGACACCTACGGCTTCCGCGCGTACTCGCCGGGGTTCACCGAGAGCTGGTGGCCCATCGTCAAGGCGTTCGGCGGGGACGTCGTCACCGACGGGGGCCGCAAGGTCGTCGTCGACAGCCCGCAGTCCACGGCCGGCCTCGACTGGATGCTGGCCGCCATGGGCAAGGACGGCTTCGCCCCCGACTACGTGACCACCGAGGCCATGGGCAAGGGCGTCGTGCACACGCTGTTCGCGACCGGCCGGGTGGCCATGTCGTACGGCATCTACGCCCGTACGCTGCCCGCGGTGAGCGCCGGCGTCGACTTCGGCGTGGCGCCGCTGCCGAAGGGCCCGGCCGGGCGCGGCAACATCGCGATCGTCAACTCGTGGGTGGTCAGCAAGGCCGCCTCCCCCGCGCAGGCCGACGCGGCGTGGAAGTGGATCACCTTCTTCTCCGGCGAGGGCCCGCAGCGCAAGTGGGCCGAGCTCGGCGAGGCGATCCCGATCAACAAGAAGGTCGCCTCCACGGCCCTGCCCGCCGACCGCGGCCCGGTCTTCCTGGAGTCGCTCGACGCGGCCACCGACCTCGGCACCAACGCCGTGTGGTCGGAGTACACCGAGGCCCTGGCCAAGCGCATGAACGAGGCGCTGTCGAACGCCACGCCGGTCGCCACCGCGCTCCAGACCGGGCAGAAGGAGGCCCAGGAGGTCATCGACCGCTTCTACGCCGGGAAGACGCAGTGACGGTGCTCACCAGGCGCTCCGGGCAGGTGGCCGCCGGACCGCGGCCGCCCGCCCGGCGGCGGCGCTCGGGCGAGCGGGCCTGGGCCTTCGCGTTCGCCTCGCCCTACCTGCTCCACCTGGTCGCGCTGGCCGCCTGGCCGCTGCTGGCCTCGCTGTTCTTCAGCATGACCGAGTACGACCTGATGTCCCCGCCGAGGTTCGTCGGGTTCGGCAACTTCACCCGCCTGTTCGGCGACCCGGTCTTCTGGCGCACCCTGGGCAACACCGCCTACTTCGCGGTGCTGTTCGTCCCGGCGCAGACGGCGCTGGCCCTGGCCCTGGCGGTCGCGCTCAACCAGCGGCTGCGCGGCATGGCGCTGTTCCGCGCGGCCTACTTCGTCCCGGTCGTCTCCTCGTGGGTGGTCGTCGCCTACGTGGCCGACGCGGTCTTCAACCCGCAGACCGGCATCGCCAACCAGGTGCTGGGCCTCCTCGGGCTGCCGGCCGAGAACTGGTTGCAAGACCCCGCGCTGGTGATCCCCACGCTGGCGGCGGTCGCCGTCTGGAAGGGCGTCGGCTACATGGCGGTGCTCTTCCTGGCGGGCCTGCAGGCCATCCCCGAGGAGCGCTACGAGGCGGCGAAGATCGACGGCGCGTCGGCCTGGAACCGGTTCCGGTACATCACCCTGCCGGGCATCTCCGGCACCACGTTCCTGGTGCTGGTGCTCACCTCCATCGAGACGCTGCAGTCGTTCGAGCAGGTCTTCGTGATGACGGACGGCGGGCCGCACGGCGCGAGCGAGCTGACCGTGCTCTACCTCTACCGGCAGGGTTTCCAGTTCTTCCAGATGGGCTACGCCTCGGCCGTGGCGTGGGTGCTGTTCGTGCTGGTGCTCGCGCTGACCCTGGTGCAGTTCCGGCTCCAGCGCAGGTGGGTGCACTATGCGTAAGACCGTCTCGTACGTGCTGGTGCTGGCGGGGGCGGCGGTCATGTTGCTGCCGTTCGTCGCGGCGCTCGGCAACTCGCTCAAGAGCTTCGCCCAGTACATCCAGGTGCCTCCCGCGTGGCTCCCCGACCCGGTCCAGTGGGACAACTACGCCGAGGTGTGGCGGCGCACGCCGTTCGGGCTCTACCTGGTCAACAGCCTGGTGATCGCGGTGCTCGCGGTCGCCGGGAACGTGCTGACCAGCGCCATGGTCGGGCACTCGCTGGCCAGGATGCGGCTGCCGGGCAAGCAGGCGCTGCTGACGATGGCCCTGGGCACGATGATGTTGCCGACGGTCATCACGATCGTCCCGAACTTCCTGCTGTTCCGCTCGCTGGGCTGGCTGGACTCGATGTTGCCGCTCATCGTGCCGTACTGGCTGGCCACGCCGATCGGGATCTTCCTGATGCGGCAGACGTTCCTCGGCATCCCCAAGGACTTCGAGGAGGCGGCCGGCCTCGACGGCGCCAACCCCTGGCAGGTGTTCTGGCGCATCCACCTGCCGCTGGCCAAGCCCGCCCTGGCCACGCTCGCGGTCTTCACCTTCACCACGTCGTGGAAGGCCGTGCTGGAGCCCACGATCTACCTCACCTCGCCGGAGAACTACACGCTGCCGGTCGGCGTGCTGAGCCTGAAAGGGCAGTTCGTCGGCAACGACCAGCTCGTGACGGCCGCGGCGATGATGAGCCTGCTGCCGATGCTGATCGTGTTCGTGCTGGCCCAGCGTTACTTCGTCCGCGGAACCATGTCCGCGGGTCTCAAGGGCTGAGATCAGGCCCTTCGTCCGATTCGGAAAGGAAATCGTGACCACAACATCCGGGCTGCGCCTGGGCGTCATCGGCGCGGGCACCATCGCGGAGTTCCACGTGGCCGCCGCCCGCCAGAGCGCCGGGCAGGTGAAGGTCGCCGCGGTGTGCGACGTGCGGGCCGAGGCGGCCGAGAAGCTGGCCGCCGAAGCCGGCGCCCGCGTCTTCACCGACCACCGGGCGATGCTCGACGCGGGCGGCCTCGACGCGGTCGTGATCACCGTGCCGCACGCCCTGCACGCCCCGATCACCCTCGACGCCGCCGCGGCCGGGCTGCACGTGCTCGTGGAGAAGCCGATCGCCACCACGCGCGAGGACGCCGTCCGCATGATCGAGGCGTGCCGGGCGGCCGGCGTCGTGTTCGCGGTCGGGCACGTCCTGCGCTTCGTGCCGATGCTGCGCGCGGCGGCCGGCTTCCTCTCCTCCGGCGAGCTCGGCCAGGTCGTGGTGGCCGCCGAACGGCGCACCGCCGACTACGCCGACCCCTCGCGCCCCCGCTGGTTCCTCGACGCCGACATGGCCGGCGGCGGCATCGTGCTCAACGTCGGCACGCACAGCATCGACAAGCTCCAGATGCTCGTCGGCTCGCCGATCGTCGAGGTGACCGCGCACGTCGCCGGGCCCGCCGGCGGGTCGGTGGAGACCGAGGCGGTCGCCCTGGCCCGGCACGCCGACGGCACCCGTTCGACGATCTCCGTCACCGGCACCGGCCTGCCGTTCACCGACGAGGCGGAGATCGTGTGCGGCGAGGGCGCGGTGCGCATCAGCCGCGGCGAGGGCGTCTGGTCCTTCCGGGGCGGCGTCGCCACCCAGGTCGCCGCGCCCGGCATCGGCGAGATGGCCACCGCGTTCGCCGCGCAGCTCGCCGACTTCGCGCGGGCCTGCGCCGGCAGGACCGCCCCCGAGGTCACCCCCGAGTACGCCCTGTCGGTCCTCGACGTCGCCCTGGCCGTCTACGAGTCCGCCCGCCGGGGTTCCACCGTCACAGTGAAGGGACAGCCATGAACCCGCTCGCGTTCAGCACACTCGGCATGCCGGGCGCACCGGCCGAGGAGGTCGTCGCCACCGCCGCCCGGTACGGCTGCGCCGCCGTCGAGCTGCGCTGCGCCGAAGGTGAGATCGTCGCGCCGGACACCCCCGACGCCGAGCTGCGCTCGATCGCCCGGACGTTCGCCGCGGCCGGGATCGGGATCGTCGCCGTGTGCTCCTACACCCGCGTGGCCCGGCCGGACGGCGACCCGGTGGCCGAGGTGCTGCGCCACGTCGAGATCGCCGAGGCGCTCGGCTCGCCGTACGTGCGGGTCTTCGGCGGCGTCGAGGGGCAGGACGACCCGGCCGCCACCGCGACTCGGAGGCTCGCGGACGTGGCCGGGCGGCTCCCCGACAACGGCGTGGACGTGCTGCTGGAGACGCACGACGTGTTCCTGACGGGCGAGGCGATCGCCGGGGTGCTGGCCGGGGTCGGCTCGCCGCGCGTCGGCGCGCTGTGGGACGTGGTCAACCCGTGGCGGGCGGGCGAGAGCGCCGCGGCCACGGCGGACGCGCTGGCGCCGTACCTGCGGCACGTGCAGATCAAGGACGCCGCCTCGCCCGCCGACCTCGCGCCCGTGCTGCCGGGCAAGGGCGCGGTGGGCGTGCCCGCCGTGCTGGCCGAGCTGGACCGGATCGGGTACGCGGGCTTCCTGGCGCTGGAGTGGGAACGCGCCTGGTACCCCGACGCGGCGCCCGTCGGCGAGGCCCTGGCCGCCTTCCGAACGGTGCTGGGACGATGATCCCCCTGGCCGCCTCGGCGCGTCCGGAGGAGGGAACGTTCCAGCCGGGCGTGCGCGCGCCCGTACGCGGGCCGCACGCCGCCCTGGCCAGGGAGCTGCTCGGCCCGGCCGCGGGCGGCGACGCCTCCGGCGGGATCGAGCTGCGCCTGGTGTCCGACCCGTCGCTCGGCGCGGAGGGCTACACCCTGGCCGTCACCCCGGAACGGGCCGTGATCTCCGCGGCGGACGTCGCCGGGCTGCGCTGGGGCGTGCAGACGTTGCGCCAGCTCGACGGCCCGGACGGCGTGCCCTGCGGGACCGTGCGCGACGTGCCCAGGTACGCCTGGCGCGGCGTGATGATCGACGTGGCCCGCTGGTGGCGCCCGGTGTCCTTCCTGCGCTCGTACGTCGACCTGCTGGCGCTGCACAAGTTCAACGTGCTGCACCTGCACCTGACCGACGACCAGGGCTGGCGGTTCGAGGTGCGCGGGCACCCGCGGCTGACCGAGGTCGGGTCCCGCCGCGCCGGGTCGCCCGCCGGGCACGCCCGCGAGGGCCGGTCCGACGGCACCCCGCACGGCGGCTTCTACACCCAGCGGGAGCTGCGCGACCTGGTGGAGTACGCGGCGGCGCGCGGGGTGACCGTGGTCCCCGAGATCGAGTTCCCCGGCCACTCGCAGGCCGCCATCGCCGCCCTCCCGTGGCTGGGCCACTCCTCCGGGACGCCCGTCCGGGTGCGTACGGAGTGGGGCATCTCCTCGCACGTGCTCAACGTGGGCGACCGGGCCGCCGGGTTCGCCCGCGACGTGCTCGACGAGCTGTGCGACGTGTTCCCGTCCAGGTACGTGCACATCGGCGGGGACGAGGTGCGCGGCGAGGAGTGGGCGGCCGACCCCGAGGCCGCGCGGCGGGTCGCCGAGGCCGGGCTCGACGGGCCGCGGGCCCTGCTCGGCTGGTGGGGCCGGCTGCTCGCCGATCACCTGCGCGGGCTCGGCCGCCGCGCGGTGGCCTGGGACGACATGCTCGACCACGACCCGCCCGAGGACATGGTGATCATGGCCTGGCGGGGCGTGGACCGGGTCGAGGCGGCCCTGCGCGCCGGGCACGACGTGGTCGCCGCGCCGCACACGCACACCTACCTCGACTACGCCGAGTCCGACGCCCCGGGCGAGCCGGTCAGCATCGCCGGGCCGCTCCCCCTGGAGACGGTCTACGGCTACGACGCCGGCGAGTCCGTCCTCGGCATGCAGGCCCAGCTGTGGGGCGAGTACCTGCCCACCAGGGAACGCTTCGACTACAACGCCTTCCCGCGCCTGTGCGCCGTGGCCGAGGCGGCCTGGTCGGCGGGCCGCGACCTGGACGGCTTCACCCGGCGGCTGGCCGACCACCTACCTCTGCTGGACCGGCTGGGCGTGGCCTACCGGCGACCCGAAGGAGCCGCCCGTGTTCACCTCTGAGCAGGAGCTGGAGGACCGGCTGTCCACCCCGTCGGCCGCGCTGACCGCCGACGTCGCCGGGCTGGACGGCGACCTCGTCGTGCTCGGCGCGGGCGGCAAGATGGGGCCGAGCCTGGTCCGGCTGGCCCGGCGCGCCCTGGAGGCGGCGGGCCGCGGCTCGGCCCGTGTGTACGCGGTGTCCCGCTGGTCGGACGCCCGGACGGCGCGCGCGCTGGCCGACGAGGGGGTCGAGGTGGTGGCCCACGACCTGATGTCGGGCGGCGACCTGGCCGGGCTGCCCGACGCGGCCAACGTCGTGTTCATGGCGGGCGCCAAGTTCGGCACGTCGGCGGCGCCGTACCAGGCGTGGGCGGTCAACGCGGCGCTGCCGGCCGCCGTGGCCCGGCGCTACCGCGACTCCGCGATCGCGGTGTTCTCCACCGGCAACGTGTACCCGCTGGTGGACGTGGCCGGCGGCGGCAGCGCGGAGGAGGACCGGCCGGACCCGGTGGGCGAGTACGCGATGAGCTGCCTCGGCCGGGAACGCGTCTTCGAGCACGCCGCCGCCGCATACGGCGCCAGGGTCGCGATCCTGCGCCTGAACTACGCCGTGGACCTGCGCTACGGCGTGCTGGCCGACCTCGCGGCCACCGTGGCGGCGGACGAGCCGGTCGACCTCACCACCGGGCACGTCAACGTCGTGTGGCAGGGGTACGCGAACGAGGTCGCGCTGCGGTCGTTGCGCCACGCACGCGCCCCGGAGGCGTTCGTCCTGAACCTGACCGGCCCGGAGACCGCCTCGGTGCGCCGCACGGCGGCCCGGCTGGCCGCCGCGATGGGGACGCGGGCGTCCTTCACCGGCGTCGAGAGCGGCACCGCGCTGCTCAACGACGCCTCGCGCTGCCACGGCCTGTTCGGCTACCCGGACGTGCCGCTGGACACCCTGATCGCGTGGCAGGCCGCCTGGCTGTCGCGCGGGCTGCCCCTGTCGGGCAAGCCGACCAAGTTCGCGGTACGCGACGGGAGGTTCTGAGATGTCGATCGGCCTGCTGCGGGAGGGGACGGTCATCCCCGCCCATCCGCTGGCGCTGACCGCCGGGCGCGCCCTGGACGAGCGCCGCCAGCGCGCGCTCACCCGCTACTACCTGGCCTCGGGCGCGGGCGGCGCGGCCGTGGCGGTGCACACGACGCAGTTCGAGATCCGCCGGGCCGGGCTGCTGCGGCCGGTGCTGGAGCTCGCCGCCGAGGTCGTGGGCAAGGAGGCGGGGCGGCCGTTCGTCATGGTCGCGGGCGCGTGCGGCGACACCGCCCAGGCCGTGGCGGAGGCGGAGCTCGCGGCCTCGCTGGGCTACCACGCCGTGCTGCTGTCGCCCCAGGTGCCCGGGGCGGGCGAGCCGGAGCTGCTGGCGCGGGCCAGAGCGGTCGGCGAGGTGCTGCCGGTGATCGGCTTCTACCTGCAGGAGGCGGTGGGCGGGCGGCGGCTCGGCCCGTCGTTCTGGAGGTCGCTGAGCGAGCAGGAGTCGGTGGTGGCGATCAAGATGGCGCCCTTCGACCGGTATCGCACGGTGGACGTGGTCAGGGCGGTGGCGGCGTCGGGCCGCGACGACCTCGCGCTCTACACCGGCAACGACGACAACATCCTGGCCGACCTGCTCGCCCCCGTCGCGGGCCGCCGGATCGTCGGCGGGCTGCTCGGCCAGTGGGCGGTGTGGACGCGGGCGGCGGTGCTCATGTTCGAGGAGGTCCGCCGGGCGTGGGCGGGGGACGACGAGGTCCTGCGTTCCCTGCTGGCCCGCGCCGGCGACCTCACCGACGCCAACGGCGCGGTGTTCGACGTGGCGGGCGGGTTCCACGGCTGCATCGCCGGGGTGCACGAGGTGCTGCGCCGCCAGGGCCTGTTGGCCGGGACCTGGTGCCTGGACCCGGGTGAGGGGCTGTCGCCGGGGCAGGCGGCGGAGATCGCGCGGGTGAGCGCGGCCTATCCGTGGCTGGTGGACGACGAGTTCGTCGCCGCGCACCTGGACGACTGGCTGCGCTGAGACGCCGTCCGGGGCCGGGACACGCGTCCCGGCCCCGGATTCCGCGCGTCAGACGGACCAGTGAGCCGTGGACAGGGCGCGGACGGCGTCCTCGTCCACCTCGACGCCGAGGCCGGGGCCGGTGGGCACCAGGGCCGTCCCGTCCGAGACCTCCACCGTCCGGCCGCCGACGTACGCCGAGCGGACGAACTGACGGCCGTTGAGGTCTACCGGGGTGTCCACGCCGAAGGCCGCGAACAGGTGCAGCGAGGCGGCGAACCCCAGGTCGGTGTCCGTCAGCCCCGAGCCCATGATGCGCAGCCCGGCGTCCTCGGCGAACTGGCAGAGCCGGCGCGACAACGTCAGCCCGCCCGACCGCTGCACCTTGGCGATGGCGATGTCGACGGCGTCGAGCTTGACGAACGTGGCCAGGTCGGAGGGGTGGCGCAGGCTCTCGTCCAGCGCGACCGGGAGCGGGCTGTGGTCGCGCAGGCGGCGCAGCCCGGTGACGTCGTTGGCGGGCAACGGCTGCTCGAAAGCCGTCACGTCGAAGTCGGCGAGCCGTCGTGCCATGCGCAGCGCGCCGTCCACGGTGTAGCCCTGGTTGGCGTCGACCCACAGGGGCGCGTCGGGGGCCGCCTCCCTGACGGCCGCGACGACGGCCAGGTCCGTCGCCTCGTCATGCAGGCCGACTTTGACCTTGAACGCCCGGTAGCCCTCCGCCCGCCCCTCCTCGACCGCCTGCCGCACCTCACCGGGCGTCTGACCGGCCACGATCCAGCCCAGCGTGATCCGGTCGAGACGGCGCTGGCCCCACAGCACGCCGACGGGCACGCCGAGGGCCCGGCCGAGCAGGTCGTGCAGTGCGATGTCGAGCGCGGACTTGGCGATGGGCGACCCGATCGTCAGCCCGCGGTTGATCACCTTCTCGTAGGCCGCGCAGGCGCCGTCCAGGTCCCAGGCGGGGCGGCCGAGAAGGGCGGGGGCCAGGTAGCCGGCGATCGTCGTCGAGATCGTCTCCACGGTCTCGTACGTCCAGGCGGGCGTCGGGGTGGCCTCGCCCCAGCCGGTCACCCCGCCCGCCGTCACCTTGACGAGAACCCGCTCGGCGGGCCGCCCCTCGGTGGTGACGTTTCCTCCTGAAATGCTGAACGAACGGATGGACGGCAATTCCACGACGAATATATCGATACGTTCGACGACCAGCGATTTCATCATTCTCCAATGGGCAGGAATTCATGCTTACCCGAGCATTTAAGCCTCCCGAATCTAGCACGTCGGAAATGATTCACGAATCAATGGCAGGAATTCATGCGGCAAATGCGAGGGCCCTTTCCCCCCGGGCCCGTGGCCGCATCCGGACGTTGACCGGCGCCCGGCGCGGGCGCAGGCTTCGGTGGTCCCCACTTCTCCCGTTCACGACGAGGTGATCGAGATGGCCGGAACCCGTCCCGCCCTTCCGGACGCGACCAGCGACAGCTTCCTGGCCGAGGCACTGAACGAGGCCAACGCCTACCGCGCCAAGCACCACGCGCCCCCCATGGAGATGGACGCCAAGCTCGTCGCGTACGCCAAGGAGCGCGCGTCCTCCCGCTCCGAGTACGCGAAGCTGTCGGCCGGCCACGACGGCCTGCGCGACACCACGGGCGAGAACATCTTCTGGGGCATGACCTCCGGCACCACGCCGAAGACCGCCGCCGACGCCGTGACCGCCTGGTACGACGAGATCGCGGACTACAACTGGGCCAACCCGCCCGGCGACCCGGCCAGGACCGGCCACTTCAGCCAGCTCGTCTGGAAGGACACCAGGAGGGTCGGCGCGGCCCGCGTCGCGGGCCAGGGCCCCGACGGGTTCGAGACCTACATCGTGTTCGTCTTCGAGAACCCGGGCAACTACGAGGGCGAGTTCCCCCAGAACGTCCTGCCCGCCTGACGACGCGCCCCCAACCGGTCAGGGGGCGGCGAGGGCCCCCTGACCACGGGCCGCCGGCCGCGGCGGGCGGCCGGCGGTCACGGGTCGGTGCCCTGGTAGGCGACGTGATCCTCGTCGAAGATGTCCCCCGCCGAGATCACGATGCGCGGGTCGGGCACGCCGACGACCTCGGCGTCCTTCTCGTCGTAGTCGAAGAGACTGAGCACGTGGCGCATCGCCTCCAGCCGGGCGCGTTTCTTGTCGTTGCTCTTGATGACCGTCCAGGGCGCCGACTCGGTGTCGGTGTGCAGGAACATGTCCTCCTTGGCCTGGGTGTACTCGTCCCATTTGCGGAGAGAGGCCAGGTCCATCGGCGACAACTTCCACTGCCGTACGGGGTCCACCTGACGGATGATGAACCGGGTGCGCTGCTCGGCCCGCGAGACCGAGAACCAGAGCTTGACCAGGTGCAGCCCCGAGTCCACCAGCAGGTTCTCCAGCCGGGGCACCTGTTCCATGAACTCCAGGTACTCGTGCACGTCGCAGAAGCCCATGACCCGCTCGACCCCCGCCCGGTTGTACCAGGAGCGGTCGAACAGCACGATCTCCCCGTTGGCCGGCAGGTGGGCGATGTACCGCTGGAAGTACCACTGGCCGCGCTCGCGCTCGCTCGGCTTCTCCAGCGCGACCACCGTGGCCCCGCGCGGGTTGAGGTGCTCCATGAAACGTTTGATCGTGCCGCCCTTGCCGGCCGCGTCACGCCCCTCGAACAGCACCACCAGCCGGCGGCCGGTGCCCTTGATCCAGTACTGGAGCTTGAGCAGCTCGATCTGCAGCAGCCGCTTGTCCCGCTCGTACGTCTCCCGGGACAGGCGCTCGTCGTAGGGATAGTGCTGCCGCCAGGTGTCGACCGGACGGCCGTCGGCGCGCACCAGCACCGGATCGTCGTCGTCGCTGTCGTCCACCCACAACCCGGGGGTGGTGTCGAGCAGTTCGCTGTGCTCCGCGGCCGCCAGGGGGGCGAGGACCGTGGGATGCTCGTCGTCCGGACCGGTCATGCGGCCCGCGACCGGATGTTCGCGTTCATGGCATCCTCTCTTCACCGGACGCGGGCGGGCTAATCGTGCCGGCGCCCGCCACTCCTGGAATTCGCCCCGAGGCGGCGGCCCGTTCAGCTCGTGGCCCCCAGGCGTCCGCGCACCTGGGCGAGCAGGTCGTGCGGCAGGGGGGCGTAGCCGTACAGGGCCAGGTAGGACTGGCCGGCGTCGCCGGCGGTGTAGTCGAGGAAGGTGCGCACCAGCGGGTCCGCCCGGCCCGCGCAGATGATCTCGTACGTGACCTGGACGATCGGGTAGGCGCCGGGGACCGCCCGCAGGTGGTCGAAGGACAGCACCAGCCCGTTCGGGAGGTTCGCGACCGTGGCGCCTTGAAGGGCCTTGCTGGCGCTCTCGGGCGACAGGGTGACGAACTGGCCGGCGGCGTTGCGCACGTCCGCGGTGTTCAGCAGGGCGCTGCTGGCGAAGCCGTACTCGACGTACCCGATCGAGTCCCCGGTGTGCTGGAGGACCTGCGTCATCCCGCTGGAGCTGGTCACGCCCTGGCCGACGCCGGTCCACGTCCTGGACGGCTGGTGCGGCCAGCCGCCGGTCGCCCGCAGGAACTCGGTCAGGTTCTGCGTGGTGCCGGACTGGCCGGAGCGGTGGAAGACGTGGATGCGGGTGCCCGGCAGGCCCTCGCCGGGGTTGTCGGCGGCGATCTCGCGTGCGTTCCACTTGGTGATGCGCCCGGTGAAGATTCCGGTCAGGGTCGCGGGCGACAGGCGCAGGGCGGGCACGGCGGCCACGTTGTAGGCCACCGCGACCGGGGAGACGACCATCGGCAGGTGCTCGGCCGGGCCGCCGCACCGCCGGTCGGCGCGCGCCTGCTCCCACGGGGTCATCGGCACGTCCGAGCCGGCGAACGCGCTGCGTCCCGCGATGAAGTCCTCGATGCCGCGGTCGGAGCCGTTGGGTTCGTAGGTGACGCGCAGTTCGGGGTGGACGCGGTGGAACTCGCCGATCCAGGCGTCCATGGCGCCCTTCTGCGAGGTCGAGCCCGAGCCCCGCAGCCACGCGACGACCGGCTCGGGGGCGGAACCGTCCTCGCTGCTCATGCTCAGGAACACGGCCCCGGCCGCGGCGGCGGCCCCGGCGACCAGCACGAGCACGGTGACCAGGACCGACTTGGCCGTCCATGTCAGCCTTGCCATTGCACCAGGCTATGAACTGGTCGCGTCCGGACGCGTCATCCCGGGGTCAAGCCCTCGGACATGAACGGTTACCGTGTCGCCAAGCCGGCCGGCCGTCCCGTACGGCTCGGACATGTTCACCGCATGGACATCACTTGGACGGAAAGATGTCCGGCGAGAAGTACAGGATCGTGTCCCGCAAAGTACTTCTCTGCCCGATTCGTTCCATATGGGGGCGTCATGCATTCCTCGTCCAAGCGGCGCCTGACCGCCTCGGCCACCACCGCGCTCGCCGCCGCTCTCGCGGTCGTCGCCGTCAGCCCGGTCCTGTCCGCCGACGCGTCCAGCAGTGGCAAGGGCCGCGCCCGTAGCGTGATCTTCATCAACGGCGACGGGATGGCGGCCGCCCATCGCGAGGCCGCCCGCCTCTACCTGGCCGGCCTCGACGGCCAGCTCAACATGGACCAGCTCCCGGTCTCCGGCCAGCTCACCACCAGCCCGCACGACCCCAAGACGGCCATCACCGACTCCGCCGCGGCCGCCACCGCCTGGGCCACCGGCGTCAAGACCTACAACGGCGCCATCAGCGTCGACGTGGACGGCAAGCCGCTGCCCACCCTGGGGCAGCAGGCCAAGCAGGCCGGCAAGTCCACCGGGCTGGTCACCACCGCCCAGGTCACCGACGCCAGCCCCGCCGCGTTCTTCGCCCAGACCGCCAACCGCTCGGCCCAGGACGAGATCGCCCGCCAGTACCTGGCCGTGAGCAAGCCGGACGTCATCCTGGGCGGCGGCGAGGACTGGTGGCTGCCCGCCGGCACCCCCGGCGCCTGGCCCGACAAGCCCGCCGAGGACCCGACCGAGGCCAGCAAGGGCACCAAGGGCAACCTCGTCGACCAGGCCAAGGCCGACGGCTACCAGTACGTCTCCAACGCCCAGCAGCTCGACTCCGCCCGCCGCGGCAAGCTGCTCGGCCTGTTCGGCAACGAGGAGATGTTCCAGCAGCGCGCCGAGGGCGAGGGCGACGTCTACTCCCCCGCCGTCGACCTGGCCACCATGACCAAGAAGGCGCTCGACACCCTCTCCACCAACAAGAAGGGCTTCTTCCTGCTGGTCGAGGAGGAGGGCATCGACGAGTTCGCGCACGAGAACAACGCCCCGCGCACCCTTCAGGCGCTGGAGTCGCTGGAGAACGCCGTCAAGGTCGCCCGCGCCTACGTGGACGCCAACCCCGACACGCTGCTGGTCATCACCGGCGACCACGAGTGCGGCGGCCTGACCGTCGAGGACACCTCCACCGGCGACGAGAGCGGCACCGCCCCCTCGACCGAGGACGGCCCGTTCCCCGTCAAGGGCAGCAAGCTGCAGTTCGTCATGGACTGGACCACCGGCGGCCACACCGGCGCCGACGTCCCCGTGACCGCCGTGGGCCCGCTGGCCGAGCAGTTCACCGGCAAGCACCCCAACACCCACGTGCACGAGGTCCTCTCCCAGATCCTCACCTCACGCCACTGACCCTCGGCGAGAGTTCAGCCGGCCGCCTCGGTCAGGAGCCGGGCCAGGGCGGCCGGCTCGGTGATCATGGGCCAGTGCCCCGAGTCGAGATCGACGAGGTCGAGGTGCTTGACCCGGGCCAGCTCGGGGACGTCGCCCCCGTCGATCCACTCCCGCGCCTGGGCGGGGGTGAACTCCGGGCACACGACAACGGCCGGCACCTCGAACCGCCGCTCGTCCGTCAGCCGCACCACGCCCTTGGCCACCCCCTCCGGGACGGGGACCGCGGCGGCGGCGAAGCTCCGCCGAGCCTCCTCGTCGAGGTCGGCCGCGTCCGGCCCCTCGAACGGCTCCCACCCGGGGAACGGCATGACGCCGTCCGCGATCTCGAAGAAGTCGGCGTAGGCGGCGCCGTCGGCGGCGGGGAAACCACCGATGAAGGCGACCTTGCCCACCTTGTCCGGCCGCGCGTCGGCGGCCAGCCAGGCCAGGGTGCAGGCCGCGGAATGACCGGCCACCAGGGGCCTGCCGTGCGCCGCGTCCACGGCGGTGAGCACCGCGGCCACCTGGTCGGCGAGCGTGGCCGAGGCGGCTCCGTCCCCCTGGCCGGGGAGCGCGACCGGCACGGGACGGTGGCCGAGCGCCTCGATCGCGGACGCCACCTCGTCCCAGGCGGAGGCGTCGAGCCACAGGCCGCCGATGAGCAGGATGTCCATGTCAGTCCTCTTTCTGTAGTGCGTTCAGGTCGCGTTCCGCGTAGAGCCGGTGTTCCCATTCCTCGTGCAGGACGATGTACAGGCACTCCTTGAGGGGGAATCCGGTCAGCCGCGGCCAGCCGGGCTCGTCGCGGGTGACGTCCGCGGCGAGCCGCTCGGCCGTGAGCGAGGCGACGACCTGGCCGACCATCGCCTGACGGGCGCGGCGGACCGCCAGCACCTCCTCCAGCGAGGGCTGTGCCTCGCGGTCCCACGGGACGCCGTCCCAGCCGGGCGCCTCGTCCCAGGGCAGGTCGAGCGGGTGCCACGGCGAGACGTCGCCCACGATCATCCGGCCGACCCAGGCGGCCGAGGCGAAGTTGAGGTGCCGCAGCGTCTGGATGAAGGACCATTCGCCGTCGACGCTCCGGTGCAGCCGCGCCTCCGGGAACGTCGCGGCGCGGGCGAGGGTGCCCGCCCACAGCCGTCGCAGGATCGCCCACGCCTCGGCGAACCCCTCGGGGTCCTCGGGGCGCATCCGGGCGCGCTCGGGCATGCGGCGGTTCAGCTCGGCCTCGACGAGGGGGACGATGTCCACGCCGTTCACCACGACGTTCCGCAGCTCGCCGCTGATCTCCACGTCGACGAGCTCGACGCCGCTCAGCCGCAGGCCGGACAGGTCGGCCGCGCGTACGCGGGCGTCATGGAGGCCCACCCGCGCGAAGGTGGCCTTCCGCAGGTGCACGCCTTCGACGTGCACGTCTTCCTGGAAGTCGGTCATGGCGGCCCACGTTAGGGGGTGTTCCGGACGTTCTACTTCCGGATCTCGCCCTGACCGTTCTAGTCTGCTCGGATGCCGGCCGAACTCAGCCCCACCGCGCGGGCCCTGCGCGCCCTGGAGGTCCTTCAGCGGCGTCCAGGCGTGACGGCCGGCGAGCTGGCCGCGTCCCTGGGCGTGACCGAACGCGCCGCCCGCCGGTACGTCGGGATCCTGCGGGAGGCGGGCATCCCCGTCGAGTCGGCCAGAGGCCCCTACGGCGGCTACCGGCTCGGGCGCGGCACCAGACTGCCGCCGGTCGCCTTCACCGAGCCCGAGGCGCTCGGCCTGGTCATGGCGGTGCTCGACGGCCAGCCGGCCGCCGCCGACGCCGACGACGCCGACGACCTGGTGGGCGCCGCCCTGTCCAAGGTCATCCGGGCCCTGCCGGAAGGCGTCGGACGGCAGGCCGCCGCGCTGCGCGAGCACGCCTGCGCCGCCCCCGACCGGTACGCGGCCCGTCCCGGCATCGCCGTGACCAGCGCGCTCGTCGCCGCGTCCGCGGCCCGGCGGCGGGTGCACATCACCTATCGCAGCGGGTCGGGCAAGGAGTGGGAGGCCGAGGTCGATCCCTGGGCGGTCGTCGTCCGGTACGGGCGCTGGTACCTGCTGTGCCACTCCCACCGCGCCGGCGCGATCCGCACCTACCGGGTGGACCGCGTCCGAACCGTACGTCAGGGCACCCTCGGCTTCCGGCCGCCCGACGGCCTCGACCCGGTGGCGGCGCTGGAGGAGAACCTGGGCACCGGATGGGCGTACTCCACCCGCGTGGTCTTCGACGCGCCCCTGGCCGAGGTCGCGCCCTGGGTCCGCCCGCCCATGGGGCGGCTCGAACCGTACGGGGAGGGCTGCGTGCTGGTCGGGAGCACGGGCAACCCGGCCATGTACGCCCAGGAGTGGTTGCCGGCCGTGCCGTTCGCCTTCCGCGTCGAGGGCGGGCCCGAGCTGCGCGCGGCGGTCGCGACCCTGGCGGCCCGCCTCACCGCCGCGCTGTCCGGTTAACCCGTTCCGTCCTGCCCGGGTCAGCCCGCCTCCGGCCTATCCGGTCAACGCGCCTCCGGCCTGTCCGGTCAGCCCGCCTGCGGCCGCCCGGCGTCGGCGGCCGCGGGCGCCGAGGATCAGGGCGGCCAGCACGGACGCCGCCGCCGAGGCCAGCAGGATCGCGCCCTTGGCCTGGGTCAGGTGCGCCGGGCCGGTGTAGGAGAGCTCGGCGATCAGCAGCGAGACGGTGAACCCGATCCCGCCCAGGACGCCCACACCGGCGATGTCGCTCCAGCTCAGCCGCGGGTTGAGGTGGGCGCTGGTGAGGCGCGCGGTGAGCCACGCCGCGCCGACGATGCCCAGCGGCTTCCCCGCCACCAGCCCGGCCAGCACGCCCCAGGTCACGGTCCCCGCCCAGAAGCCGTCCGCCCCCGACAGGGAGATCCCGGCCGACAGCAGCGCGAACACCGGCAGCACCACCCCGGCGCAGAACGGCCGCAGCGCGTGCTCGGCGCGCTGGGAGGGCGGCTCCTGCTCGCCGGCGCGCGGCCGGGTGCGCATCAGCAGGCCCATCGCCACGCCGGCGATGGTCGCGTGCACCCCGCAGGCGTGCGTCAGCGCCCAGATCAGCACGGCGAGCGGCCCGTACAGCAGCCACGCGGGCAGCGCGCGGCGCACGGCGGTGACCGCGCGGCCCCGCCCGTGCTGCAGGTACGCCCACACGCACAGCCCGGCGGCGGCCCCGGCCAGGGCGGCGAGATTGAGGCCCGAGGTGTAGCCGACGGCGATGACGACGACCGCGCACACGTCGTCCACGGTCGCCAGCGTCAGCAGGAACGTCCGCAGCGGCGTGGGCAGGCCGCGGCCCACGACGGCCAGGACGGCGAGCGCGAAGGCGATGTCGGTGGCCATCGGCACCCCCCAGCCGTTGACCGCCTCTCCCGGCGCGGCGACGTTCACCGCCAGGAACAACAGCGCGGGGATCACCACACCGCCGAGCGCGGCCACGACGGGCAGCGCGGCGCGGCGCGGGTCGCGCAGCTCGCCGTGCACGAGCTCCTGCTTGAGCTCGTTGCCGACAATGAAGAAGAACACCGCCAGCAGCCCGTCGGCGGCCCACGCCTGCGCGCTCAGCCGCAGGTCCAGCCCGGACGGGCCGAACGACCACGTGCGCAGGGCCTCGTAGGAGTCAGCGAGAGGCGAGTTGGCCCAGGCCAGCGCGGCCAGGGCGGCGACGATGAGCAGCACGCCGCCGACCGCGTCGGAGCGGAGGGCGGTGATGATCCGCGACATGAAGGAAGAACTCCAGAACAATAAGAACAATTCGGGCCAACGACTACACCGCCCCCAGCCATGCGGAACCTTCACACAACCTTCAGCCGCACGGCGAAGCCTCCGCACGGCGCAGCACTTCCGGCCGCTGTGCGGCGTTTCGCTTGATGGAGGGCTTGCAGGGCGCCGCGCAGGCCTTTGCGTGGTGCGCGGCTTTCAGCGGTCTCCGGCTGTGCGGGCCGCCGCCTGGCGGAGGGCTCTCAGTGGGCCTGCGGCGGGCGGATGCCCGGGATCACGCCCCACGTGCTGACATAGCCGTTCGTGCCGACCGGACGGAACTCCAGCGGACGCAGCGGGCGGGCGTGCCACTCGCGGGCGAGGTGAAGGCAGGAGCGGAACTCGCGCACCCTTGCCTCCCATTTGTCCGGCCCTATCCCCCTACCACCTTACAAGTTCCCGCCGCCCCTTGAATCCGGTACCCAGGTACGGGGTTACCGTCACGACATGACCACAGGCCTCCCCCTTCACCAGGGTTCCCAGGACCGGACGCCGTCCACATGCACGCGGCACACCGACGTCCTGGACGCTCTCCAGCCCAGAGCCGCCGGGCGGCACGCGTGAGCCCCGAGCCGGAGGAGCCGTACCTGCGCAGCGGGCAGGTCGCCGAGCAGGCCGGGGTCAACATCCAGACCCTGCGGTACTACGAGCGCCGCGGCCTGCTCGCCGAGCCGCGGCGCAGCCCGGGCGGGCACCGCGCGTACCCGCCCGGGACCGTCGCCCTGCTCACCGTGATCAAGGCCGCCCAGCGGCTCGGCTTCACCCTGGACGAGGTCGCCGCCCTGATCGACACCGGCCGCCGCCACCCCACGCCCGACCTGCGCGCCCAGGCCCAGGCAAAGATCGACGAGATCGACGCGAAGATCGCGGACCTGACCACCGTCCGGGAGTCGCTGACCCAGGTGGTCGCCGCCGGCTGCGACAGCCTGACCGGCTGCACCTGCCCCGACTGCCCCCTCCCCGCCGCCGCCCTCGCGGATACGATGTACTGACCGTCATGACGATGATCCGCTCACTGCTGCTGTTCGCCTTGGCCGCGCTCGCCGAGATCGGCGGCGCGTGGCTGATCTGGCAGGGTTTGCGCGAGCAACGCGGCCTGCTGTGGATCGGCGGCGGCGTCGTCGCCCTCGGCCTCTACGGCTTCGTCGCCACCCTCCAGCCGGACGCCAACTTCGGCCGCATCCTGGCCGCGTACGGCGGCGTCTTCGTCGCCGGGTCCCTGGTGTGGGGCATGGTCGCCGACGGCTTCCGTCCCGACCGCTGGGACGTCATCGGCGCCCTGATCTGCCTGGTCGGCGTCCTCGTCATCATGTACGCCCCTCGCACCTGACCCTCGCCTCGCACCCGGGCCGTCGCCCGAGACCTTGCCCCGCTCAGCCCGTCGCCCCCCGGAGAGCCCGTGTTCGCCGGTGTGATGGCCGCCGCGCTCGCTGGTGCGGGCCGCCTGGGCCGCTTTCACGACATCGGCGTCAGCGCCACCATCTGACCGGCCCCCGACGCGCCTGGAGGCGGCACCGGTGTCGATGCCGCCTCCAGACTCGCGCGCCCCCTGACGGCACCCCGGTCGGGGGCTACCGCCAGGCGGGTGTCCCTCAGTCGTCGTCGCCGTGGTCGTCGCCCTGGTCGCTGCCCTGGTCGTCGCCCTGGTCGTCGCTCTTGGCGCCGGCCTTGTCGCCGCCGTGGTCGTCGTTCTGGTCGCCCGCCTGGTCCTCCGCCTGGTCGTCCGCCTGGTCGTCCTCGGCCTCGTCGTCGCTGTCGGCGGTCTGGGCGTTCTTCTGGTCGCCCTGCTGGGCGTCCGTGCGATCGTCGGCGTGGTCGTCGGCGTCGTCGTCCGTTTCCTCGGCGAGGACGGTGCCCTTGGTGGCGTCCACCGTGATCTCGTGCTCGATGCCGTCGGCGGCGTCGATGTCGATCTCCCAGACCTGGCCCTCGTCCTCGTTCTCCAGCTCGGCCGAGGTGACCTTGCCGCCCGGCACCTTCTCCAGCGCCGTCTTCTCGGCCTGCTCCTGGGGGACCGCCGGAGCCGGGGCCGACGTGGCGGCGGACGTGGGGCCGGATGTGGGGCCGGATGTGGGGGTGGAGGCGGTGGCGAAGGCCGTGCCGGCGCCCGCGGCGAGCACGGTGGCCGTGGCCAGTCCAGCGATGATCATAGGCTTGCGCATGCGGAAAACCCTCCGTTGCGTGGTCGTCGTCCTGACGCCTCCCACAGTGGCCGCCGGCACGATAGCGACGAACTGCGAGAACCCTAACGTCCGGTTAAGGCCCGCATCGGAGCCTCACGACCGCCACGCCCGGCTGAGGGGGGCCTACTCGTAGCGGGCGCGGCGAGCGATCTTCTCGAACCCGAGACCTTGGAAGAGGGCGGCAGAGGCCGGGTTGTTGACGTTGACGTCCAGGAAGACCTGGACGGCCCCGCCGTCACGCATACGGCCAAGCGCCGCGACGGCCAGTGCCCGCGCCAGCCCGCGCCGCCGCCACCCGGGCACGGCGCCCACCTGGACCAGGAACTCGTCCGCGCACGTCACGAAGCCGACGGCGACGCCCGCTTCACGCGCCACCAGCGAGCATCCCGGCAGGAACCCGTCGTCCACCAGCCAGTCGACCCACTGCACCCGCGACCACCCGGGAAAACCGGGACGATCCGCGAAGGACGCCGCGTACGCCTGGTAGAAGGCCCCTTCGCTGTCCGGGGACCACTCCTCGACCGCCACCTCCGGCGGCATCGGCACGGACGGCAACGGCACGGTCAGGTCGCGCCGGCAGACGTCCTCGGCGAACGCCTGACGGAACCCGCGCGCCAGGAACAGCGCGTGCGCCTGCGGGGTCAGCGACTCGGTCTCCAGCCGCCCGGCCCCCGGTTTCACGGCCAGCCGGTCGAGCAGGCCGGACCCGAGCCCGCGGCCGCGGTGGCCGGGGTCGACCAGGCCGGTCGCCGCCGTCGTCTCGCCCACCGGCCGCACCGCCCCGCAGGCCACCAGCTCGCCTTCCGCGAACGCGCCCACCGCCGGGCCCCCGGTGTACCTGCGTTCCAGGAAGGACGGCGACGCGGTCGCCGGGAGCCCACCGTCGCGCGCCGCGCACCTGCCGGCCAGGGCGGTGATCGCCGGCAGGTGCGCGGCGGACAGCTCGGCCCATTCGATGGTGGTCACTGCGGTCTCCTTCGCATACAGATGATCAAGTGTCCCATCGCGCCGGAGGTGACGGAGAGCCCAGGTGGGTGCGCCCGGTCAGCCGGGCCCGGGGACGCAGTCGAGGATGACGTTGCCGAGCGGGGTGTGACGCACCTCCGCCACGTCGAGCCCCGCCCTCTCGGCGAGCGCGGCGTAGTCGTCGACCGTTCGTTCCCGGCCGCCGCTGAGGACCAGCATGCGCAGGTTCATCTCGGCGAACATGGCCGGATCGTCGCCGGAGCCGCCCCGGGACTCGATCACCACGATCCGCCCGTGCGGCCCGGCCGCGTCGGCGCAGCGCCGCAGGACGCGTACGGCCTCGTCGTCGCTCCAGTCGTGGATCACGCGCCTGAGCACGTAGACGTCGCCGCCCTCGGGCAGCGGCTCGAAGAAGCTCTGCGGGGCGAACGCGCACCGCTCGTCCAGCCCGAGCCCGGTCAGGGACCGCCGGCCGCGTTCCAGCGTGTCCGGCAGGTCGACGAGCGTGGCCCGGAGCCCGGAGTGGGCCTTCAGGAGCTCGGCGATCAGGGCACCGGTGCCGCCGCCGACGTCGATGACGTGCCGTACGCCGGACCAGTCGTACCCCTCGGCCACGTCGGTGAGGTCGCCGGCCCCGGCAGCCATGAGGGCGTCGAACGACTCGCCCACCTCCCGATGGGCGGCGAGATGGTTCCAGATCGGGACGCCGAACACGGTCTCCCACGCCGGTTCCCCGGTGCGGACGGTGTGCAGCAGGCCGGTGAACGCGACGTCCATCTGCCCGCCGAAGCCGTCCAGGTCGAGCCGGTCCCGCATCATGGAGGGGTGGCCGGAGGCCAGCAGCGCGGCGGGCTCGTTGACCGCGAACACGCCGGGTTCTCGTTCGGCGTAGACGCCGCGGCAGGCGAGGTGGCGCAGCAGCCGCCCCAGCGCGTCGGCGTCGGTGCCGGTACGGCGGGCCAGCTCCTCGACGGGCAGCTCGTCGCCGCCCATCAGATCGGTCAGGCGCAGGGTGGCCGCGACGCGTACGGCCATCGGGGTGACCATGTCCGTGACGGGGGCCAGCACCTCCCACGCCGCTTCCCACGCCGTCGGTCGGACGGTCTCGTCGCTGGTGCCTGTCACGGCCGCAGCCCCCTTCTCCCCAAAGGATCAAGGCTCGCCCGCAACCTACCACGCGATCACCCGCCCGGCCCCTCCCGCGAACAACCGGAAAATCCCGGGACGTCACCGACACGCCCACCCGAGGACCGGCCCGCCGCAGTGGTGGGTCAGCCCTCAGGGGACTGTCAGCCGAGGAGTTTGGAGAACAGGGCGCCGAGGCCGAAGCCGTCCAGGAGCGACTTCGGCCGGTCCTGCTCGGTGGTCGCCGCAGACAGGGGCACGTCCTCGGTGGCGCACGCCGACGGCCTGCCCACCAGGACGTCCAGCATCCTTCGGACGCCGAGCGCGTCGAGCAGCGACACCTGGGACGAGTCGGCCGCGATCGACCTGCCGGTGTCGGAGGAGCGGATGGTCGAGGTGCCGTCGGTGACGCAGGACTCGGGCCGGTTCATCAGCGCTTCGAGCACCGCCGTGGCTCCCTCGGAGTCCAGGAGGGACGTCGCCTCCGGATCGGCCGACCAGCCGACGTCCGAGAAGCCGATGTCCGACGAGCCGGCGTCGGCGGAGTCTGCGGCAGAGGAGGTGGCGACCGAGGAAGTGGCTGCGGAGGTGGCTGCGGGGTCGGTGGCCGGTGGGGCGGCGGGCGGGGTGCATCTCAGGGCGTCGGCGACGAGCGCCTCCAGGATCCGCCTGGCCAGCGCGTCACTGTCCGCGCCGCTCGTGGCCGGCGCGACGTCGCCCGGGTCGCCGCCCGTCCCCGCCGGGCCGACGTCGCCCGGGTCGCCGCCCGTCCTGGCCGGTTGGACGTCCTCCTGCGCGTCCAGCAGGAACACGTAGTCATCCACGTCCAGCAGGAGCGCGTCGAGGAGGCCCGGGAACTCGGCGGCCGCGGCGAACGACGTGTCCTCCGGGAGCGGCTGCGCCCCCGGCCGGTCCGCCGGACGGACGAGCCCTTGCAGGAACGTCCGCACCGCCGAGGTGTCGAGCAGGGCGCTCGCCCCGGCCGGGGAGCCACTGGCGACCTCGATCCGGGCGGCGACGCACGGCGCGGCGGCGGCGCTGCCGTCCTCGGCCGTCGCCGGTGCCACCGCTGTCAGCAGCCCCACCGTGGTCAGGCCGAAGACGGCGATCGTTCTCATGCACATGGGTGCCTCCCGGCGACGTTACGTGATCATCCGCAACGATCATTACCCATAGCAGTGGATCAACTACTCTATGATTGCTTCTAGCCCTCTTTACCCGCCGAAACCGGGTCACCGCCCATGCTCTACCGTCTGCTGAGCGAACGACCGTCGAGCGGAAGGACCCCTATGAGACACCTGAACGGCGTGGGCACCGAGGAGCTGACCGAGCGGGTGCACGCCCTCCTCGCCGCCCCCAGGCCCTGGTCGGTCACCCAGGTCGGCGACCCCGTGCTGCGCCGGACGGCCGAGCCGTACGACGGCCAGCTCTCCGACGCCCTCCTGCGCGAGCTGCTGGACGCGATGTTCCGGCACCTGCCGGGCGTCGGCGTGGGCCTGGCCGCGCCGCAGGTCGGCATCCCGCTCGCGCTGGCGGTCATCGAGGACCCCGCCGAGCTGCCGCCCGACCTCGCCGCCGAGCGCGAGCGTGCCCCGCAGCCGCCTCTGGAGCTGGTCAACCCGGTCGTCACGCCCGTCGGATCCGGTTACCGGGCGTTCCACGAGGGGTGCCTCAGCGTGGAGGGGCTGACCGCCGTCGTCCCCCGGCACGCGCGGGTGCGGCTGTCGGCCCTGGACGGGGACGGCCGCCCGTACGAGACGGAGCTGTCCGGCTGGCCGGCGCGCATCGCCCAGCACGAGACCGACCACCTGAACGGCGCCCTCTACCTCGACCGCGCCGACACCCGCACGATCTCCACCACCGCCAACCACGAGCGTTTCTGGGCCCCCAGACCCTGACGCCCGAGGCGGGGGTCACACGCTGCGGATCACCGAGACCACGATCCCCAGCACCACGGCCCGGTCGCCGTCGATGACGTCGTAGCGGGGGTTGCGCGGTTCGAGCCGGACGTGCCCGCCGCGCCGCCGGTAGACCTTCACGGTGGCCTCGCCGTCGATCATCGCGGCGACGATCTGCCCGGAGTGCGCCTCGGGCTGCTGCCGGACCACGACGATGTCGCCGTCGCAGATGGCCGCGTCGACCATCGAGTCGCCCCGCACCCGCAGGCCGAACACGGTGCCGCGGCCGGTGAGGTCGCGGGGCAGGGTCAGGGTGTCGTCGAGGTGCTCGTCGGCGAGGATGGGGGCGCCCGCGGCGATGTCGCCGACCACGGGGACGCTCACCAGCTCGCCGGACGGCTCCGGCGACGGCGGCCGCAGGAACAGCCGCACGTCGATCGGGCGGGTCATCGTCGTGCCGCGGCTGAGGAAGCCCTTCTCCTCCAGGCTCCTCAGGTGTCTGGAGACCGACGAGGGCGAGCGCAGCCCGACCGCCTGGCCGAGCTCGCGGGTGCTCGGCGGGTATCCGTGCCTGACCACCCAGTCGCGGATCGTGGCCAGGATGCGCTGCTGGCGTTGCGGCAGGGCCGAGAAGTTCAGGTACTCGAACGCGTCGTGGTCGTCGTAGGTGGTCACAGGGGAATGCTAGAGGGCGTCCGGGGGGCGGGTAATCGCGTTGCCCCCGCGCCGCGGGACGTGTCAGGGTCGTGACTTCCTGGCGGTCGTGACGATCTTGGTGGTGCGGCATGAGGTATGCGGGGCCGGCCCTCGCGTTCGGGTCCTCGGCGTGTTTCGCGTTCTCGGGGCCGATGGCCAGGTACCTCGTCGCGGCGGGGCTGACGCCGATCGAGGCCGTGTGGGCGCGGATGACGGCGGCGGGGCTCCTGCTGCTGGCCGTGCTGGCCGTGGTCAGGCCGGGCGCGTTGCGCATCCCGCGGTCCAGGTGGCCGTTCTTCGCCCTGTACGCGGTCATGGCGGTGGCCGGGGTGCAGTCGCTGTACTTCGCCGCGATCACCCGTCTGCCGGTGGGGGTCGCCCTGCTGCTGGTCTACGTGGCCCCGGTGATGGTGGCGGCCTGGGTGCGGCTGGTACGCAAGATCCGGCTCCCACGGGCGGCCTACGCCGGGGCGCTCGTCGCCCTGGCCGGCCTCGGGATCGTCGCCGAGGTGTGGCACGACCTCCGGCTGGACGCGCTCGGCCTGGCCCTGGGCCTGCTGGCCGCGGCGTGCTCCGCCGGATATTTCCTGATGAACGACAGCTTCGGGGACGACGTCGATCCGCTCGGGCTCGTCGCCTGGGGCATGGCGGGCGCGGCCCTGGTGCTCGTCCCGGTCGCCCGCCCGTGGGAGCTGCGATGGGCGGCGTTCACGGAGTCGGCCACGCCCGCGCCCGGGGCCCTGACGCTGCCCGTCCCGCTGGCCTTCCTGTGGATGGTGGTGGTCGCCAGCGTGGTCGCCTACATCCTGGGGGTGAACGCGGTGCGGCGGCTGTCGGCCGCGGTGGGCGCCACGGTGGCGTCGCTGGAGGTCATCGGCGGGGCGGTGGCGGCCTGGGGGCTGCTCGGCGAGGGCCTGGACGGCTTCCAGATCGCCGGCGGCGCGATCGTGCTGTCCGGCGCGCTCCTCGCCCAGACCGCGACCCGCCGGACCCCGACGACGGCCCAGGACGGCGACAAAGAGGTGACCTCCGGGGCAATGAAGTGCTGACACTACTGTAAGTAGTTAATTCACTACAGCGGGTATTTACAAGGGGAAGCAACGAGTATCCCATCCCCGTCCCCGGAGAGGAGGTGGAGCGTTGCGTGTCCTGATCCAGCTCCGCCCCGCCCGTGAAACCGTCGAAGCCGTCCTCGACCCCGGCGTCACCGCCACGGTCGCCGACGTGGCAGGTGACCTGCCGGGAATCGTCCTGGACCAGGCGTTCGCCCCGCTGGCCCTGCCGCGTCCGCTGCCCGCCTCGCCCTCAGGCGGCCTGACGTCGCTCAGCCGGCCGCTGGGCTTCTCCCTGTCGGCCGAGCACGCCAGCGTGCTCGTGCGCGGCGAGCTCTCCGACGACGACCTCACGTCCAGGCTGGCGCTGCTGTCGTCGTCCGTACGTGAGATCGTCGGCGTGTTCGCCGACCCCGCCATCCACCCCAACCTCACCTGCGCCGACACCGGCCCGGTCGGCGACTGGCACGACGTCGAACGGCTGCTGCACGCCTCCGACCTGCGCGCGGCCGGCTACGACGGCCACGGCGTCACCCTGGCGGTCGTGGACGGCGGCGTCAACGCCGACCACGTGAGCACCAAGCTCGGCCGTCAGGTCACCCTCGACGCCGGGCGCAGCTGGGCCCCGCCGGGCGTCACGCCCACGCCGGGGCGCTACCCGGTGGAGCACGGCAGCCTGTGCGCGTTCAACACCCAGATCGCCGCCCCGCGCTCGACGCTGCTCGACGTCGCCGTCCTGCAGAGCAGGAAGGGCACGGTCGAGGGCATGCTGTCCGACGCCGTGGCCGCCTACGCCCATCTGCGCGGGCTCCTGGAGGCGATGCCGGCCGAGTCGCGCTCGCTGGTCGTCAGCAACAGCTGGGGCCTGTACAACCCGGAGCAGGACTTCCCGCCCGGCCACCCCGGCAACTACTCCGACAACCCGTCGCACCCGTTCAACGTCATGATCTCCAGCCTGGAGCACGCCGGGGCCGACATCGTGTTCGCGGCGGGCAACTGCGGACGCGACTGCCCGGCGGCGAGCTGCGGGTACACCGACATCGTGGGCGGCAACGGCCATCCGAAGGTGGTCACGGTGGCCGGGGTCGACACCCACGGCGAGCGCGTCGGCTACTCCTCACAGGGGCCTGCCCGGCTCGGCGACCACAAGCCCGACCTGGCCGCCTACACCCACTACACCGGCTCCGAGGCCAGTGGGCCCGGCACCCCCGACACCGGCACGTCCACCTCCTGTCCCGTCGTCGCCGGCGTCATCGCCGCCCTGCGCACCCGCCACCCGTCGACCAAGATCTCGCCCGCGCAGCTTCGCACGCTGCTCAACCGCACCGCCGAGGACCGCAGCACGGTCGGCTTCGACCATGACTACGGCTACGGCATCGTCAACCCCGCCGGCGTCCTGGCCGCGCTCCGCTCGCACCGCACCCGGGCCGCCTGACCCGCGACGGCGCCGCGCACCCGCCGACGAGACGGGTGCGCGGCGTCACCGTCCACCGGGGAGGGCCGGTGGACGAACCGGTGGAGGAAGAGGTCAGCCGTGGTTCCAGACCGAGGAGATCCGGTCGTTCCAGCCGCTGGGGACGAGGGTCGGGATGTCGGAGAAGGGGGCGACGAGGATGGAGCTGCCGCCGAAGTTGATGTGCTCGTAGTAGCGGACCGTGCAGTTCGTGCCGCCCATGGAGCTGATGACGTCGTTCCAGTCGTGCAGGTGCAGCGGGCCGTGGTAGACGTCGGTCAGGTCGTTCAGGCCCCGGCGGGCGGGGCACCAGAGCCAGTCGCCGGCGTACTCCACGTGCTCGAACATCTGCACCTCGCCCTGCGTGGCCGGGCGCGGGTCCCGCAGCTGCGCCGAGGCCCACAGGGCGCCGTTGAGCGCGGTGTCGTCGGTGAGCGCGGTCAGGCGCTCGGGGTGGTAGAGGTAGGTCAGCGGGCGGCCGTCGAAGCGCGTCAGGTCGGCCGGGTCATGTTCGACGCCGTCCACGACCACCGCCATGGCGGGCGCGGGGTGGGTGACCGGCCGCGCGGGCGCGGGCTTGGGCCGGGTCAGCGCCCGGGCCGGGTCCATCGGCACGGGCTGGGCCGAGCGCGGCGCCCTGACCGCCTTGGCGACGAGCGCCTCCAGCGTGGTGATGCCGTGGTCGCGGAGGAGCGCCAGCACGTCGGCCTCCTCCAGGCCTCCGACGTGGTCGGAGAACTCCAGGAAGCGCTCGACCTGGCGGCGGGCGGGGGTTGAGATCTGGGTCACGGGTGCCTCCCCTGATAGTGCTGCGTACTCCTTCATGGTCGGGTGGGGCGGCGGCCCGGACAGCCCCCCAGTGTTGGGGATGGCGTTCAGGTGGTGAAGGCGGCCATGAGCTCGTCGCGGCCGCTCGCACCGGTCTTGCGGAAGACCGCTTTGAGGTGGTCGTGCACGGTGTGTCCGGACAGGTCGAGCAGCCGGGCGATCTGCTTCGGCGCCGCTCCCCCGCACAGCAGGTCCAGGACGCCGCGCTCGCGTGGGGTGAGGGCGTACCAGTCGCAGAACGAGGGCAGCATCAACCCGCCCACGGCCGACTGGATCACCACGGCCACGTCGCCCGTGCCCTCCGCGTCCAGGGCCTGGGCCTCGACCGCGAGCCAGCGGCCGTAGCGGGCGGCGGGGGCGCAGATGATCGGCCGGGCGGCGTCCGCGCCGCGCGCGTGCTCGGCGGCGTCGGCGGCCAGGGCGGTGACGAACGTGTCGGCGAGCCACGCGTGCACGCCGTGCCGGTCGGGGCGGCGCAGCCGGTCGAGCCACACCTGGGCCTGCGGCGTCACGGCGCGGATCTCGCGGTCGGGGCCGACGACGATCACCCCGGCGGGCAGGGCGGGCACGGTGGGGGCGAGCGGGGCGGCGGTGACGTACCCGCGCAGCACGGTCATCAGGGCGGGGGCGAGCAGCGTCGCCCGGCGCAGGTCGTCCTCGGTGAACGGCGGGGCGTCGCAGGCGCGTACCAGCCCGAGCAGGCCCCAGACGCCGCCGCGCGCGTCACGCAACAGCAGCCGCAGCTCGCAGGAGGCGCCGCAGGCCGCGAACGCCCGCCGCGCCCCCTCCTCGGCCCCTGCCACCGCGACCGGCACCCGCAGCCGGGCCAGGGACGCGGGCCGGCAGGGGTCGCCGTGGGCGCGGCGGTGGGCGAGCAGGGAGACGGCGAGCTCGCGTTCGTACTGATGCCAGAAGCTGAACGAGCCCTGTCCGAGCCCGGTCGCCGGGCTGGTGCCGACCAGGCGCAGCGCGTCGTGCCGGAGCAGCGGGGCGATGGCGGCGGACACGGCGGCGCCGAGGTGCTCGGCGGCGATGCCACGGTCCATCAGGGTGCGCACCTCGTGGACCACGCGGTCCTGGCATGAGCTCACGCGGCCAGGTCAGCACACCACGGCGCCGCCATGCAAGCGCAGGGTAGTCAGGCGGCTACGCATCCGCCGCATCGCCGGCCGGTCCGAGCCGTCGCAGCTCGTCCCGCGTCAGGGTCAGGGCCGCCGCCCGCGCCGACGCCCGGACCGACTCCGGACGGCTGGCGCCCGGAATGGGGACGACGTGCTCGGAGTGGGCCAGGTGCCAGGCCAGGCAGACCTGTTGCGGGGTGACGCCGCGTTCCTCGGCCACCTCGTGGAAGGGGGTGCGCGGCGGGGCGGCGCCGGGGCCGTCCAGGGAGCTGCGGGCGATGCCGCCGAGGGGGCTCCACGGCAGGAAGGCGATGCCGAGGCGGTCGCACAGCCGCAGTTCGGGCAGGCTGTCGCGGTGCCGGGGGCTGTAGCGGTTCTGGACCGAGACGAGGGAGTCGCCGAGGACGGCCCTGGCCTCGTGGATCTGCTCGCAGGTCACGTTGGAGACGCCGGCCGCGCGGATGAGCCCCGCGTCGAGGAGGTCGCGCAGCGCGCCCACCGACTCCGTCCACGGGACGGCCGGGTCCGGCTTGTGCAGCTGGTAGAGGCCGATCGCCTCGACGCCCAGGCGGCGCAGGGAGCCCTCGCAGGCGGCCCTGAGGTGGTCGGGACGGCCGTCGACCGTCCAGGCGCCGTCGCCGGGACGGCCGCGCCCGCCCTTGGTGGCGACCAGCACGCCGGAGGCGTCGCCGGGCCGGGCGGCCAGGGCCTCGGCGATGAGCTCCTCGTTGTGGCCGCGTTCGCCGGCGTGCCAGTGGTAGGAGTCGGCCGTGTCGATCAGGGTGACGCCCGCGTCCAGGGCGGCGTGCACGGTGGCGATCGCGCGGGCGCGGTCGGGGCGGTCCTCGATGGACAGTGGCATGGCGCCGAGGCCGACGGCGCTGACCTCGGCGGTTCCGATGCGGCGGGTGATCATGGTTGTTCGGCTTTCCGGGAGGAGGGCGGCTTCAGGAGGAGGGCGGTAGCGGGAGGAGGGCGGTGACGGCTTCCGGCAGCCACGTCGTGACGTCGGTGAACGGGAAGCCGAGCGCGGCGGCCCGGCCGTTGTCGAGGGCGTAGGAGCGGTCGAAGGAGAACGGCGAGGCCGGTTCGCCGCCGTCCACGACGCGGTAGGCGGGGACCGGCGAGCCGGTGACGGCGGCGATCTCCGCGCACAGGCCGGTGACGGTCGGCGAACCGTGGGAGGCGGCGTTGAGCGCGCCGGTGACGTCGGTCCCCGTGGCCGTCCAGTGCAGGAACGCGGCGATCTCCGCGTGGTGGACGAACGACGTCGGCGCCGGGTCGCGGTGCACGGCGACCGGCAGCCCGGCGCGTACGCGGTCCACGTAGTGGCGCAGGCGCCCGGTGAAGTCGGCGTCCCCGCCGCCCAGGACGTGGGCGCTGCGCACGGCGACGAACGGGAAGGCCGGGTCCCGGGCGAACACCGCCTCGGCCTGCCGCTTGCCCTCCGCGTACGCGCCCGCCTCGCCGAGCAGCCGGGACAGCTCGTCCGGCGACCCCCACGGCAGGCCCGGGTCCACCGGCCAGGACGCGGCCTCGACGACCTCCTCGACGACCGGCGCCACGGCCGGCGACCGGAGGGACGGCGAGGTGGCCGGGTCGTAGACCTCCATGGTGGAGGTCATCACGTACCGGGCGGCGCGCCCGGCGAACACGTGGCGGGCGACGTCGGCGTGCAGCGGCGTGTAGCAGACCTGGTCCACGACGGCGTCGAAGGTCCGCCCGGCCAGGGCGCGGGCGAGGGCCGCCGCGTCCGCCCGGTCGGCGACGACGTGCTCGGCGCCGGACGGCGGCGCGGCCGAGCCCCGGTTGACCACGGTCACGTGGTCGCCGCCGTCGAGCAGCAGGCGGATCAGGCGGCGGCCGAAGTAGCGGTTGCCGCCGATGACGCAGATCTGTCGCATGCCGCCAAGACTGGCCCGGACGGGGTCAGCAGTGGTAGTGGTGACTTGCTGGCCTCGTGTTAAGGAGAACTGTTGATCGACGCCCATCGGCTCAGGGTGCTGCGGGAGGTGGCCGCGCACGGCAGCTTCAACCGGGCGGCGGCCGCGCTGCTGCTCACGCCGTCCGCCGTCTCGCAGCAGATCGCCGCGCTGGAACGGCAGCTCGGCACCGCCGTCGTCACCCGCAGCACCCGTGGCGTGGCCCTCACCGAGCCGGGCCGGCTGCTGGTGGATACGGCCGAGACGATCGCGGCCGAGCTGCGGCACGCCCGGGAGCGGATCGACGAGCTGGCCTCCGGGCGCGGACGGCTGACCGTGGCCACGTTCACCAGCGGGGGCCGCGCGCTGCTGCCCGGCGTGCTGGCGCGGTTCGTCGCCGCCCATCCGCAGGTCGAGACGAACGTGGTCGAGCGGGAGCCGGAGGACAGCCTGCCGCTGGTCCGGCGGGGCGAGGCGGACCTGGCCGTCGCCTACCACTTCGCCGGGCCGCTGCCGGTGCTGCCCGGCGACCGTACGGGCCTGAGCTGGACGCCGCTGGCCGAGGACCCGCTGTCGGTCGCGCTGCCGACCGCCCACCCGCTGGCCGGGCGGGCGTCGCTGGACCTGACCGAGCTGGCCGAGCAGCCGTGGGTGATCGGCTGCTCCAAGACGGAGGCGTTCCTGCGCGGCTACGCGGCGGCGGCCGGGTTCGAGCTGCGGGTCAGCGGCTCCACCAGCGACTACCACCTGGCGCAGGCGCTCACGGCGGCCGGGCTCGGCGTCAGCCTGGTGCCGTCCATCTGCCTGGCGCGCGGGACGCCCGGCCTGGCCGTCGTGCCGCTGAACCCGCCGCGTCCCGTGCGCTACATCGGGGTCGCCACCGCCCGGCGGCGCGACCACCCGCTGGTGCCGACCCTGGTCGAGTGGCTGCGCGAAGAGGCCGCGACGCTGGGCTGACAGCGGACCGGTTCTGTCGGCCGGTGCTGGCACAGTGTTCCCGGAAAAGCTTGCCGCACCGAACGGAGTGATGTCACATGAGCCGCCACATCCAGGTCACCTTCGACGCCCACGATCCCAAGGCGCTGTCCACGTTCTGGCGCGACGCGCTGGGCTACGTCCATCCCGGCCCGCCCGGGGTCGAGCTGCCCGAGGGCGCCGACCCGCTGGCCGCGTGGGACGACTTCCTCGCCCGGGTCGGCGTCCCCGAGGAGGAGCGTGACACCAGGTCGGCCATCGAGGACCCCGACGGGCACGGCCCCCGGGTGTTCTTCCAGCGGGTGCCGGAGGGCAAGGCCGCCAAGAACCGCGTGCACCTCGACGTCCGGGCGGCTCCCGGGCTGCGCGGCGAGGAGCGCATGGCGGCGCTGGAGGCAGAGTGCGAGCGGCTGGTCGGGCTGGGCGCGACGCGGGTGCGGCGGCACGAGCCGGAGCCCCCGTTCGGCGGCGGTCACATCGTGATGACCGACCCCGAGGGCAACGAGTTCTGCCTCGACTAGCGCCGCCGCTCGTCCTCGTGGGACGAGGTGGGGTCAGTCGTCGGCGCACCTGCACGGCAGGGTCACCAGCATGCCCGCCTTGATGTGGGTCACCGTCTTCGAGCCGAGGCAGAAGCGGCAGCCGAGCTGCTCGGCGATCCAGGGGTCGGACCACACCCTGTGCTCCCAGGCCGGCGGCGGCCCGCCGGGGGGCCTGCCGCCGCGCTCGGCGGGCTCGTCGGCGCCGCCCACCCGGCCGAGGCCGCCGCAGAACGTGCAGGTGAGGAACAGGTCCCCGAGCAGTATGCCGCGGGTGCCCTCGCATTCGGGGCAGGTGATCGGGTCCGTCACCTACGGCCCGTCCCGCTGCACGACCTGCACGACCTCCAGGTGGACTGCTGCTCCGACTCGCCGTTCCGGTCGATCCACTCGCCGCCCGCGCCCATGCAGGTGCCGCAGATCGGGAGCTCTTCCTGCTCGCCGTCGTTCGCCATACTCCGGACGGTAGCCGAGCGTGCGCGGGCTGTCTGTCGCTTGACGGAGACGGTCGCGCCGCCTGCCGTCCTCGCGGAACGGGACGCGGAAAGCCTTCGCCGGCGCCTGCGAAGATGACCTCATGACCAAGCTGACCGGACCGCAGATCGCACAGGAGGGGCTGGCCGGGTGGGCGTACCTGCTCGGCGCCCTGCACACCCGCCTCCGCACCGGGACGTTCGCGGCCGGGCTCGCGCTCGTCGACGCCATCGGGGCGGTGGCCGAGGAGATGGACCACCATCCCGACCTCGACCTGCGGTACACCCATGTCGACGTCCGGCTGACCAGCCACGACACGGGCGGGGTCACCGGCCGCGACGTGCGGCTGGCGCGCGCGGTCTCGGCCCTGGCGGCCGAGGCGGGGGTCGGCCTGGACTCCGCGGCCGTCTCCGTGCTCGACCTCGGCCTCGACACCCCCGCCCGGGACTCGATCCGGCCGTTCTGGGCGGCGGTGCTGGCGATGGAGCCCGACGCGGGGGGCGGCCTGCGCGACCCGGCCGGCGCGCTGCCCACCGTGTGGTTCCAGCAGTCCGGTGACGAGGAGCCCCGTCAGCGCTGGCACCTCGACGTGTGGGTGGAACCCGCGCAGGTCCGTCCCCGGATCGACGCGGCGGTGGCGGCGGGCGGCCGGCTGGTCCACGAGGAGGAGGCGCCGCAGTTCTGGGTGCTGGCCGACCCCGAGGGCAACCACGCCTGCCTGTGCACGTGGCAGGAGCGCGACTGACCGGCGGGAACGGTCAGCGGGGCCCGTCCGGCAGCGCGGCGCGGGCCCGGACGATGAGCTCGCGGGTGAGCGGCAGGTCCCTCAGACGGACGTCCAGCGCGTCCAGGGTGACGGCCAGGACGCGCACCGGCACGCCGCGCGCGGTCAGCACGTGCGCCATCCAGCCGGTGAAGGACGTGAACAGGCCGGGGTCGTTGACGTACGCGGCGGCCTTGAGGTAGTCGACGACGTACGCGACGTCCTCGGCGGTGTGCCCGGTCGGTTCCTGGCCCTCGGCGACGGGCGCGTGCTCGTCCAGCTCGTCCATGACGCCTCTGACCAGCTCCTGCGCCCGTTCGGTGAGCGCGGTGTACTCGGGGCCGGCCAGGTGCGGCCGCCGTCCGGCGCCCAGCCCCGTCATGGCCCGGCGCGGCGGCGGCCCGGCGTCGAGCAGGTCGGCGGCGGCCCGCGCGTCCGGCGCCCAGGCGTCGGCCCCGAGCAGGCGGGCGTAGCGGCCGTCGGGCCCGAAGGCGGCGCCACCGGCGAGCACGGGCGTGCCCGCCGCCTGGCAGGCGCTGATGGTGGCGTGCGCGGCGGGCAGCCGGGTGGCGATCGAGCCCGACAGCGCGACCGCGACCGGCGCGGTCCTGTGCACGTGCACGACCAGGTGCGCGGTGGGGACGTGCGCGCCCAGGTAGTCCACCTGCCAGCCGCGCAGCCGCAGCACCTCGGCCAGCAGCCGGGCCGGGAAGGTGTGCCACTCGCCGTCCACGCACGCCACGCTCAACCGCCCCTTGTCCGGCCCGGAACGGTGGCCGCGCACGGCCGGCTCGTGGGCCAGCACGGCGAGCACCCGCTCGTGGACCGCGGTCGCCGTGTGCTCCTGGGCGACGGTGAGCCGGTTGGCCGCCCAGTCCAGGCCCACGCGGGCCTGCGCGACGGCGACGACGTCGATGAGCAGGGTCTCCAGGGGCACGCCGGCGTCGAGGGCGGCCCGCGCGGCGTCGATCGCGGCGTACTCGTCGCCGGCCGTCGCCGCCGCCCGCAGCGTCTCGACGCAGCGCTCGATCTCGTTCTTCACGCCGGAGGACCGCCGTCCTGGCCGTCGGGCGGGCCGTCGGGCGCCTCGCGCGGCGCGCCGATGGCGACGATGGCGATGTCGTCGCGCTCCCGCTCGCCGGCCCACTGCGAGGCGAGCATCTGGACGCGTTCGGCCAGGGCCGCGGCCGGCATGCCGGCGCACTGCCGCAGCTCCTCCCGCAGCCGGTCGTCGCCGAACAGCTCGTCGCCCAGCGGGCCGCCCCTGGCCTCGATGACGCCGTCGCTGTAGAGCAGGCAGGTCTCGCCGGGGTCCAGGAGCACCGTCTCGGTCACGCTGGTGATCTCCTCCAGCAGGCCGATCAGGGTGCCGCGGGTGAGGGCGTCCTCGACCCGGCCGTCGTTGCGCACGATCATCGGCGGCGGATGCCCGGCGCTGGTCAGCCGCAGCTCCAGCCGCGGGCCGCGGCGCCCGACCCCGGCCAGCACGAGCGTGACGTACCGCGGGCTGGACTCGGCGAGCAGCACCTCGTTGAGCCGTTCCAGCACGCGCTGGTGGTCGTCGGCCAGCGGCAGCAGGGCGCGCAGCGTGTTGCGGATCTTGCCGGTGAGCACGGCGGCCTCCAGCCCCTTGCCGGAGACGTCGCCGAGGACCACCAGCGCCGTCCCGCCGGAACCGGCGACCGGGTGCACGTCGTAGAAGTCGCCGCCGACCAGCGCGCCGTGGCCCGCCGCCCGGTAGCGGGCCGCCACGTCGGCGACGTCCAGGTACGGCGTCATCGGCGGCAGCAGGTCGGCCATCAGCGTCTCGGTGACGGCCCCCTGCTCGGCGTACACGCGGGCGATGGAGATCGCCGTGCCGGCGCGGGCCACGAACAGCCGCGCGAACACCTCCTCGGCCGGGGAGAAGCCGGTCGAGCCGCGCAGCAGGATCAGCGCGCCGGCGGGCAGGCCGTAGCCGGGCAGCGAGATCACCACCACCGAACGGATCCCGTCGTGCCCCTCGCCCAGCACCCAGCCGGGCGCCCGCTCGGGGTCGACCCAGCGGGCGGGCACCGGCGGGAAGGCCCGCAGCGCCTCGGCCAGGCCCGGCAGGTCCCGCGGATCGAGGTCCAGGTTCCTGCGCACGGCCTCGCCGCCGGCGTCGTGGTAGGCGACCTCGTACCGGCGGCCCAGCGGCACGACGACCCGGGCGGCCTCGGCGAGGTGCGTCACGGCCAGGCGGGCGACCGCCTCCAGGCAGCGGTCGAGGTTGAGCGAGGACAGCAGCTCGGTGGCGGCCGCCACCATGGACGCGGCCGAGTCCTGCTCGGCCCGCAGCACCTCCATGGCGTGCTCCCGTTCGGTGACGTCGACCAGCCACCAGGTGACGCGGTCGCGGCCGGCGTGCACGGGATGAGCTTCGAACACCCGCTCCCCGACCGGCCCCCGGACGGGCCGGGGCTCGCCCTCGGCGTCGGGCGTGCTTCCGGTGCCGGGCGGGGCGGCCAGGCGGGCGCAGAGTTCGTGGTGGGCGCGGGCGAGCCATTCCGGCCCGATCCGCGCCGCGCCGCCCAGCAGCGACCGGGCGGCGGCGTTCGCCCGCTCGACGGCGCCCGAGGCGTCGGCGACCAGCATCGGGTACGGCGTGTCCTCCCCCAGCATGCCGATCGCGCCCCGTTCGTGATCACCTACGTGACTGTCACTCTACTGACGTGACCTGCACGGCTTTCCCGATGCCGAATCGTTTTTGTCGCATTTTTAGCCGCAGCGCCCCGGCGCGACACGATTCCCGTCCCGGCTCCGGACGCGTTTGCGGCAGCAGTGGCCGGGTGGTCTACGGTCTGATCGTGCTCGCCTCACATCATGCCCCCCGCGCGGCCGCGGCCGGAGGGAACGCGTCATGAGACATCAGCGGCTGACGGGCGTCTTCCTGTCCCGGTTCCACCACCCGGCACAGGTCATCGCCACCGGGTTCGCCGCCTTCATCCTGACCGGCACGGCCCTGCTGACCTCGCCGATGGCCACGGCCGACGGCGAACCGGCCGGCTGGCTGACCGCGCTGTTCACCGCGACGTCCGCGGTCTGCGTGACGGGCCTGGTCGTGGTGGACACCGCCACGCACTGGTCGGTGGCCGGGGAGGTGGTGATCGCCGGGCTGGTCCAGGTGGGCGGCCTGGGCATCATGACGATGGCCACGCTGTTCACCGTCCTGGTGGCGGGCCGGCTGGGGCTGCGCGCCCGCATGTTCGCCCAGGCCGAGACGAAGACGCTGAGCATGTCCGACGTGCGGCGCGTGGTGCGCAACGTGGTCATCTTCAGCCTCGTGTCCGAGCTGATCGTCGCCGCGCTGCTCACCGCGCGCTTCGTCACGGGCTACGGCGAGCCGCTGGGCCGCGCCATGTACCTGGGCTGGTTCCACGCGGTGTCGGCGTTCAACAACGCCGGGTTCGCGCTGTGGCCGGACAACATGATGCGCTTCGTCAGCGACGCGTGGATCTGCCTGCCGATCGCGCTGGCGGTGATCGTGGGAGGGCTGGGCTTCCCGGTGGTGTTCGAGCTGGCCCGCGCCTGGCGCCGGCCCAGCCGCTGGTCGGTGCTCACCCGGGTGACCGTCGGGGTGACGCTCGTCCTGCTCGCGGTGGGCACACTGATCTTCCTGGTGACCGAGTGGCGCAACCCCAGGACGCTCGGCGGGCTCGACGACTCCGGCAAGCTGCTGGCCGCGTTCTTCACCGGGGTCATGCCGCGTTCGGGCGGGTTCAACAGCCTGGACATCGGCCAGCTCTACCCGAGCAGCCTGCTCGCCACCGACCTGCTGATGTTCATCGGCGGCGGCAGCGCCGGCACGGCGGGCGGCATCAAGGTCACCACGTTCGGGCTGCTGGTGTTCATCATCTGGGCCGAACTGCGGGGAGAGCCTCGGGTGAACATCGGCCACCGGCGCCTGGCCGAGTCCGCGCAGCGTCAGGTCATCTCGATCACGATGATCGGCGTCGTCCTGGTCGCCGTCTCGACCTACCTGCTGCTCGCCATCACTCCCCACAGCCTGGACCAGGTGCTGTTCGAGGTCGTCTCGGCGTTCGGCACGAACGGGCTGTCCACCGGCATCACCTCCCAGGCCACGCCGGCCGGACAGGTGCTGCTGGTCGCGCTGATGTTCATCGGGCGCATCGGCCCGCTCACACTGGGTTCCGCGCTCGCCCTGAAGGAGCGCACCCGTCGGTACGAACTACCCGAGGAACGTGTCATCGTTGGCTGACAAGAAGACAGACCCCGTCGTGGTCATCGGCCTGGGCCGGTTCGGCACCTCGCTCGCCCTGGAGCTCACCCGGCGCGGCACCGAGGTCCTGGCCATCGACAACCGGCCCAAGGTCGCCCAGAGCCTGGCCGGGCAGATCACCCACATCGCCACCGCCGACTCCACCGACCTGGAGACGTTGCGCCAGCTCGGCGTGCCCGACTTCTACCGGGCGGTCGTGGCCATCGGCAGCGACCTGGAGGCCAGCGTCCTGACCACGTCGCTGCTGATCGAGCTGGAGATCGACGACATCTGGGCCAAGGCCGTCAGCCGCCAGCACGGCCGGATCCTGGCGCGGATCGGCGCCCATCACGTCGTCTTCCCCGAGCACGACATGGGCGAGCGGGTGGCCCACATGGTGACCGGCCGCATGCTGGACTTCATGCAGGTGGACGAGAACTTCGCGATGGCCAAGACCCGGCCGCCCAAGGAGTACATCGGGGTGCCGCTCGGCCGTTCCAACCTGCGCCGCAAGCACGGCGTCACCGTGGTGGCGGTCAAGAGCGCGGAGGAGGAGTTCACCTACGCCGGTTCCGACACCGAGCTGGGCTACGGCGACGTGATCATCGTCTCCGGCCGTACGGAGGACGTCGAGCGCTTCGCCGACCTCACGTAGCCGGGCGGTCGTCGGGGGGCGGTCGTCGGCGGGGCCCAACGGGGCGGGCCGATGTTGGCCGGTGCGACAGGCCCGTCCGCGTCGTGGTTCACGATGATGGGCGGTCCGTCCGACCGGAGGCTGCCATCATGACACCACGCCGTACCACGTCCGACCGGGCCCGCGAGGCCGCGATGATCGACGACATCGAGCGGCTCGTACGCTGCGAGTCCCCGTCGGGCGACCTGGCCGCGGTCGCCCGCAGCGCCACGACCGTCGCCGACGTCGGCGCCGCCCGCCTGGGGGCCGCGGCCGAGCGCGTCGTCATCGGCGGGCGCACCCACCTGCGCTGGCGGTTCGGCGGCGAGCCGCGGGTGCTGCTGCTCGGCCACCACGACACGGTGTGGCCGGTCGGCTCGCTGGAGCGGCACCCGTTCGAGGTGCGCGACGGCGTGCTGCGCGGGCCGGGGTGCTTCGACATGAAGGCGGGGCTGGTGATGGCCTTCCACGCGCTGGCCGCGCTGGACGACCTGGACGGCGTGACCCTGCTCGTCACCGGCGACGAGGAGCCCGGCTCCCCCACCTCGCGGGAGCTGGTCGAGGAGGAGGCGCGCGGGTGCGCGGCGGCGCTGGTGCTGGAGGCCGCCGGGCCGGGCGGGGCGCTGAAGACCGAGCGCAAGGGCGTCTCCCGGTACGAGGTGCTGGTGCGGGGCCGGGCCGCGCACGCCGGGCTGGATCCCGAACGCGGCGTGAACGCGACGGTCGAGGTGACCCACCAGATCACGGCCGTGGCGGCGCTGGCCGATCCCGCGCTGGGCACGACCGTCACCCCGACCCGCCTGGAGTCGGGCACCACGGTGAACACCGTGCCGGCGCGGGCCCGGTTCGACGTGGACGTACGGGTCAGGGACGCCGCCGAGCAGGACCGGGTGGACGCGGCGATGCGGGGGCTGCGGCCGGTGCTGCCCGGCGCGGGCGTCACGGTCGGCGGCGGGCCGAACCGGCCGCCGCTCCCGGCGTCGGCGTCGAAGGACCTGTTCGAGCGGGCGTGCCGGCTCGCCGAGGCCCTCGGGATCGGGCCGCCGGCCTCGGTCGCCGTCGGCGGGGCCTCCGACGGCAACTTCACCGCCGGGGCCGGCACACCCACCCTGGACGGCCTGGGCGCGGTCGGCGGCGGCGCCCACGCCGACGACGAACACGTGCTGGTCGCCGAACTGCCGGGCCGCACCCGCCTGCTGACCGCCCTGGTCGCCGATCTGCTGACCGCGTAGCGGTGACCCCCCCTTGTCCGGCCGGACGAATCCGGCGCCGCCGCCCGGTGCTCGCCGACCAGCTACGGGACGAGAGCGGCTGCGACCATGACCGGCGTGACTGATCTCATCCGCGACCGTCGCGACTCCCGGCCCGTCGAGGCCGCGTGCGCCGCGGCGCAGGCCGCCGCCGACGGCGCGGGCATCGACATCCGCCCCCTGGACAGCGTCGGCGAGCTGGAAGCCGTCCGCCGCCTGTACGAGCACATCTGGCGCACCGGCGAGAACAACCCGCCGGTGACGGCCGACCTGCTGCGCGCGATGTCGAAGGCGGGCAGCTACGTGAGCGGCGCGTTCGACGGCGGCCGGCTGGTGGGCGCCTGCTTCGGCTTCTTCTCCCCGCCGGCCCGCGCCGCCCTGCACAGTCACATCGCCGGCGTGCTGGCGGGCATGCAGGGCCGCAACGTCGGCTTCGCGCTGAAGCTGCACCAGCGCGCCTGGGCGATGCGGCGCGGCGTCGGCGAGATCTGCTGGACCTACGACCCCCTGGTACGCCGCAACGCCTACTTCAACCTGGCCAAGCTGGGCGCCACCCCGTCCGAGTACCTGCCGAACTTCTACGGCCCCATGGACGACGACATCAACCGCGCCGACGACACCGACCGCGTCCTGGTCAGCTGGCGACTGGAGACGCCCGCCGTCGAGGCGGCCTGCGCGGGCCGTCCGGCCCGGACGGACGCGGCGGCGGCCCGGACGGCGGGCGCGGCCGTGGCGCTGGAGGCGTCCGCGGCGGGCGGGCCGCTGACCCGGTACGCCGGCACGCCCACCGTCCTGGTCGGCGTGCCCGGCGACGTCGAGGCGATGCGCGAGAGCGACCCGGCCCGCGCCGCCGACTGGCGCAGGGCGCTGCGGGACGTGCTGGGCGAGCTGCTCGACGGGGGCGCCCGGGTGCGCGGCTTCGACCGTACAGGCTGGTACATCGTGGACAGGCAGGAGACGGAATGAAGATCACCGCAGTCGAGGTCCGCACGGTGGAGATGCCGCTCGTGACGCCGTTCCGCACGTCGTTCGGCACCGAGACGGTACGGCAGGCGGTGCTGGTGCGCGTCGTCACCGACGAGGCCGAGGGCTGGGGCGAGTGCGGCGCGGGCACGGCCCCCCTGTACTCCTCGGAGTACACCCACGCCGCGGCCGACGTGCTGACCCGCTTCCTGGTCCCGGCGCTGGGCGGCGTGGCGGACCTGGACGCGCACAAAGTCGCCCCGGCGCTGGCCGCGTTCAAGGGGCACCGGATGGCCAAGGCCGCGCTGGAGACCGCCGTCCTCGACGCCGACCTGCGCGCCCGCGGCGTCCCGCTGGCCCACGCGCTCGGGGCGGTGCGCGACAGCGTGCCGTGCGGGGTGTCGGTGGGCATCACCGGGTCGATCCCGGCGCTGCTCGACGCCGTCGCCGAATACCTGGACGCGGGCTACCTGCGGATCAAGCTGAAGATCGAACCGGGCTGGGACGTCGAGCCGGTCCGGGCCGTGCGCGAGCGGTTCGGCGACGTCCCGCTCCAGGTGGACGCCAACACCGCGTACGGGCGCGGCGACCTGCGGCACCTGGCCGGGCTGGACCCGTTCGGCCTGCTGCTGATCGAGCAGCCGTTCGCGCAGGACGACCTGATCGGGCACGCCCGGCTGGCCGAGCGCATCACGACGCCGATCTGCCTGGACGAGTCGATCGTCTCGGCCCGCGCCGCCGCCGACGCGATCGCGCTCGGGGCCTGCCAGGTGGTGAACATCAAGCCGGGCCGGGTCGGCGGCCATCTGGAGGCCAGGCGGATCCACGACGTCTGCGCCGCGCACGACGTCCCGGTGTGGTGCGGCGGCATGCTGGAGACCGGCGTGGGGCGGGCCGCCAACGTGGCGCTCGCCGCGCTGCCCGGGTTCCTGCTGCCGGGCGACACCTCGGCGTCCGACCGCTACTACCGGACCGACCTGACGCCGCCGTTCCGCCTGGTGGACGGGCACCTCGCGGTGCCGACCGGCCCGGGGATCGGCGTCGCCCCCATCCCGGAGGTCCTGGAGGAGGTCACCGTCGCGAAGACCTGGGTGCCGATGCCGTCCTGACCGGTTCGTCCGTTTCGACGGATCAGCCGGTAGCATTTCGTCATGCCGGACGAACGACGTGCCACCGGGGCGGCGCTAGCTTCGGGAGCGTGCTCGTCCCCATGACCGGCCTCCCGCGTGCCAGCCTGGGCCGCGTCCTGGAGGAACTCGGTACCACCCTGCTCCACGTCGTCTGCGGCGACGCCGCGCTCGGCCAGGACATCGGCGGCGTCGTCATCCACGACCCGCTCGACGAACCCGAGCTGCCCGCAAACGCCCTGGTCCTCGGCGTCGGCCTGCACGACCCGGCCGACGTCGAGCGGGTCGTGACCCGGCTCGGCCGGCACGGCGCCGCCGCGCTGGTGGTCCGCGCGCCCGTCGTCGCCGACGAACGGCTCGTCGCGGCGGCGGCCCGGGCGGGCGTGACCGTGCTGGCCTTCGCCCGCGGCGCGTCCTGGACGCATCTGGCGGGCATGCTGCGCGAGCTGACGTCCGAGGGGGGCCGGCTCGACCCCGACGCGCACGCCTCGGGACCGATCCGGTCCGGCGACCTGTTCGCCGTCGCCAACGCCATCGCCGCGCTGCTCGACGCGCCGGTCACCATCGAGGACCGCAACTCGCGGCTGCTGGCCTTCTCCAGCCGCCAGGAGGACACCGACACCTCCCGCGTGCGCACGATCCTGGGCCGCCAGGTCCCCGAGCAGTACACCCGCATCCTGGAGGAACGCGGCGTGTTCCAGGCGATCTACCGCAGCGACCGGCCCGTCTTCGTGGCCCCCCTGCCCGACCCCGGCGGAACGCTCCAACCGCCCGCGCTGCCCCGGACGGCGATCGCGGTGCGCGCCGGCGACGAGATCCTCGGCACGATCTGGGTCATCGTCCCCGGGCCGCTGGGTGAGGAGCGCAGCCAGGCGCTCTACGAGGCGTCCAAGCTGGTCGCGATGCACATGGTGTGGCAGCGCGCCGACGCCGACATGGAACGGCGGCTGCGGGCCGAGCTGCTGGGCACCGCGCTGGAGAGCGGGCCCGGCTCCCTGGAGGCCGCGCGCCGCCTCGGCCTGAAGGACGAGCCGGCGGTCGTCCTGGCGCTCACCGTCGTGGGCCCGGCGGGCGAGAGCCCGCTGCCCGCGCAGCTCGCCGCCGAGCGCAGGCGGCTGGCCGACGCCTTCGCCATGCACCTGTCCGCCGTACACCCGCGGGCCGCCGCCGCGCTGGTCGGCGACGTCGCCTACGGCATCCTGCCGCTGCCGCAGAACCGGCAGGACGCCGAGGAGCGCGCGGTCCTGGTGGCCACCGAGTTCCTGGCCCGGGTCGGCTCCCGCCTGCGCCCGCTGGTCGGCGTCGGGCGGCTGGCCGGGGACGGCTCGGCGCTGGCCCGCTCACGTTCGGGCGCGGACCGGGCGCTGCGCGTGCTGCGGTCGGGCGTCGGCGGCCGGCAGGCGGCCCGCCTGGACGACGTGCACGTGGACGCGCTGCTGCTGGAGCTGGCCGACCTCGTGCCGCGCGGCGACGTGCCCAGCGGGGCGATCGCCCGGATCGTCGCCTACGACAAGGAGCACCAGACGAGCCTGGTCGAGACGCTGGGCGCCTGGCTCGACGCCTTCGGCGACGTCTCGGTGGCCGCCGCCGCGATGTTCGTGCATCCCAACACGTTCCGCTACCGGCTGCGGCGCGCCGCCGAGGTCGGCCGCCTCGACCTCAGCTCCCCGGACGCGCGCCTGTCGGCCATGCTGCAACTGCGCCTGATGTCGATCAGGTCGGCCCCGGACGACTGACCCCGCCGCCGCGCAGGCCGAGCGTCCCGATGAGGAAGGCCAGCCACTCGGCGTCCTGCGCGACCGCAACGTCGTGAGGGGTGGCCGCGCCGTGCCCGGCGTCGTCGAAGACGTGCAGCAGGATCGGCTCGTCCCCCTGCTGGGCCGCCTGGAGGCGGGCGGCGAACTTGCGCGCGTGCCAGGGCCGGCAGCGCGGGTCGGCCGCCCCCGCCTGGATGTAGACCGCGGGGAAGACGCCGGGGCGCACCAGCTCGTACGGCGACATCCGCAGCAGCCGCCGGACCTGCTCGGGGTCGTCCGGGTCGGCCCACGCCTTGCGGATGACGAAGTCGAGGTACGGGTCGCGGACGCCGCCGATCAGGTCCAGCAACGGCGCCCGCGGCAGGACGGCCCGCCACAGCTCGGGCCGGGTGGTGACGGCGATCCCGCACATGAGCCCGCCGTCGGAGCCACCGGTCAGCGCGAGCCGGTCGGCGGCGCTCACCCCGTCCGCGATCAGGTGCTCGGCGACCGCCACGAGGTCGGAGTCGCGGACGTGCCGCCGTTCCCGGTGCGCGGCCAGGTACCAGTCCCCGCCGAACTCGCCGCCCCCGCGCAGGTACGCCTGCACCAGCACGCCCCCGGCGGCGACGAACGCGGCCAGGTCGGGCTGGTACTGGGGAAGCAGGGGCACGTTGGCCGCCCCGTACGCCGAGACGAGCGTCGGCGCGGGCCGCGCCGGGTCCAGGCCCGCCGGGCGAACCACGTGGTACGGCACCGCGACCCCGTCGGCCGCCACCGCCTGCCCGGCCGTCACCTCGGCGTCGAGGACGACCGCCGGGGCCGACAGGGTCTCCGGCGCGCTCTCGCCGGGGCGGTGCCGGTAGACGCCCCAGGAGCTGGTCAGGGTGGAGAAGGCGAAGACGAAGTCGGCCGCGGGGACGCCGGTGGCCAGGGCGGTCAGCGCGAAGAAGGGGGCGGCGAGCGCGCCCCGGCCGGGCAGGGGCACCTCCCCGGCGACGCGGCCCGCGCGGTCGATGATCCGGACGCGGGCGAACGTCCGGTCGAACTCGCTGAGGTACAGGTGCTCGCCGACCGGTGTGAGGGAGCGCAGCACGGTGTCGCCCTCGGGGACCAGCTCGGCCCATCCCGAGGGGTCGTCCGGGTCGGCGGCGTCGAGCGGGATGGCGACGACCCGTCCGCGCGGCGCGCCGACGTCGGTGACGGCCACGTAGCGGTCGCCGACGATGTGGCCGGCGACCGTGCCGGCGCAGCGGGTGACGAAGGGACGCCAGGCCGCGCCGGGCTCGGACAGGTCGCGGACCGCGCACGGGATCGGACTGCCCACCCGGTGCGCGGCCACCGCCCACCTGCCGTCCGGCGAGTACTGGACGAGCGTGTACTCGCGCGAGCCCGCCGGGACCGGGACCGGCTCCACGACGGTCTCCCCCGGCGTCCCGAGCCGGTGGGAGAAGACCGCCTGCCGGAACTCCTCGGGCGGGCCGGTGAGCGCGAAGAAGGTGAAGCCGCCGCTGTCGGGCGTCCAGGAGACGCCGCCGGCCCAGGCGCTGTGCAGGAGCTGACCGGGCGCGTCGAGCAGCCGGCCGGTGTCCACCTCGACGAGCCGGACGGTGTTGTGCTCGCTGCCGTCGACGCACACGCCGAGGGCCAGGACGCGGCCGTCCGGGGAGGGCGCCAGCCAGGACAGCACCGCCGGGCCCTCCTGGCCGCCGAACCCGGCCAGGTCGGCCACCGTCCGCCCGGGGCCGTAGGGCCGGTCGGCGACGACCACGGCGGACGCCGTCCCACCCGGCGGGGTGACCGGGCGGAACCAGCGGCCGGCCGCGTACCTGGGCAGGATGGGACGGGAGCCGCTGTCGTAGGCCCGGATCAGGTCCCGGACGGCGGCCGGGTCCTGGCCGTCGTGGGCGACGGCGGCGGCCAGGTCGGCCTGCCGCCGCTGCCACCGCCGCACCTCGGGCGTCTCCTCCTCCAGCCACCGGTACGGATCGGGCACGCGGACGCCCGCGACGTCCTCGACGACCTCGACGGTGCGCGCGGGCGGGTAGGGAAGAGTCACGGTGCCTCCGACGGTCGGGAACGGACGGGCTGCTGTGGTGGAGAGGCGGGCTGTTCCGGAGGAGCGGGCGCGGCGGCCGGCGGGGCGGCGGCGAACTCGGCCCGGAGCCGTTCGAACGCGCCGGGGACCCGGGTGACCCGGCGGACGTGGACGAGGGCGTCGTAGGCGGCCGGGAAGTCGTCCACGGGGTCGAGGCCGCCGCTCGCGAGCGTGCCGTCGATCCCGTCGAACAGCTCGGCCGGCGCGCGGCGCAGGTCGACCACGGTCACCGGCGGCCCGAGACGGTCCAGCGACGCCTCGACGCAGTTCGGCGGCAGAGTCGTCCGGGTCTGCAGCGAGACGTCGCAGTCGAACGGGCGCGCGGAGCGCTGCGTGAAACGGACCTCCGGGCCGCGGCCGTAGGTGGCGCCGACGACGACCAGGCCGGTTCCCAGGGACTCGGCGAGCAGGCCGCCCAGCGTCGGCCGGCCGTGGAAGGGCGAGCGCCGGACGTGGGAGTTGTGCGCGCTGACGACGATCCGCTCCTCCCGTTCGAGCACCCATTCCACGGTCTCGGCCATGAACCGGTCCCGGGGCCAGGGCGCGTCCGGCCGCACGTCGCCCTCGGCCTCGTCGGCGAACGCCTGGAGGGAGGCCGCGCACCGGCGCAGCACCGGGTCGTCCAGCAGGAGCGCGCGCCCGGCCAGCTCGCGCAGCCCCGCCAGGAGCCGGGCGCGACCGGCGGCGGGCATGGCCGCGTACCGGACCGCCGCCTCGGTACGGCCGCCCAGGTCGCTCAGGAGCAGCAGCTCCTCGTCGCCCGGCCCGGCCGGCATGCGGTCCAGGCACACGCGCACCGCCGGGCCGGGCGAGGTGGACGAGCCGGGCAGGTCCATGCCGTAGAAGGAGACCTTCGCCGGGCCGCCGGAGTTGCGGCGCCGCATCCAGCGCAGGTGCCGGCGCACCGGCTCGCACTCGCCGAACCGGTAGGTGATGCCGTCGCGGGCGACCGCCGCGGCCTCCCCCGGCCCGCCGTGGACCCAGGCGTCCACGGTCAGGCCCTCGGCGAAGCCGGACTCCATCACGAACGCCGAGAACCCCAGCTCGCGCACGAGGACGCGGAACAGCCGGTCCTTGAGTCGGTGGAACTCGGTGACGTTGTGCGCCCCCTCGCCGACGGCCACCACCCTGGCGTCGCCGACCAGCTCGCGCAGCGTACGGTCGTCCGCGAGGGAGGCGGCGGCCGGGTCGAGGTGGCGCAGCGGCCGGGCGAAGGCGTCCTGGATCATGCGTGGTAGTACCAGAGCTCGGGCGTGTACAGGTAGCTGAGCAGGGCGCGGAACGACGACTGCGGGCCGGACAGCGTGTCCTTCCACACCACCAGGGTGTGCGGGGTCGGGAAGAACAGCACGGGAAGCTCCTCGGCGATCCTGGTCACCTCGGCCGACAGGGCCTTGGCGTCGGCCCCGAAGGTCGAGGCGTCGATGAGCCGGTCCACCTCGTCGTCGCGGTAGCTGCCCAGGTTGAAGCTGCCCTTGGCGTTGAACACCGTGTTGCTGCTGGGGTAGCCGGCCGCCAGGTAGAGCGGACCGTAGTCCTGCATCGCCCATTCGTTCTTGGTGGCGGGGGCGAAGGTGTTGCCGTAGTTGGCGTACATGTAGGTGAGGGACTTGGTGACGATCTTGACCTCGATGCCGAGCTTCTTGGCCGCCGAGGCGAAGGCGACGTCCCGGGCGCCGACGTAGGCGGGGGTGTTCGCCGAGGCCAGGGTGAAGCTGATCTTCTGGCCGCGCGGGATGCCGGCGCCGCACTCGCCCGTCCCGGTGCCGGGCCGCACGCAGGTGGTGGAGCCGTTCGGGACCACCTGCCAGCCGTTGTCGGTGAGCAGCTTGGCCGCCGCCGCCGGGTCGTGCGGGTACGGCGGCGCGTCCCCGAACGCCGGCGGGTACGGCGAGCCGCTGCCCGCCGTGCTGTAGTTGGGCGAGCCGGCGCCGTTGTAGATGCCCCGGCCGGCGATGTAGCCCGGCTGGTCGATCAGGCGCTGGAACGCCTGCCGGACGTACGGCTGGGCGATGATCTTGTCGAAGCCGTTCGCCGTGTTGCCGAAGTTGATGGTCAGCGAGTCGAACCGGGCGGGCGCGGGCGCGCCGTAGACGTTGAACCCCTTGGCCTTCAGCGCGCCGATCTGGGTGATGAAGCTGGAGTCCAGCGTGCCGACGGTCAGGTTGCCCGCCTTGAACTGGTTGAGCACCGCGGCGGCCGAGGTGAAGGCCTTGAAGTCGACCTGGTCCAGCCGCGACTCACCCGGCCCGCTGTAGGACTCGTTCGGCGCCAGCGAGAACGAGCCGGTCGTCGGGTCGAAGCTCTTGAGCCGGAACGGGCCGTTGACCACCTGCCACAGCGGGTTCGTGGCGAACGTGGACTGCGACTCCGACTCCTTCGTCAGGTACTTGTAGATCGCCTTGGCGTTCTTCGGCTCGGTGTAGTCGAGGTGCGGTCCGCCGGCGCGGTCGATGTCCCACGCCTTGGACGGCATCACGTACAGCAGCGTCAGCATCGACATCAGGTACGACGGGTTGTAGGCCGTCTCCAGGTCGAGGGTCAGTGTGCCGGGCGCGGCGGCCTTGGCGGTGACCCCGTCGGGGAACTGGCCCGGGGTGTAGAAGCTCCAGTTGGCCGGGCTCTCCGCGAGCGCCGCCTTGAGCAGCGTCAGGGAGAACACGACGTCATCGGCGGTGACCGGGGTGCCGTCGGACCACTTGTAGTCCTTCATCCTGATGGTCACGGTCTTGCGGTCGGGGCTGTAGTCGGGCGGCTCGGCCAGGCTCAGCTCGGCGTCGGCCACCTGGTCGCCCTCGCCGCTGGGCCGGTAGAGGGAGCGCCACATCAGGCCGCGGGCGATGACGGTCCCGTTGGCGGCGGCCGGCGGGTAGGGGTAGATGTAGTTCGGGCTGAGGCCGGGGGTCAGCGCGACCGTGACCGTGCCGCCGTCCTTGGGCTTGCCCGACTGCGCCGGCTGGCTGGCGTAGCCGGCGGCGGCGTCCTTGGCGGCGCCTCCGCCGCCGGTGCACGCTGTGGCCAGCACCGCCACCGCGGCGGCGAGCGCCACCGCCAGGCGTGCTCGCGGCTTTCCGGACACGTGCGTCATTGCGGGCTCCTACATGTGGGGGTGGAGAAGAGCGAAGGGGCCGTAGGGGCCGCGGCCTCGCGGGGGACGAAACGCATCAGTCGGCCCGCCGCCCGACGGCGTCGCGCAGGGCGTCGGCGAGCAGGTTGAGCGCCAGCACGGTCAGGATGATGCAGCCCCCGACCGGGTAGATCAGCCACCAGTAGTCGGCCGAGATGTAGGCGACGCCGCCGGCGAGCTGGCTGCCCCAGTCCTCGGTCGGGTACGTCAGGCCGAACCCAAGGAAGCCCAGCGCCGCCACGACGAGGATCGCGTCGGCGACCTGGAACGTGATGTTGACGATGATCACGCCGAGCGCGTTCGGGATCAGGTGGGTGAGGATGAGCCGCCGGCGGGAGGCGCCCATCACCCGCGCGGCCAGCACGAACTCCCGCACCCGCAGCGTCAGCACCTCGCCGCGGACCAGCCGGGCGGAGACCAGCCAGGAGAACCCGCCGATGACCAGGCTCAGCGACAGGGCGTCGGCGTGGAAGCGGGCCGACAGGATCAGCACGAAGAACAGGAACGGCACCGACAGCATGACGTCGACCAGCCGCATCAGGAAGCCGTCCACCACGCCTCCGGCCAGCCCGGCGACCGCGCCGTACAGGGTGCCGATCGCGGTGGCGAACAGGGCGGCGAGCAGGCCGATCTGGAGCGACAGGCGGCCGCCGGCCATCAGCCGGCCGAGCACGTCGAAGCCGTTGGCGTCCGTGCCGAGCGGATGCCCGGGGCCGGGGGGCAGGGCGGCGTTGACCAGGTCCACGTCGATCTGGTTGGTGCGGTAGATCAGCGGGCCCAGGAAGCAGAACCCGGCGATCAGCAGCAGGAGCAGGCCGCCGGCCAGGCCGAGCGGGCTGCGCCGGAGCCCGCGCAGCACCGGGAGCCGGCGCCGCGCGGAGGGTGTCTCGGCCTCGGGCCGCGCGTCCACGTTCTGGGTGGTCATTTGCTCAGCTCGATTCGGCGGTCGGCGGCGGCGACCACGAGGTCGGCGACGAAGTTGCCGGCCACGGTCAGGACGCCGCCGACGAGGGTGTAGGCGAGCAGCACCGGATAGTCCTCGCGTTGCAGGCTGTTGAGGAACAGCAGGCCGAGGCCGGGATAGTTGAACAGCGACTCGACGATCAGGTTGCCCGCCAGCAGCGTGGGGATCAGCGTGCCGACCAGCGTGACCAGCGGCAGGCAGGCGTTGCGCAGCAGGTGGCGGAGCAGGACCAGCCGCTCCGGCAGGCCCTTGGCGCGCGCCACCCTGATGTAGTCCAGACCGAGCTGGTCCAGCGCCGAGGAGCGCTGGTACTGCGCGAACACCGCCACGCTGGCCGCGGCGAGCGTGATGACCGGCAGCGCCATGGCCCGCGGATCGGTGAAGACGACCCACGGCGAGTGCGACTGGGACGCCTCGGCCGGGAAGAACGGGAGCGCCTGGCTGAACACGGCGATCAGGATCAGCCCGAGCAGGAACGACGGCGTCGCGTAGAGCACGTACGAGGCGGCCGTGAGGAGCCGGTCGGCGACGCTGTTGCGCCTGACCGCCTGGAGCACGCCGAGCGGCACGGCGATCACCAGCGCCAGCGCCAGCCCGGCCGCCGACAGCATCGCGCTGCGGCCGGCGTTCTGCCCGAGCAGGGTCGCCACGTTCTCGTTCAGCTTGTACGACCTGCCCAGGTCGCCGTGGGCCAGCTGGCCCAGGTAACTGACGTACTGGGCGAGGACCGGGCGGTCGAACCCGTGCTGCCGGTTGAAGTCGACGACCGCCTCGGGCGAGGCGCGCTGCCCGAGGACGACCCGGCCGGGGCTGTCGGAGACGAGGTGCAGCAGCAGGAAGACCACCGCGGAGATCCCGAGCAGGACGACGACCGAGATCGCCAGCCGCCGGACGACGTACCAGGTCATGACCGGGAGGCTCCCTTCAGCGAGGTGGCCGCGGGTTCGAGCGGCTGGAGCGGGTGGTGGCAGGCGACCTGGTGGGTGCCGGTGACCTGCCGTGGGAGGGGTTCGGCCTGCGCGCACACGTCGTCGGCCAGGGCGCAGCGGGTGCGGAAGCGGCAGCCGCTGGGCGGGTCGATCGGGCTCGGCAGCTCGCCGCGTACGCGGGCGCCGCGCGGCTGCGGGGCCTCGGGGTCCGCGTCGGGGACGGCGGCGAGCAGGCCGGCGGTGTAGGGGTGGGCGGGAGCGCCGTACACCTCTTCGGTGGTACCGGTCTCGACCAGTTTGCCCAGGTACATGACGCCGACCCGGTCGGCCAGGTAGCGCACGACGGCCAGGTCGTGCGAGATCACCACGCTGCTGAGGCCGCGCTCGATCTGGATGCCGCGCATGAGGTTGAGCACCTGGGAGCGGATGGAGACGTCGAGGGCGCTGACCGGCTCGTCGGCGACCAGCACCGCCGGGTCGAGGGCCAGGGCGCGGGCCAGGTTCACCCGCTGCCGCTGCCCGCCGGACAGCTCGTGGGGGTAGCGGTCCATGACGCTGCCGGGCAGCCCGACGTCCCGCAGCAGCTCGCGGGCGCGGGCCGTGCGGTGGGCGCGGTCGCCCGAGCCCTGGATCGCCATCGGCTCGCGCAGGATCGTGCCGATGCGCATGCGGGGGTCGAGGGCGGCGCCGGAGTCCTGGAACATCATCTGCAGCCGGCCGCGGCGCGGCCCGAGCGCCCGCGCGCTCATCCGGCTGACCGGCTCGCCGTCGAAGATCACTTCGCCGGAGGTGGGCCGGTCGAGGGCGACGAGCATCCTGCCGAGGGTGGACTTCCCGCAGCCCGACTCGCCGACCAGCCCGAACGTCTCCCCCGCCGCCACCTCGAAGCTGACGCCCGAGACCGCCTTCAGGGTGCGGCGCCCGCCGAACAGGCCCCTGCCGCCGACCGGGTACTCGCGCCTGAGGTCGACGACGCGCAACCGCGGGTCCTCCGCCCGCCCCTGCGACCCCGCCGGGCGGGTGACGAACCGGGCCTGGACCCGCTCGGCCGGTCCGGAGGCCGGGTGGTGGCAGGCGTGGACGTGCCCGCCGTCCTCCGCCGAGGGGGCCGGACGCTCCTCGCGGCACCGGTCGGTGGCGGCGTCGCAGCGCGGCGCGAACGGGCAGCCGGGCCCGGCCGCGGTCAGGTCGGGCGGCGCGCCGGGGATGCTGAACAGCCGCTCGTCCCTGTCGTGGGTGAGCGAGGGGATCGAGGACAGCAGCGCGTGCGTGTAGCGGTGCCGGGTCCGGCCGAAGAGCACGGGGGTGGGGGCGGTCTCGGCCAGGCGGCCGGCGTACATGACGCCGACGCGGTCGGCGTGCCGGGCGATGACGCCCATGTCGTGGGTGATGAGGATCATCGACATGCCGAGCCGGGAGCGCAGGTCGTCCAGGAGGTCGAGGATCTCGGCCTGGATGGTGACGTCCAGGGCCGTGGTCGGCTCGTCGGCGATGACGACCCGCGGCTCGCACGCCAGCGCCATCGCGATCATCACGCGCTGCCGCATGCCGCCCGAGAGCTGGTGCGGGTAGTCGTCCATGCGCTCGGCCGGGCGGGGCAGGCCGACCAGGGCGAGCACCTCGGCGGCGCGTTCGCGGGCGGCCCGCCTGGAGGCGCCCTGGTGCAGCCGTACCGGCTCGGCGACCTGTTCGCCGACGCGCCGGGTCGGGTTCAGCGCGGTCAGCGAGTCCTGGAACACCATCGCGATCTCGTTGCCGCGCAGCGCCCGGTAGCGCGCGGCGGGCAGGCCGACCAGCTCCTCGCCGCCGAAGTCGATCGAGCCGCCGGTCACCCGGCCGCCGGCCGGCAGCATGCCCATGATCGCGAGACCGGTCATGGACTTGCCGGACCCGGTCTCGCCGACGATCCCCAGGGTCTCGCCGCGGTTCAGCGCCAGACTGACGTCCGAGACCGGGCGGACGACCCTGTCGCCGCGCCGGATCTCGACCGACAGGTCCCGGATCGCCAGCACGCGATCGCTCTCCAAATCCATCCGACGATAGTGGGACCCGCGCCCCCGGCGGTGTTCGTCGCGGTCATCGAACGTTGGGGACCGGGTTCGTCCGGGCGTACCAACTGATCGGCGGGTGGCGGGCATGGGAAGGGCCCGCCCGGCGCGGGTGGCGCGGGCAGGCCCTTCCGGTTCGGGTGGTTCAGGCGGACGCGCGGCGGTCGGCGCGGCCGTCGTGCAGGTACAGGGCGCGGCCGGTGCCGTCGTCGCCGAGGAAGGCGATCGGCGCGTGCACGCCGCGCTCGGGTTCGAGCGGGAGCACGACGTCCCCGCGCCAGGCGGCCAGCTCGGTGCGGTACGGCACCTCGTCCAGCTCGGCGGTGATCCCGACGGGCGTCCGCCGCAGCCACAGCCGCCCGGTCTCGTCGAGGCTCACCTCGGTCTCGCAGGTGCTCGACGTGTACGTGCCGACATAGCGGGCGGCGTCGGCGGGCGGCACGGAGACCGCGCGGGGCGCCGGGGGCGCGGGCAGCCCGACCCCGCCCAGCTCGTCCAGCACGCGCCCGGCGATCTCGGCGAACACCGGCCGCGACCGGCCGCCGTTGGCGACGATCACCACGGCGACGTCGCGGCCCGGCACGACGCGCAGGCACGCCGACTGGCCGACGGTGCTGCCGTCATGGCCGAAGACCGTGCCGCCGGGCAGATCGAACAGCTCCCACCCCAGGCCCCAGGCCGTGCCCTGGCCGATGTCGGGCAGCGTGACCTGCGGCCGGCGCATCGCCCTGACGCTCTCCGCGCTCAGCAGGCGGACGCCGTCCGGGCCGGTGCCGCCGGCCAGGTGCATGCGGGCGAAGGCCAGCAGGTCGCGCGGGCGCATCGCCAGCATCGACCCGGCGGGCGCGTTCGAGCGGGCCAGCGCCCACACCGGGGTCGGCTCGTACGGGCCGTCCGGCGTGCGCTGGACGTGTCCCACCGCCGTACGGTGGACGATCGCCTCGTAGGGGTCGTTGGCGGCGTGGGTCATGCCGAGGGGCGTGAACAGGTGGTCCCGCAGGCACGCGTCGAACGGCTTGCCCCGGACGACCTCGATGATCCGGCCCAGCACGCAGTAGCCGGCGTTGTTGTAGGAGAACATCTCGCCGGGCTCGAACAGCTGCGGCACCTCGTGCAGGGCGTCCAGGAAGCGTTCGACGCAGTCGTCGCCCTTGCCGGTGTCGGTGAAGACGTCCCCCTCGAAGCCGGAGACGTGGCACATGAGCTGCCGGGTGGTGATCCGCCGCGCGGCCCGCTCGTCGCCGATCCGGAACTCCGGGAGGTGGGCGCGCACGGGCGCGTCGAGGTCGAGCCGCCCCTCGTCGGCCAGTTGCATGGCCAGCGTCGCGGTCAGCACCTTGGTGATCGAGCCGATCTGGAACAGGGAGCCGGTGGTGGCCTCGACGCCCGTGGCCGTGCTCAGCGTCCCGGCCGCGACCTCGACCGTCTCCCCGTCCGCGGCGACCGCCACGGCGGCCCCGGGCACCTCGTTCTCGGCGAGCAGCCCCGCCAGCCGGTGACGCAGCCACGCACCGATCTCCTCCAGCTCCGGCACCGGTGTCCCCCCTGGCTCGACTCCGCCCGACCCTAGAGCCGACGGGAACAACCCGGTTCGTCCACTGCCACTATGCCTGGCCCGATTCTTCGTCGGAACGACCCAGACCGATGTGATCTATGACAGATATTTCAGTATTGCCTGACTCACTGTCATATGCGATGTTCCGCTCACAAGCCGCATGAGCACAGCTCATGTCACCCCCGGAGAAAGGCGTTTTCCATGCGTCGAATCTCAACCCTGTTAGCCCTGGCCTCCGGCGTCTGCCTGGCACTGTCCGGCTGGGCCACCGCCGCCGAGGCCAACTCCCCGGCCGCCGCCGACCAGCAGCGCTACATCGTCCAGCTCTCGGGCGTGTCGCGCGCGCAGGTGGCGAACGAGGCGCAGCAGCAGGTCACGGCGCACAAGGGCGTACTGGTGGGAACCTACCGGTACGCCTTCCACGGCTACACGGCCCTTCTCACCCCCGACGAGGCCGCCAAGCTGAAGAGCGAGCCCGGCGTGCTCACCGTCGAGCCCGACCAGGAGGTGCACGCCTTCGCGCAGACCGTACCCAGCGGCATCAAGCGCATCTACGCCGACCAGAACATCAACCTCGACATCGACGGCACCGACGACGCCCGCGTGGACGTGGACGCGGCGGTCGTGGACACCGGCGTCGACCTCGACCACCCCGACCTGAACGTGGTGGCCAGCACCAACTGCACCAGCGGCGTCTGCTCGGGCACCGGCGACGACGACAACGGGCACGGCAGCCACGTGGCCGGCACGATCGGCGCCATCGACAACGCGATCGGCGCGGTCGGCGTCGCCCCCGGCGCCCGCATCCACGCCGTCAAGGTGCTCAACTCGGCGGGCTCCGGCACGCTGGCCGGCATCGCCGCGGGCCTCGACTGGGTCGTGGCCAGGGCGAGCACGATCGAGGTCATCAACCTGAGCCTCGGCTGCCAGGGCTGCAGCAGCTCCGCGATCAGCAACGCGATCACGAACGCCACCAACGCGGGCATCGTCGTCGTCGTGGCCGCGGGCAACAGCACGGCCGACGCCTCCGGCTTCTTCCCGGCCAACCACCCCGACGTCGTCACCGTCTCGGCCGTGACCGACTTCGACGGCCAGCCCGGCGGCCTCGTCGGGACGATCACCGTGCCGTGCCGCACCGACGGCGCCACCGACACCGACGACACGCTCGCCTGGTACTCCAACTACGGCACCACCGTCGAGGTCGCGGCCCCGGGCACCTGCATCTACTCCACGTGGATGAACGGCGGCTACAACACCATCAGCGGCACCTCCATGGCCAGCCCGCACGTCGCGGGCGCGGCGGCCGTGCTGACCAGCGGCGCGAACAAGCCCACCACCCGGGCCGGGGCGCTGGCCGTACGGGACAAGCTCAAGAACACCGGCAACCTGAACTGGACCGACGACGCCACCGACGGGGTCAAGGAGCCCCTGCTCGACGTGCACGACTCCAGCCAGTACCCGCCGACGACCGGTGGCAACCAGCCTCCGGTGGCGAGCTTCACCCAGTCGTGCGACAACACCACGCGGGCGTGCTCGTTCAACGGCTCCGGCTCCAGCGACCCGGACGGGACCGTCGCCTCCTACGCGTGGAGCTTCGGCGACGGCGCCACCGGCAGCGGCGCGACCGTGTCGCACACCTACGCCGCCGCGGGCACGTACAACGTGACCCTCACCGTGACCGACAACGGCGGGGCCACGAACGCCACCAGCAAGAGCATCACGGTCGGGACCACGCCCGGGAACTGCACCGGCTACCAGACGCCGTTCTCCGGCAACCTGACCAGCGGGCAGAACGTGTACTACCCGAACAGCTCCGGGTACACGGCCGCCGCCGGGACGCAGCGCGCGTGCCTCGACGGGCCCGCCGGCGTGGACTTCGACCTGTACCTGCAGAAGCAGGGCATCCTCGGCTGGACCACGGTGGCCAGCAGCACCAGCAGCGGGCCCGACGAGACCCTGACCTACAACGGGACGGCGGGCACCTACCGCGTCCGCGTGTACGCGTACAGCGGATCCGGCGCCTACACGGGCGGCTACACCAAGCCGTAGCCGTTCGATCTCCGCGACCCCGTGCCTCCGCACGGGGTCGCCCCCCGTTCCCGCCCCCGTTGCCGCTCCCGTTCCCGCTCCCGGCGCGCCACTTCGCGGTCACTCGCGCGCGGCCGTTCTCGCCGTGAACCGGGGCTCGATCTCGGGGAAGGACCCGTCGCCGAACAGGATCCGCGCCGCCAGCGCGCGGCCGGCGCGGCTGCGCAGGGCGGCCACCGCCGCCTCCGCCGCGAGCGGCGACCGGATGCCCGCGAACACCCGCCGCAGCAGCAACCGCCCACGGAACCGGGCCCGCAGCGCGGCCCCGTCGTACTGCCTGAGCACCCCTTGATCGCCGGTGCGCAGATACTCGGCGATCACCGCCGCGGCCGGCTCGGACATCCGCAGGCAGGGGTCCAGCCCGCCGGCCGTCAGCGGCGACACCGCGCCCGCCGCGTCCCCGACCAGCAGCCCGGCCGGGCAGGCCAGCCGCCGCAGCACGCCTCCGACCGGGATCGGGCCGCCCCGCCGCTCGACCGGCCCGGTGGGCGGCGCGTCGCGGCCGGGCGCGCCGGCGGCGAAGGCGTCCAGCAGACGCCGGACGCCGGCCCGCATCGCCCCCGGTTCCCCGGCGACGCCCACGTGCGCGTGCCGCCCGTCGTCCACCACCCATCCGAGGTAACCCGGAGCCACCCGGGGGTCCAGCACGCAGTGGAACACCGGGACCGCCGGGCCCGGCGCGACCGGATGGACGATCTCCGCGCCGACGAGGAAGCGCCGGTTGACGTCCAGGCCGAGATCACGGGCCACCCGCGACCGCGCACCGTCCGCCCCCACCACGAACCTGGCCCTCACCTCGCGCACCCCCTGCCCCGAGGCTTCCAGGCGGACGAGGCCCGCCGACGTGCCCGCGTACCGCGTGCCCAGCAGGACCCGTGCCCCGGCCGACTCGGCCGCGCGGCGGGCGTGCTCGTGGACGGCCGCCATGTCGGCCACCCGGAACTCGTCCCTGTCGCTGGTGAGGTGGATCGGCGAGCGCCGCGACGGCGGGTGCAGCAGCACGTCCCGGACGCCGGGCCCGAGGAGGTGGTCCGGCAGGTCGAAGTCGTCGAGCGTGCGGCGGACGAAGATCCCGGTGGTGCGGATGCCGGCCGACAGCGACCTGCGGCGGTCGACGACCATGACGTCCAGCCCTCGCAGGGCGAGCAGCCGGGCCGTGCTCAACCCGGCAAGCCCGGCACCCACCACCAGAACATCCACTGTCCTCATATTTCGGGACGTTAGGCGGGTTCCCCCTCCCGTAGGGCGGTCTGCACGGTACCCGCCCCCGACCTTCACACCCCCGCCACAAGTCCGAGGCCCGTCGGTGCACCGCGCCCACGACCGCCTCGCCCTCGCCGGTCGCCGCCGGCCGGGGGAAGCAGTGCCTCCACCGCGCGGTGCCGTGCTCGGCCTCGTCGACACGGTCAAGGACCGTACGCCGTGCGTGCGAGCAGGCGATCGGCCAGGCCGTCGACGTACTCGGGGGTCAGCGGGGCGGCTCCGAACAGGACGCGGAGGTACATCGGGGCCAGGATGTGGTCGACCACGTCGAGGACCTCCGGAGGGTGCTCGCCCCGGTCGCGGGCCCGGTCGAGCATGACCTGGAGCTGGCGGGAACGCTCGGCGAGGAACGCCGCGCGGGCCCGCAGGCCGTCGTCGCCCGCCGACGACAGGGCGATGACCAGGCGCAGCAGGGCCAGGCCGTCGGGGCCGGTGACGTCCCTGGCCACGTTGGCCGCGTAGGCGCGCAGGTCGCCGTCCAGGCTGCCGGTGTCGGGGACGGGCGAGGTGGTGGTGAGCCAGGTGATCGCGACGTCGATGGTCAGGGCCTCGATCGTGCCCCAGCGCCGGTAGACGCTGGTGTCGGCCACGCCCGCGCGCGCCGCGACGTCGCCGACGGTGTAGTTGCCGTAGCCGCGTTCGGCGATCAGGTCGGTGACGGCCTGGTGCACCGCGGCGCGGACCCGGGCGCTGCGCCCGCCGGGACGCCTGGCGGGCTGTCGCTCTTCCATGCCCTCACCTTAACGCAGCCATGACTTGCGTTTGCGGCTTCTCGCGCCCTAGAGTCCTCGCCGTAAACGCAGCCACATCCTGCTTTAGCAGTGGGACGAGGCACCTGAAGGAGAGCACGATGACCTCCGTGATCGAGCAGATCGACCGCGCCCTCGACATGACCGGCGTCATCGTCGCGGGCCTCACCGGCGACCGGCTCGCCGCCCCCGCCCTCTGCCCGGCCTGGGACGTGCGGACCGAGCTGAACCACCTGGTCGGCGGCATGCGCATCTTCGCCGCCGAGCTCACCGGCACCGACGCCGGCGCGGCACACGAGGACGACTGGCTCGGCGGCGACCCGCGGGCGGCCTTCGCCCTCGCCGCCCGCCTCGACCGCGACGCCTGGCACCGCCCCGGCGCCCTGGACGGGACGGTCCGCCTGGGCTTCGGCGAGCTGCCCGCGCGGATGGCCGCGCTCGTGCACCTCACCGAAGTGCTCGTCCACGGCGCCGACCTTGCCCTGGCCACCGGTCAGGAGACGCTCGTGGACGACGACGCGTGCGGCGAACTGCTCACGGTCATGCTCGCCATGGATTTCGGCGCCTTCCGGCGGCCCGGCATGTTCGGCCCCGAAGTCCCGGCCGACCCCGGCGACCCCGACCACCGCCGCCTCCTGGCCTTCACCGGCCGCCGGCTCCCGTCCCGCTGAAGGCCGGACGGGAGCCGATCGACCAGGGCGCGGGTCAGTCCTTCACGGTGACCGTCAGAGCACCCTGCACCGGCGCGAGACCGCTCGGGCGCACGGTCAAGGTGCCGCTGTACGTGCCGGGCCCGGCGAACGACCGGTCCGACCGGGCCGTGAAGGCGTCGTTGACCCGCATGTCCGGGATGCTCGCCACCCGTGGCGTGGTCAGCGCGACCTCCTCCGTCACCCCGTCGCTCCAGGCGATCGACGCCTTGAGCCCGTCCGCGGCGTGGCCCGGCGCGGTGACCGTCCAGGTGGCCCCCGCCGGACGTCCGGCACGGACGGTGACGGGCCGGCCGAGGACCTGCAGCCGCCACGGGACGTCGGCGGTGGGGAAGAAGTTGGTCCCCGCGACCGTCAGCCGGCCGCCGACCGCCGACAACCTGGTGCTGAATCCGGCGTAGTCACGCTGGTCCTGCGGGGTCCAGCCGACCTCGGCCGTCGCGATCAGGCGCGGGAAGGAGTAGTACTGCGCCTGGCCGAGCCGCCTGATGAACTCGCCCCACATCGCCGACTCCACGCCCAGCACGGACGACTCGGCGACGCCGGGCACGTACGTGCCGGGGTCCCAGTTGTAGTGGCGGTCCAGCCCGCAGACCCCGCCGCACGCCCACGTGCCGCCCTGCGGCTGACGGGGGTCCTGCTTCTGCGGGACGTACGTGTTGGCCGCCGGGGACAGGATCGCCTTGGCCCCGCGCTCGTTGACCGCCTTGGCGACGGCGGCCAGGTTGCCGTTCCAGAACTGCACGACGGCATCGCCCTGGGGCAGGGCGGTTCCGGCGTACTCGTTCCAGCCGACGACGGTCTTGCCGAGGCCCTTCACCGCGGCGGTGAACGCGTCCACCATCTTGACGTAGTCGGCGTGCGGGGTGACGTGCGCCTCGTCCCCGCCGATGTGCAGGTACGGGCCCGGCGTCATCGCGGCGATCTCGGCGAGCACGTGCCGGGCGAACTCGTAGGTGACGGGGGCGGCGGCGTCCAGCGAGGAGTAGCCGACCGCGCCGGTGCCGTTGTGCGGGACGGTGGTCTCCCCCGGCTGGAGCCGCGGCTGCGCGCCCGCCGTGTTGAGCTGCGGGACGGAGTGCAGCGCCGAGTTGACGTGACCGGGCAGGTCGATCTCGGGGATGACGGTCATGCCGTTCTCGCCCGCGTACCGCACGATCTCGGTGTAGTCGGCCTTGGTGTAGAAGCCGGTGATGCCCGGTTCGGTGCCCCGGTCGGTCATCGCGGTGGCGCCGCCGACCCGGGTGAGCAGGCCGTAGTCGATGCCCGAGGGGTTGGTGGCCGGGTCGCCGACGGCGATGCGCCACCCCTGGTCGTCGGTGAGGTGCAGGTGCAGCCGGTTGATCTTGAACTGGGCGGCGGCGTCGATCGCGGACTTCACCTCCGCCACCGGGTAGAAGCTGCGCGCGACGTCGAGCATCATGCCCCGGTGCGCGAAGCGCGGGTAGTCGGTGATCGTCACCGCGGGCGCCGTCCACGAGGCGGGCACGACGGAGTCGGACTCGACCCACTGCGGGAAGAGCTGGCGCAGCGTCTGGACGCCGTTGAGCGCGCCGGCGGCCGTGCTCGCGGTCAGGGCGATCCGGCCGGGGGCGACGGTGAGCCGGTAGCCCTCGTCCTCGTGCCCGGCCGGGCCCTTGCCGGGGCCGACCTCGACGACGATCGGCGCGGGGCCGTCCCCTGCGGCGACGACCGGCAGGCGGTAGCCGGTGGCCGGGCGCAGCGCCCTGGCCAGGTATTCGGCGGGCGCCCGCGCGTCCTGCCCGGCCGCGACGACCCTGGTGTTCCTGTGCAGCGTGTACGGCGTCCCGCCCTGCTCCTGGAGCGCCACCGGCTTCGGCAGCAGGCCCAGGACGGGCCGGGGCGGCGCGGGCGGCCGGTCCCAGATCTCGAACTCCGAGATCGAGTAGCCGAAGGCGGCCCAGCGCTTCCTGCCCTGCATCCGGACATAGGACACCGGGGTCTGCGAGGCCACGTCGATGACGTCGGTGCGCGGACAGGTGTCGCGTTGCAGCGAGGCCACGTCGGTCCAGGTCACGCCGTCGGCGGAGGTCTGCAGGACGAAGTCGCGGGCACAGGCGTTCGGCCAGCGCAACGTCACGTGGTCGACCTTGGCCGGCGCGTCCAGGCGTACCTGGACCCAGTTGTCGTCGGCGTACTTGGAGGACCAGCGGGTGGCGGTGTCGCCGTCGTTGACGTGCGCGGCGGCGAAGTCGGCGCGGTCCAGTTCGACGCTGGAGGCGGTAGCGGTGCCCGCGAGGGCCAGGTTGACGGGCTCGTCGGCGGCGTAGGCGCTCGGAGCGGGCCCAAGAGCCGGGACCACGAGCGCTGCCGCGAGCGCGGCGGTCAGGAGATGTCGACGCATCGGACTCCTTCGGGAGGCGGGGGATATCGCAAAGTGTGATCACCCTCACCGATTTACGTCAAGAGACCGGAAATAAAAACCGACATCTCTCCCCTATCACCCCCTTGCGAAGCTCATGATCCTTCTTTAACGTAAACCCTCAAGAAAAATTAGCGATCGGAGAGCGAGTGACCAGTCCCCGCAACGTCCTGTTCCTGATGACCGACCAGCATCGGGTGGACACGCTCGGCTGCTACGGCAACCCCGTCGTCCGCACCCCCGCGCTCGACGGCCTGGCGGCGGAGGGCACGCGCTTCGACCGGTTCTACACGCCGACCGCGATCTGCACCCCGGCCCGCGCGTCGCTGTTCACGGGGCTGCACCCGTTCCGGCACGGCCTGCTGGTCAACCCCGAGCGCAACGGCGGCGGCCGGGACGAGGTCGCCGACGACCAGCCGACCCTCGCCGCGCCGCTGCGGGCCGCCGGCTACAACCTGGGCCACGTCGGCAAGTGGCACATCGGCCGCGAACGCGGGCCCGAGTTCCACGGCATGGACGGCGAGCACCTGCCCGGGGCGCTGAACCCCTTCGACCACCCCTCCTACGAAAGCTGGCTGAAGGAGCACGGCCATCCCCCCTTCGCGGTGGACAGCCCGATCTTCGGCAAGGCCCCCAACGGCACCGGCCGCGGCCATCTCATCGCCGGCAGGCTCCGGCAGCCGGCCGAGGCCACGATCGAGGCGTTCCTCGCCGACCGCACTCTGGAGCTGCTGGAACGCTACGCCGCGGACTTCCGCCGCACCGGCCGCCCGTTCCTGCTGTCCTGCCACTGGTACGGCCCCCACCTGCCGTACCTCATCCCCGACCGCTACTACGACATGTACGACCCGGACCTCGTGCCGCTGCCCGCCTCCATGGCCGAGACCTTCGCCGGCAAGCCCGAGGTGCAGCGACGCTACTCCGAGTACTGGTCGGCCGACAGCTTCGACGCCGACGCCTGGCGCAAGCTGATCGCCGTCTACTGGGGCTACGTGACGATGATCGACGACCAGATCGGCCGGCTCCTGACGGCGCTGCGCGAGCTGTCCCTCTGGGACGACACCGCGGTCGTCTTCACCGCCGACCACGGCGAGTTCACCGGCGCCCACCGGCTGAACGACAAGGGCCCGGCCATGTACGAGGACATCTACCGCATCCCCGGCATCGTCCGGGTGCCCGGCGCGCCCGCGAAGACCGTGGACGCGTTCGCCACCCTGATCGACCTCAACCCCACCATCCTGGACCTGGCCGGGCTGCCGCCGCAGGAGCCCTGCGACGGCGAGAGCCTGCTCCCGCTGCTGCGCGGCGAGCCCGCCGAGGGCCGGGACTCGGTGGTCGCCGAGTTCCACGGCCACCACTTCCCCTACTCCCAGCGCATGATCCGGGACCGCCGCCACAAGCTGGTCTTCAACCCGGAAGGCGTGCACGAGCTCTACGACCTGGACGCCGACCCGCACGAACTGCACAACGTCTACCCCGCGCCCGCCTACGCGGCGGTCCGGCGCGAGCTGACCGTACGCCTGTACCGGGAACTGCTGCGCCGCGGCGACCCGGCCTACACCTGGATGAGCTACATGGCCGACATCGGCGAGGGCCGCGCCCCCGACGTGGACGGCGTCGCCGACGAGGTCGCATGAGGCCGCCGTCACCCCCCGATCCCTCCGTGAGACGAGAAAGGACCCCCCGATGAGGCGTCCTCGCACCCTGGTCAGCGCCCTCGCGGCGCTGGCCGTCCTCCTCCCCGCCGCCGCCTGCGGCTCCTCCTCCGGCGACGGCCCCGAAGCCAAGAGCGTGCGCTTCGGCTACATCGCCGACTTCTCCGGCGCCGCCGCGCTCGCCGCGGCCGACAAGCAGGGCCTGTGGGCCAAGCAGGGGCTGGAGCCCGACCTGAAGGTGTTCACCAACGGCCCGCTGCAGATCCAGGCGCTCGGCTCCGGCGACATCGACTTCGGCTACATCGGCTCCGGCGCGACCTGGCTCCCGGCCAGCGGCAAGGCCAAGATCATCGCGCCGAACATGCTCGGCATGGCCGACCGGGTGATCACCTACCCGGAGTCGGGCATCACCTCCGTCAAGGACCTGATGGGCAAGAAGGTGGGCGTGCCCGAGGGCACGTCCGGCGACATGATCCTTGAGCTGGCCCTGAAGGAGGCCGGCCTGTCCGGCAAGGACGTGCAGAAGGTCAACATGGACCCGAGCACGGTCGTGACCGCGTTCAGCGCCAAGCAGATCGACGCGGCGGCCATCTGGTACCCGCTGATCGACACCATCAAGAAGAACGTGCCGGAGCTGGTCGAGCTGACCAAGAGCGAGGACTTCTACCCCAAGCTGAGCTTCCCCAGCTCGTTCGTCGCCCGCAACGAGCTGGTCTCCGGCGACGCGGCCACCGTCACCAAGGTGCTGAAGGTGCTCCAGGAGGCCAACGACTGGGTCGCCGGGCACGCGGCCGAGGCCGAGACGCTGACCGCCGCCTTCCTCAAGGCGCCGCCGCAGCAGTTCAAGGGCGCCTCGGCGGTGACGAAGATCCTGCCGACCGCCGAACTGGTCAAGCTGGCCAAGGACGGCACCGCGGCCGGCTGGTACAAGGGCCTGGCCGACCTGTTCGTCACCATGGGCAAGCTGACCGAGTCGCCCGAACCGTCCACGTACTTCACCGCCGACCTGTACGCGTCGGCCGCCGCCGGATGATCCGGACGGAGAGTTGACCGCAATGCCTTGCCCACCATCATGGTCCCATGTCGTCACCCACTGACGCGCTGCAGCGGCTGCGGCTGGTGCACGAGGACGCCGTGCTCGCCACGCTGCGCGCGGCGGGCGCGCTGAGCCGGGCCCAGCTCACCGAGCGCACCGGCCTGTCCCGCAGCACGCTGTTCGCGATCATCTCCGACCTGATGGACCGCGGTGCGGTGATCGAGACGGACTCGGTGCCCGCCGAGCCGCGCGGACGCGGCAGGCCCGCCGCCTTCGTCTCGCTCAACCCGGCCGCCGGCCTGCTCCTCGGCCTCGACCTCGGCCGCGGACGGGTCCGGCTGGCCGTGGCCAACGCCGCCCACCAGGTGGTGGCCACCGCCTCCGCGTCCCTGCCGGAGGACGCGGCCCCGCTGGAGGAGGCCGAGGCGGCGATCCGGCTGACCCGGGAGATCGCCGCCGAGCGCGGCATCGGCCTGGGCGCGCTGGAGGCCGTCGGCCTCGGCCTGGTCGGCGTCGTGGACGAGAGCCCCGCGCCGGCGCCGGTCGACGTCCCGGGCATCCCGCCGACGCTCCCGGCCTCCTACCTGCCGGTGGCCCGGCGGGTCGCCGAGGAGTTCGGCGTGCGGGTGGCCGTGGACAACAACGCCAGGCTCGCCGCGCTGGCCGAGGCCACGTGGGGCGTCGGCCGCTCGGTGCGCGACATGGTCTACGTACGCTGGTCGGTCGGCGTCGGCGGCGGATTCATCGTCGCCGGCCGGCTGCTGCGCGGCGCGCACGGGGCCAGCGGCGAGATCGGCCACGTCTCCCTCGACCCCGGCGGCGAGCCCTGCCACTGCGGCAGCCGCGGCTGCCTGGAGGGCGGTATCGGCGGGCAGGGCCTGCTCAGGGCGTGCGCCGCCCGCGGGGTGCGGCTGTCCGGCCTGGACGCGCTGGTCGCGGCCGCCCAGGACCGCGTGCCGGCGGTGTGCGAGGTCATCGTCTCGGCGGCGGCCGACCTGGGCCGCGTGCTGGCCGGCACCGTCGCCCAGCTCGACCCCGCGCTGATCGTGGTGGGGGGTGAGCTGGCCGGGCTGGGCAGCCTCGTCCTCGACCCGATCCGGGACGCGGTCTCGCGGCTGGCGCTGCCGCGCGCCCCTCGGGAGATCGCGGTCGCGCAGGCGGACCTGGGGGTGAACGCCTCCGCCATGGGAGCGATCGCCCTCCTCGTCCACGAGGAACCCTCGATCCCCGCCCACCTCCGCCCCCTGGCCCCCTGACCGTCACCCCACCTCACCCCACCCGCCGCTCACCTCACCCGCCCCTTCACCCCGCCCGCACCTGCTTTTCCACGGAAGCCGCAGACACGCATGCACCACCCGGAAGGACCCCCGACGATGACGAGCCCCGAACCATGACCGCCGTGACCGTGACCGATCCTCCCCCGGCCCGCAGGCGGCGCCTGGCGCGACCCCGTCGCACGCTCGTGCTCAACGCGGCCGCCGTCGTGGCGGGCCTGGCCGTCTGGAGCGGGCTGTCGCTGGCCGGCATCCAGGGCCTGTCCAGCCCGGCCGACGTGGCGGCCCGCGCCGCCGAGCTCGTCTCCGACGGCACTCTCCCCACCGACCTGCTGGCCAGCCTGCGCCGCGTGTTCACCGGCTTCGCGCTCGGCACGGCGCTGGCCGTCCCGATCGGCTTCCTCATGGGCTGGTACGCCACCGCCCGCGCGCTGATCGAACCGTACGTGCAGTTCTTCCGGACGATCCCGCCGCTGGCGATCATCCCGCTGGCCATCGTGCTGATGGGCATCGGCGAGACGCCGAAGATCTTCGTGATCTTCCTGGCGGCGTTCCTGTCGAGCGTGGTCTCCACCTTCCAGGGCGTCCTGGACGTCGACCGCACCCTGATCAACGCGGCCAGGGTGCTGGGCGCGGGCGACCGGACGATCTTCCTGAAGGTGATCGTCCCGGCGTCCACGCCGTTCATCATCGTCGGCATGCGGATCGGGCTGGGCGCGGCCTGGGGCACCCTGGTCGCCGCCGAGCTGATCGCCGCCCAGGAGGGCCTGGGCTACCGCATGCAGCAGGCGCAGCTCTACTACGACCTGCCCACGATCTTCGTCGGGCTGATCAGCATCGGCGTGCTCGGCCTGGTCATGGACCGGCTGCTGCTGCTCGCCGAGCGCCGTTTGACCGGATGGCAGGAGCGCCGATGACCCCCAAGATCTCCTTCGAGGCCGTCTCGAAGACCTTCCCGCTCAAGGACACCGAGTTCGTCGCCCTCGACCGGGTCGACCTCGACATCGCCGACCGCGAGTTCGTCACCGTCGTGGGCCCGTCGGGATGCGGCAAGAGCACGCTGATGAGCATGGCCGCGGGCCTGACCGAGCCGGGCGCCGGGCGCATCCTGCTCGACGGCGTCCCGGTGACCGGCCCCGGCCCCGAGCGCGGCGTGATCTTCCAGCAGTACGCGCTGTTCCCGTGGCTGACCGTGCGCAAGAACGTCGAGTTCGGCCTGAAGCTGGCCGGCCTGCCCGCCGACGAGCGCAGGCGGCGGGCCGAGCACGCCATCGAGCTGGTGGGCCTGACGGACTTCGCCGACGCCCTGCCCAAGACGTTGTCCGGCGGCATGAAGCAGCGCTGCGCCATCGCCCGCGCGTACGCGGTGGGCCCGCAGGTCCTGCTCATGGACGAGCCGTTCGGCGCGCTCGACGCCCTCACCCGGGTGCAGTTGCAGGACCAGCTCCTCGACACCTGGAGCAGGGAACGGCGCACGGTCATGTTCATCACCCACGACGTGGACGAGGCGGTCTACCTCGCCAACAAGGTCGTCGTCATGGCCGCCCGGCCGGGCCGGATCCACCGCGTCATCGAGGTGGATCTGCCCTATCCGCGCACGGAGGAGATCCGGCTGTCGCCGGAGTTCGCCCGCATCAGGAACGAGGTCTGGCACTCGGTCTACCACCAGGAGGCCACCGTCTGACGCCCCGTCCCCGACGTCCGGGCGGGCGGCGGGGACGGATGGGCTCAGGCGAGCAGGCGGAGCAGGCCGGCCTCCTCCTCGGCCGTGAGGCCGGAGCGGGTCACCGTGTGGCCGGAGTCGCGCAGCCAGGCGAGCGTGTCGCGGGCCGTGTCGGCCACCGGACGGATGCGCAGCCCGGCGGCCACCGTGGCGGAGGTGTCCCGGGTCATGAACCCGGCGTACTCCGGCAGCGGCAACCACAGCGGCAGCGAACGCGGCCCCATCCACGGCTCGACCTTGTGCTCGGTGAGGAACTCCTGACCGGCCCAGACGAGCTCCGGCTCGACCTCCAGCCCCTCGGCGATCCGCGCCAGCATCTCCCCCCTGCCGAACGGCATGGAGATCCCGTCGTACGGCCCGGTGAGCCCGGCCTGGGCCGCGTCGAGCGTCCAGGCGGCGAGATCGCGCACGTCGACGAACTGGACCAGGTCGCCGGGCGAGCCGGGGGCCAGCACGGGCCCGCCGCGCGCCAGCCGCTCGACCCAGTAGGTGAACCGGTCGGACAGGTCCTCGGGGCCGACGATCAGCCCGGCCCGCACGTGCAGCGCGTCGGCACCGACGATCTGCTCGCACGCCACCTTGGCCGGGCCGTAGTTCTCCGGGTCGCCCTCGTCGGCGTCGCCGGGCAGCGGGTGGTGGAGGACCTGGGTGACCCGGGTCGCGTCGGCGTAGACGCTGCACGTCGACACGAACGTCCAGTGACCGGCCCGGCCCGCCAGCTCCGTGACCGCGCGCCGGACCTGGCTCGGATGCCTGGCGACGTCGACGACCAGGTCGAACGCGCCCTTCACGGGCGCGAGCCCGCCGTCCTCGGCCCGGTCGACCCGGACGAACTCCACCCCCGGCGGCGGATCACCGGCCAGGCCGCGCGCCGCGCACACCACCTCGTGCCCGCGATCGCGTGCCTGTCGCGCGATCTCCCTGGACAGAAATCTCGTGCCACCCAGAACAAGTGTCCGCATGCCCACCATCCTGGCGCACCCGCCCCGGCCGGGCCCCCGCCCTTCACTCGCAGCGCAAAAGGCCCCCGGCGGCCGCGATGAGACGCCTCTGCGAAAGAGGTCGATCGCATTCCGCAGTCAGGTATCAGCAGAGCGGCGGACATGCTCTCATAGGGGTGATTCGGGGACTCAGTTCAAGTCAGGCGAGGAGACATGCCCGAACCAGGCTCCCCAGAAACCGGCCCCCTGGAAACCGGCGGCTCAGGTCCCACAGCGCCGACCATCGAGGAGGCCGCCCGGACGATCCTGCTCGACGTGGCCCCCGAGGACGCGCGGTTCCTGCCTCTGGCCTGCGCGGACTTCTTCGGCAACCCGATCGCGCGCAGACGCGCGGTCCGCGCCGTGCTGCGAGGACGCGAACGCGACCAGCCAACCGGCTTCGACGCGGGCGAGGGCATGCAACTCGTCCTCGGCGTGGTCCTGACCCTGCTCAACGGCGTGGCCTGCGAGGTGCTGACGGGCATGGCGACCGAGCGGGTCGACCGGCTGCGCGGCCGGTGGCGGGAGCGCCGCCGACGCAGGGCTCTGACCTCGGCCGTCGCCCCGCAGGCCGAGCGCACGCCGTTGCCCAGGGTCAGCGCGGTGGACGCGGCGGCCATCGGCGCCCAGGCGGCGGAGATCGTCCGGGCGGCGGGGATGTCCGAGGAGGCCGCCCAGCGGGTGAGCACGCTGCTCGCCGCGGCCCTCATCGACCCGCGGCCCTGACCGTGCCCACCACCAGCGGGCCGCGCCAGGGCGGCGCGGCGCCGGCCGGTCCGCCGGTGCCGCCGTCGCCGCCGAGACTGGACCCGTTCGCGCTCCCCGCGGCGACCACGGCGCGTTTCCTGCTCATGATCGTGGTCGCCGTCACCAGCGCCGTCCACCTGTACCTGGTGCTGCTCGACCGGTACGTCACCGCCAGGACCGACCTCGGCCCGCGCGCCTGCGCCCTGGCCGCGAACTCCGGCGCGGGACGCGTGCCGGACGGCGACCTGGTCCGGGACTACCTCGGGTGCCTCCAGCACGAGTCGGTCCGTGCCGGGTGGACGGTGATCGGCATGGTGGCCGTGCTGCTCGCCGTGACCGTCGTGATCCACCTCCTCCACCCGCGCCTGGTCATGCGCTCCCGCCCACGGCCGCTGGCCCGGCTCGCCGTGGACGAGGGCATGGCCGCCGTGGTGCGCCGCGTCGAGGACACCGTACGGGCCCTGGCCCCGGGGACCGAGGTGTACGTGGCGACCCTGCGCGCGAGCGCGAGCGGCCGGGCCTTCGGCCGTCGCCCCCGGTACCGGATCATCCTCGACCTCGGGCTGCTGCGCGCGGCCGACGCCGACTCCGGGCAGCTCGACGCCGTCCTCGCCCACGAGCTGGCCCATCTGCGCAACAAGGACGTCGGCCTGACCACGTTCGCCTTCGCGATCTGGTGGGCGTACGTGCTGGTCGTCGCCCTGCCCCTGCTGCTGCTCTCGGCCGTCGAGCCCGGCCTGCGCGCCGTCCTGCCGTGGCGGGTGGCGGCGGTGCTCGCTCTTCTGTGGTTCACCCGCACCGCGGTGCTCAGGACCAGGGAGTACTACGCCGACCTGCGCGGCAGCGCCACGCCGGGCGGCGAGCGGCTGCTCCTGGACACGCTGCGCCCGTCGCGGCCGACGAGCGGGCGGCGCCGGTGGGAGCCGTTGTCGTTCCATCCCGGCGACGACGAGCGGGCGGGCGTCATCCGCGGCGCGCCGCTGCTCTTCCGGGTCGGCGTGGTGGAGTCGGCGGCCGTCGGCGTGCTGCTCGGGCTCGGCTACACGCCGTGCGTCCACCTGATGAGCCTGCTGTTCCCGGCGTCCGGGGTCTCCCTGTTCACTCCGGAGCGCCTGGCGGTCGGGGTGCTGTTCGGGGCGCTGGCCACCGGCGCGGTCGCGGGCACCGTGTGGCGGGCCGGGCTGCTGGCGCAGGCCACGCACACGCGGCCGCCGTCCACGCTGCTCGCCGCGACGGCCCTGACGGCGGGGGTGCTGGCCGGCCAGCTCGTCGCGCCGCCGCTGGCGACCGGCCACGGCTCGTGGGCCGCGATCCTCGCCAGGTCGCCCGTGATCGCGGCCGTGCTGGCATTGCTGCTCGCCGTCCTGTTCCAGCTCATGCTCAGGTGGGCGCTGCTGTGCGCGTCCGTGTGGCTGCCGCTGGCCCGGCGGGTCCGCACGGCCGCGTTGGCCGGCTCGGCGCTGTCGGCGTTGATCTTCGGGACGTGGTTGAGCTTCTGGTTCGACGTCATCACGTGGATGACCGGCAGCTCGGCCGACTGGAACATCCTCTGGTTCAGCCTGTTCACCACCGCGGTCAACCCGACGTTGCAGCTCTGCGTCGTGCTGGCCTGCGCCGTCGCGGTGACCGGCTGGGCGGCGCGCCGCGGGCTGCCGCCCAGGCCTCTCGCGGCCGTCTGGCGGGACGCGCCGCCCAGCCGCCTGGCGGCGCCGCGCATGCCGCTGCCTGCGGTCAACGTCACCGCGCTGGCGATCGTCCTGGCGTACTCGGGGGTGATGGTCCCCTTCTACGGCCGGCTGCGCTCGACCTTCGGCGGCGTGCCGCTCACCGGGGACGTGCCCATGGCGAGCGCGGCGGCTCTCTTCGCCCCGCTGCTCATCGTGGCGACGGCCGTGGTCCTGGCCGGGTCGTTCTGCTTCGGCGTGGCCGCCGGAGGGCGCGGCGGCACGGCGCCGGTCGTGGCGGGCGCCGGGGTCCTCATGCTGCTGATCGTGCTCGGCCTCGTACCGCTGGTCCTGGTCCACCTGGTCATCGCGGCGTGCGGTCCCGGGCAGCTCTCGTCCTGCATGGCCCCGCTGCCGCGTCTACTGTCCCGGAACGGGCCGTTCTTCACGATCGGGTTCGCCGTGCTGATGCTGGTGGGCCCCGCCGTGGCGTGGCTGGGCAGTGTGCTGCGCGGCGGCGTGCAGGCGCTGTCCGACGCGGGTCCCCTTCCCCGGAAGGCACGTCCCTGGGGTGCGCGTCCGTGGAACGGCGCCGCCGGGCGGCCGGTCGGCGCCGTGCTCTCGCTCGTCCCCACCGTGCTCGGCGCGCTGCTGTTCGGCCAGCTGGCCATCACCGCGTTGTCCACCGCCGGCGACAAGCCACTGCCGGTCGACCGGGCGGCCGTGGTCCGCGAGCTGAGCGTGGCCTCCGAGGGTCCGGTGCCGCCCGTACGCGCCTGCGCGGCCGCCGACCGGGCCGGCGCCGAGCCGGTGTTCCGCGTCCTGGACTCCACCGGCATCGTCGTCGGCGTGGCCCGGAGCGCCCGGTATGCCGTGGCCGCGCGCGACCCCGCCGTCCAGGCCATGGGACGCGAGGCCGCCGCCGCCCTGCTGGCCGGGGACTACGGGCGGGCCCTCAACACCCACGCCGCGCTGCGCAGCCTGTGCACGGTCACGGGCCTGCTGCCCGGCTGATCACTCCTGCGAGGCGGGCGGGAGCCGGAGGGCGATGATGGCGATGTCGTCGAGCCCGGTGCTGGGCAGGCCGCTGAGCACCTGGTCGCAGAAGCTGTCCAGCGGTTCGGCGGCGAGCGACTCCGCCACCCGGCGCAGCCGCTCCAGGCCGAGGTCGAGATGCTCGCCCGACCGCTCGATGAGGCCGTCGGTGTAGAACAGCACCGTGCCGCCCGGCGGGAGCGGTTCCGTCTGGGAGGCGCGGGTCTCGTCGTCGGGGAAGCCGAGCAGCGGGCTGACCGCGCCCTCCAGGAAGCGTCCGTGGCCCTGGGCGGTGACCAGCAGGGGCGGCGGATGGCCGGCCACCGCGAACCGCAGCCGGTGGCCGCCCTCGCACTCCTCCACGCGGGCGAACACGCACGTGGCCGTGACGTCGGAGGACAACGACTCCATCGCGACGTTGAGCCGGGTCAGGATCTCGCCGGGCGGCTCGCAGCGGTCCATCGCCAGCGCCCGCAGCATGTTGCGCAACTGGCTCATCAGGACGGCCGCCGACAGGTCGTGCCCCGCCACGTCGCCGATGACCAGCGCCGGGACGCCGTCGGGCAGGACGAAGCAGTCGTACCAGTCGCCGCCCACCTCGGCGGCGCTCGGGCTGGCCCGGTAGCGGGCCACGATCCGCAGGCCCGGCAGCCGCGGCGGCTCGGCGAGCAGGCTGTACTGCAGGGCCAGCGCGACCTGCTGGGTGCGCTGGAAGCGGATGGCCCGGCTCAGGGCGTCGTGGGCGTGGCCGAACATGTTGGTCAGCAGCGAGATGTCGGCCCGGCTGATCGCGGCGCGTTCGCCGCACGTCACCACCCCGACCACGGCGGGGACCGTGCCGTCGACCACGACCGGCAGGATCAGCAGGCTGTTGGCGTCGCTGGCCGCCAGCCACTCGCGCGTGCTCGCGGGGGCCAGGCCGGGCGGCGGCGACCCGGCCGGGAACGTCTGCAGCATGGGCCGCCGCCGGCGTACGGCCGTCACGAAGGCGTTGTCGTCGTCGAGCTGCTCCTCGCTGTACGGCGACAGCGGCACCAGGCCGCGACGGACCGCGGTGACCAGCCGCTCGACGACGAACGGCGCCCCGCCGTGCCGCTCGCCGGTGAGGTCGGTGACGAGGTAGACGCCGCAGCCGTCGGCCAGCTCGGGCACGATGACGTCGGACAGCGCGCCGAGCATCTCCTCCAGGCTGGTGGCCTGGGCCGTGGCCGCCGCGGCGTTGTCGAGCAGGCGCTGCCGGCGCTGCTCCTGCCACTGCTCCTCGATGTCGGTGCACGACCCCACCCACTCCACGATCTGGCCGTTCTCGCAGATGGGCACGGCGCGCATCTGGAAGTGCCGGTAGGAGCCGTCGGCGGTGTGCAGCCGGTAGACGTGCTCCCAGGTGTCGATGGCCCTGCTGACCGCCCGGACCCACGACCTGATCGTGTCCTGGCGGTCGTCGGGATGGACCATCTTGAGCCAACCCTGGCCGCGGTGCTCCTCCCACGGCTGCCCGGTGACCCGCTCCCAGGTCGGGCTGGGCTCGTGCACGTAGCCGTCGCGGGTGGTCACCCAGATGATCTGCGCGCTGACCTTCATCAGGCTCTCGTAGCGGCGCAGGATGCGGCGGCGTTCCTCGGCGATGGCCTCGATCCGCCGCGCGGCGGTGACCTGGTCGGTCACCTCCATCACCACTTCCAGCACACCGTAGTCGCCGGGGCCGAAGACGACGCGCGACAGGCTGGAGGTGAAGAACCGCTTCTCGGTGCCTTCCAGCCCGCCGACGACGTACTCCGGCTCGGCCGTGGTGACGAACGGCTCGCCGGTGGCGTAGACCCGGTCGAACTGGGCGCGGAAGTGCACCTCGACGAACTCCGCGAACGCCTCCTCGATCGGCATCCCAGTGCGGCTGTCGGCGAACAGGGAGCGGTAGGCGGCGTTGGTGTAGACCAGGCGGTGGTCGGGGCCGCGCGCGACCGCCACGCCCACCGGCGCCGGGTCCAGCACTTCGAACGCCAGCCCGCTGCCTGCGGGCTCGCCGTCAGCCCCCATCGTGACCTCCCCCGACGGCCACAGCCTCCTCCCCCCCTACCCGCGCGCGATCGTCCCTGAACGCCCCCCGCCGGGCCGGTCAGCCCCGGTCGCCCGGCGGGATCAGGCCCGACTGTTCCTCCAGGTAGGCGATGGCCCCGACGCCCTCCTCGGCGAAGAACACCAGCTCGGTGAGGGGCAGCGGCAGGAAGCCCTCCGCCTCCATGCGCTGGAACTGCTGCTTCAGCCCGTCGTAGAAGCCCGCGGTGTTCAGCAACACGACCGGCTTGGCGTGCAGGCCGTGCTTGCGCAGCTCCAGGATCTCGGTGGCCTCGTCGAGCGTCCCGCTGCCGCCCACCATGATCACGAAGCCGTCGGCGCGGGACAGCAGTTGCGCCTTGCGCTCGGCCAGGTCGCGGGTGACCAGCATCTCGTCGGCGCCCGGCCGGGCCTTGTGCGCCAGGAACTCGACCGAGACGCCCACCAGGCGACCGCCGGCCTCCTGCACGCCGTCGGCCATGACCTTCATCAGGCCGGTGTCGGAGCCGCCCCACACCAGGGTGTGGCCGCCCTTGCCGATGAGCTCGGCGAACTCGCGGGCGGGACGGGTGTAACGCTCGTCGAGGTCGGCGGCGGAGCAGAAGACGCAGATGTTCACGCCGTAACTGTAGGCGAACCAGACCAGGTCAGGGCACCTATGAAGGATCTACCCAAGATCCGACGAACCCGGTTGCCCGGCCGTCACGCCGGGGGTACGTCCTGGTCCATGAAGAAAGCCATCAACGTGTGCTTCGGCGTGGACGTGGACGCCGTGGCGGGCTGGATCGGCTCGTACGGCGGCCAGGACTCACCGAACGACATCCAGCGGGGCGTGTTCGCCGCCGAGGTCGGGACCCCGAGGCTGCTGCGCCTGTTCGCCCGCGAGGGAATCCGGACGAGCTGGTTCGTCCCTGGACATTCGGCGGAGTCGTTCCCCGACCAGATGCGGCGGATCGTCGAGGCCGGGCACGACGTCGGCGCGCACGGCTACATGCACGAGAACCCGGTCTCGATGTCCGCCCAGCAGGAGGAGGACGTCCTGGCGCGCAGCCTAGAGGTGCTGGACCAGGTGCTCGGCGTCCGGCCCCGCGGCTATGTGGCGCCGTGGTGGGAGATGTCCGCGCGGACCGCCGAGTTGCTGCTGCGCTACGGCTTCGGCTACGACCACTCGCAGTCCTACCGCGACTTCCAGCCCTTCTACGCCCGCAAGGGCGAGCGCTGGACGCGCATCGACTACGAGCAGGCCGCCTCGACCTGGATGAAGCCGCTGGTGCCCGGCGAGGAGGTGGACCTGGTGGAGTTCTCGGCGAACTGGTACCTGGACGACCTGCCGCCGATGATGTTCATCAAGAGCTCGCCGAACAGCCACGGCTTCGTCAACCCGCGCGACCTCGAACAGCAGTGGCGCGACCAGTTCGACTGGGTCTATCGCGAGCTGGACTACGCGGTCTTCCCCATCACGCTGCACCCCGACGTCAGCGGGCGTCCCCAGGTGCTGCTGATGCTGGAGCGGCTCATCGCGCACATGCGCGGGCACAAGGGCGTCACGTTCATGTCGATGGCCGAGGCCGAGATCGACTTCCGCGCCCGTTTCCCCTTCGACGGGCGGGCCCGGCCGGCCGACATGCGGTGAGCCGCCCCCGGTCGCGGGCCGGGGACGGCTCGGGGCCCGTCACGCCCAGGGCGGGCTGACGGCCCAGCTCACGTCGGCCGCCCAGGAGGTGGCGCTGTCGAAGGCGTGCGAGCCGCCGTTGCTCGCGATGTAGACGGTGTTGTCGTAGTGGCGCAGGAACCGGTCGGGGAAGTTGGCGGAGGCGAACGACGTGCCCTGGCCGCTCTTCCCCGCCTGCGGGCAGAAGGTGGCGTCGGCGGCGAACAGCGCGCTGCCGTCGTTGTGCTGCCGGTGGAGCTGGTAGTTCTGGTGCCGCAGGTAGTCGCCCGGGTAGTTGCGCGACTCGAACGACAGGCACGAGCTCCCGGCCAGCCCGGCGCGGACGATCCACGTGGCGTCGCTCCTGTCCAGCGACGAGCTGCCGGAGCCGATCACCGACGTGACGACCTGGTCGTTCTGGTGGCGCAGGTAGCGGGTGGTGCAGCAGGCCGTGGTCGCGCGCAGCGAGACGGACGCGCCGGGGGTGAGCGTCCCGTCCGCGCCGCCGCCCGTCGTGGTGTAACCGGCGGCGACGATGGCCGCCTGCACGGCGTTCTCGGTGGCGTTCGAGGGGTAGCCGGAGGTCATCACGCCCTCGTAGAAGGTGCCGGCGGAGCCGTTGCTGTTGTCGCCGCCGATGCCGAGGATGATCGCGCCCTCCTTCTTCATGGGGTTGTAGCCGGGGGCGTTGGGGCGCGGGCCGTCGTAGTAGGTGGACAGGCCGCCGGACTGGGCGTTCCCGGCGCGGATCGCCCAGTGGTTCGGCTCGCCCTTGACGACGGCGGTCAGGTAGCGGTGGCTGACGCTGGGGTCGTTCGCGTTGTAGCCCGGGTTCACGCCGGAGAACAGGCCGTTCTCCAGGTCGGCCATGACCCAGGGGCCGTTGCCGGTGCCGTAGCCCCAGACCTTGATGTCGCCGAAGTAGATGGCCTCCATCGTGCCGTTGCCGTTGTCGCGGCTGTTGGTCTCGGCGTTGCCGTAGTCGAAGCAGCAGCCGCCGTTGTGGTGGGTGCCGTCGAAGACGGCGTACATGCCTTCGGGCTGGTCGCCCTTGGCGACGCCGTTGGTGGTGTTGTTCCGGTAGCCGGTGCCGGGGGTGACCCGGACGCCGTACGCCTTGTGGCCGTTGATCATGGTCGGGGCGGCGGTGGCGATCGCGAGGTTGTCGTACCCGCCGGGCGCCGGGCCGGGGAACCCGCCGGGGGGCGCCTGGGTGAGGTGGTTGCCCCGTCCGGACTGGTCGTAGAGGACGGTGATGAGGCAGGTCGTGCCGGCGCAGAAGGCGTCCTGGGCGGCGGCGTCGGCGTAGCCGCCCGCGCCGAGGAGGCCGACGTCGCGGGTGGCGTTGTCGGAGGAGCGGCGCACCTGGTAGAGGGGGCCGTTGTAGGCGGCGTACAGGGCGCGGGTGGTGCTGTGCGCCGCGACGCAGGGGGTGCCGCCGGCGGCGTAGATGTCGCACGACTGCTGGGTGGCGGCCTGCGACGCCGCGGGGGCGACGGCGAGCAGCCCGGCGACGAGCGCGACGGCCGCTCCCGCCTTTTTGAGAATGCTTGATCCGGACCGGGACATCATCAATGAACCGCTGCCTTTCAGGGGGTGCCGAGGTAATTCGACGCACGGAAACAGGCGATCGGCCGCTGCGCGGACGCGCACAGCCCTATGCCCATTGACCTGCGACGAACCGTCAGGGACGGAAAGGAAGTTGCTCTGTTATCGCTAACATTATTGCCGCTGCGAACCTCCGGGAATACGTAAATAGGTGACCGGCTCACTATGAAACGAAATTGCGGGCGCCGTCAAGTTCCGCAGGTTGCGTCAATCGCGTGCCGCTCACGCCGTTTCACACAGGCGCGCCACCACGAGCGCGCCGGCCCGCGGCCGACCGGCGTAGGCGTCCGCCTGCATCTGGTGGGTGCCGGCGCTCCACAGGGAGCCGAGGGTGAGGGACGCCTGCTTCCACGTCGGCGACCTCATCAGGAGGAGATTCGGCCCGTCGCCGCACCGTCCGGCCGATCTCCCGAACCTGGGCGAGGGTGATCAACACATCCTCAACGAGGACTCAACAGCGGCGGGGCAGGCTGGCCGGGCCCTCGCGTTCACCTCACCACGGAGTTGGGATGACCACTGTCACGTCACGGGACGACCTCGAACTGGAATCGGCGTACGAGGCTCCGCGCACCGACATCGAACGGCGGCTGGCCGGCCTGTGGTCGGCCAAACTGCGCGTCGCGCCCGTCGGCATCGAGGACGACTTCTTCGAGCTGGGCGGCGACTCCCTGCTGGCGGCCGACGTGCAGTTCGCGATCGACCGCGAGTTCGGGTTCGAGGTGCCCGCCTGGACGCTGTTCCTGTCGCCGACCATCGCCGAGCTCGCCGAGGTGATCGGCTCGCCGGCCCCCCTCGACCATGCGTGACCTCGCCGACCCCGCCCTGTTCGAGGCGGGCGGGCAGCACCGGACCTGGCGGTGGTTGCGCGAGAACGACCCGGTGCACCGGCACGACCGGGGCTTCTGGTCGGTCACCCGGTACGCCGACGTGGACCGCGTCCTGCGCGACCACACGTGCTTCACCAGCGAGCGCGGCACCCTGCTCAACCTGCTGGGCCGCGACGACCCGGCGGCCGGACGGCAGCTCGCCGCCACCGACCCGCCCGAGCACGACCGGATGCGCGCCCCGCTGCGGAAGGTCATGGACCTGCGCTCGGCCGCGGCCTACGAGCCGTCCGTCATCACCGCGATCACCGGGCTGCTCGCGCCCGGCCTGGACGGGCCGGAGTTCGACCTGGCCGCCGCCGTCCGGGGACTGCCGCTGGCGCTGGCCGGGCCGCTGCTGGGGCTGCCGGACGAGGACCGGCCACGCCTGCTCACCCTGGTCATGGCGGCCAGCGCCGAGGACGACCCCGACTACCAGGTCGCCGGCGACGCGTCCGGGACGCTGCGCCGGGCGCACCGCGAGCTGTTCGCCTACTTCCTGCACCTGGTACGGGAACGCGCCCGCACCCCCGGCGAGGACCTGATCAGCCTGATGTTGTCGCCGGACGGCGGCCGGATGAACCCCGGCACGGCCGTCTCCAACTGCTACAGCCTGCTGCTCGGGGCGAGCGTCACCCTGCCGAACGTGGTCAGCTCCACGGTGTTCGAGCTGGCCCGCGGCGGCGGCTACCGCGCCTGGGCCGGCCGTCCTGAGCTGCTGCGCGACGGGGTCGAGGAGGCGCTGCGCTGGGCGTCGCCCGGCAGCCACTTCATGCGGCACACGACCCGGCCGGTGCGGCTGTCCGGCGTGGACCTCCCGGCGGGCGAGCCCGTGGTCGCCTGGATCGGCTCGGCCAACCGCGACCCCGCCGTCTTCGCCGACCCGGACACCTTCGACCCGGCCCGTACGCCCAACCGCCACCTCGCCTTCGGCAGCGGACATCACTACTGCATCGGATCCCACCTGGCCCGGCTGACGCTGCGGCTGTTCTTCGCGACGCTGTTCGCGACCTTCGCCGACGTCGAGGTGGTCGGCGAACCGGTCCGGGTGCGATCGACCTTCCTCACCGGCTTCAAGAAGCTGATCATCTCGGGGACGCCCAGGAGAGGCCAATGACGACAGAGATCCCGTTCACCTACGCCCAGCGGTTGCTGCTCGGGCTGGAGGAGGCCGTGCCGGGGAGCGTGGTCAACTCGACGTTCATCGTCCGGGCGGCCTACCGCGTGGCGCACGAGGTGGACGCCGATGTGCTGCGCCGGGCCGTGGACGACGTCGTGGCCAGGCACGACGCCCTGCGCACAACCGTGTCGCGCGATCCGGACGGCGGCGTCCGGGCGCGGGTGCACGAAAGCGTCCCGGGGCGCCTGCTGGTGCACGACGTGGACGACGAGGACGCCTTCCTCGCGATGGCCACCGGCTCGGCGTACCCGCCGGAGGAGCCGCCGTTGCTGTGGGTGCACCTGGGCCGGTGCGAGGACGGCACGAGCCTGCTGGTGATCGTCGCCCACCACCTCACCTCCGACGCCTGGTCGCTGCCGCTGCTGGCGCGCGACCTGTCCGACGCCTACACCGCCCGCCTGCGCGGCGGCCCGCCGCCGGGTTCCGGGGTCCTGGGGTACGCCGAGGTCGCCGCCGACGATTTCTCGCCGTCCTGGGAGAGGACGATCGCCGACGCGCTGCCGTACTGGAGGGACCGGCTGGACGGCGTGGCGGAGCTCGCCATGCCGGTGCCGACGCCCGGCAGGCGCGGCGACCAGCGGACGTGCCGCTTCACCGTGCCCGGCCCGCTGTGGCTGCGCCTGGGCCGGGCGGCCCGCCGCCGCCGGACCACGCCGTTCACCCTCCTGCTGACGGCGTTCACCGCGTCGGTCTGGGCGGGGCACGGCGACGCCGTCGTGCCGGTCATCACCGCCGGGCGCAAGCCGTCGGAGTGGTACACGGCCGGGTTCATGCTCAACCTGTTGTGGCTGCGGATCACCACCGACGACCCCGCCGACCTGGACGAGCTGAGCCGCCGGGCCGACGAGGCGTGCCGGGCGGCCTACCGGCACGACGTGCCGCTGCTGCGGGTGCTGCCCGAGGCGCCGGAGCTGGCGGCCGTGGTGTTCGACCCGTCGGAGGTCGTCGAGCGCACCTTCCCGGTGTTCCAGCTCATCCCGAGGACGCCGTTCGCCCCCACCGCCGAGGACCCGGCGCTGCTGCTGACGCCGGTGCCGGAGGAGCGGCAGCCCGCTCCCGTGATGCCCGTGCACCTGCTGTGGTCGATGCGGGTGGACGAGGAGGTGGTCGGCGTCGTCGCCTACGAGGCCGGGATGTTCGGCCTGGACTGGGTGGAGGAGAAGGTCGCCGGGTTCCTGCGCGTGCTGGAGCGGCTGGCCGATGCTTGAGCTCATCGAACCCCACCTGGGCCGCGAGCACACCGCGATCGCCGACCGCGAGGGCGAGCTGTCCTACCGGGACCTGGACCGGCGCAGCGCCGGGCTCGCGCGGGTGCTGCTGGAGGCGGGCCTGCGGCCCGACGAGCCGGTGGTGATCCATGCGCACCTGTCCCGGTGGGCGGTCATCGGCATGCTCGCCGTCCTGCGGGCCGGCGGCCGTTACGTGGCCATCGACGCCGCCTTCCCCTTCCAGCGGCAGCAGGACGTCGCGCAGGCGTGCGGGGCGCGGATCGCGCTCATCGAGCCGGACATGATCGTCCCGCTGACCGGCCCGGCCCTCCGCGTCGAGATGGCCCGTACGGACCTGCCGGACGGGCCGGTGCCCGCCACCTCGGCGCGGCTCGCCTACACCTGCTTCACCAGCGGCTCGACGGGCACGCCGAAGCCCGTCACCGTCTCGCGCGCCGCCTTGGCCTGGTCGACCTCGGCCCGGCTGGCCCACTACGCGTCGCCGGTCACCGGGTTCCTGCTCTGCTCGTCCATCTCGTTCGACAGCTCGGTCGCCGGGATCTACTGGACGCTGGCCTGCGGCGGCAGGCTGGTCATCCCGAGCCAGCGCCCGTCCGACCTGGCCGCCGCCGCGCGCTTCGCCGTCGAGCACCGGCCGTCGCACCTGCTCATGGTGCCGTCGTTCTACGGGCTGGCGCTCCGCAACGGCCTGGCAGACGCGTTCGGGTCGCTCGGCACGGTGATCGTCGCGGGCGAGACGTGCCCGCCCGCGCTGGTCGGGGAGCACTACGCCGCGCTGCCCGGCACGGCCCTGCACAACGAGTACGGCCCCACCGAGTGCACGGTCTGGAGCACGGTCCACCGCTGCGTCCCCGAGGACGCGCAGGCGGCCCGGGTGCCGATCGGCCGCCCGGTCCCGGGGGCGCGCGTGACCATCGCCGCCCCCGGCCCGGACGGCGTCGGCGAGCTGCTGATCTCCGGCCCCGGCCTGGCCGAGGGCCTCGGGGACGCCTACCGCACCGGCGACCTGGTCTCCCGGCGTCCGGACGGGGAGCTGCTGTTCCACGGCCGCGCCGACCACCAGCTCAAGCTGGGCGGCGCGCGGGTGGAACGCGCGGAGATCGAGCACGCCATGGCGGGCTTCCCCGGCGTGCTGGCCGCCGCCGTCGGGGTCGCGCGGACCGGCTCCGACCCCGTGCGGCTCAAGGGCTACCTCGTCACCGACCAGGACCGGATCGACCGCCGGGCGCTGCGCGCGCACCTGCTGGACCGGTTGCCGATCGTGGCCGTCCCGACGGTGTTCCAGCGGCTGGACTCCCTGCCGCGCCTGCCCAACGGCAAGGTCGACCACCAGGCCCTCGACGGCGGCTGACCGCCTCCCGGGAGGATGAGGGGCGTTCCGTACGCGGTCGCCGGGAACCGCTCGCGGCCGGCCAGGCAACAACTGTTGTCCTGATTCATCGCCGAAAGGCCACAAAGTGAGCGCCCCGAACCATCCGGAAGGTGATGACGCCTCCCATGTCCAACGCTCCCTGCACGAGCCGGAGGCCTTCGCGGAGCTGTTCCGCCGGCACGCCTCCGGCATCACCCGGTACGTCACCAGAAGGCTGGGGGCGGACGCCGCGGACGACGTGGTGGCGGAGACGTTCCTGACGGCGTTCAGGCAGCGTGGCCGCTACGACCTGTCCCGTCCGCACGCCCGTCCCTGGTTGTACGGGATCGCCACCAATCTGATGAGCCGCCATGTGCGTACCGAAGTGCACCAGTTGCGCGTGCTCGAACGCACCGGCACGGACCCGGTGACGGCCTCCTTCACCGACCGCAGCGACGACCGGGTGAGCGCCGAGGCGGCCCGCCGCCGCCTGGCCGGGGCGCTGGCGACGCTGCCCGGAGGTCACCGTGACGCGCTGCTGCTGGTGGCGTGGGCCGGGCTGACGTACCCCGAGGTCGCCGAGGCGCTGCACGTACGGGTCGGAACCGTGCGTTCTCGCATCAACCGGGCCAGGGAGAAGTTGCGCGGAGAGCTCGGAGGAGTCAACCCGATGGCCGTCGTCAGCGAGGAGCCCGTCCATGAATGAGATGACCGAGCTCGGACGCCTCCGCTCGGAGGTGCCCGCGCCCACCGCGGAGGCCCTGGCCGCGCAGGAGGACCGCTTCCTGGCCGCGCTGGCCGCGCCGGCCACGCCGGCCACGCCGGCCGAGCAGGAGGACCGCCGTCACGGCGCCTTCCCCGCTTCCCGGCGCGGGCGTCGGGGGCGGCTCCTGTTCGGCGGGCTGCTCGCCGCCGCCGCGCTCGCCGCCGCGGCCGTCCTGGGTCCGGTGCTGGCCGGCCCCGGCGCCCGCCCCACCGCGTACGCCAACTCCGCCATCGGCATCGAACTGCGCGGCGACGAGTACGTGGCCACGATCAAGGACCCGTTCGCCGACCACGCCCTCTACAGCGAGGCGTTCCGGGCGATGGGCCTGGACGTCGCCCTCGACCTGCGGCCCGCCTCCCCCACGGCGGTCGGCGAGGTCTTCCGGCTCGGCTTCAGCGGCACGACCGAGAGCGACCGCATCGGCGGCACCCTGCGCCCGGAGGGCTGCACCCCCGGACGGCCCGGCTGCGCGCTCACCGTCACCGTCTCCAAGGACTTCGGCGGCAAGGGCGTGCTCTACCTGGGCCGCCCCGCCAGGCCCGGCGAGCTGTACCAGAACAACGCGGACGCCGGCCGGAAGGGCGAGGCCCTGGAGGGTTACGTCGTGGACGGCCGCCCGGTCGCCGAGGTGCTGGCCGAGACGCGCAGGCGGGGCCTGGAGGTGACGTTCCAGATCATCGAACCCGCTCCCGGCGGGGACGGCTTCTCGGTGGACCCGCGCGGGCAGTCGGCGAAGGTGGGCGGCCACTGGGTGGTCTGGGCCGCCGAGCCGTACCGGCAGGGCGCGGTACGGCTGCTGGTGTCCGAGAAGCGCGTGCCGAAGAACCCGGTGACCGGCGACTGACCTCACGTCTCCTTGCTCGGGACCCTCGAAGTTCGCCGCGTTTCAGGGCGAAATGATGGCGCATGCGCGCACATAGGCAGAGGTGTCCGAGCAAATGATTCGATGAGGAGATTCGCCATGGGAACCGCCCGTGGATGACGAGCGGCCGGCCAAGTTCGAGGCCGCCTACAACCGGGCCTACGGCCAGATCACCGCCTACGCCGTACGCCGGTGCGACTCGCCTCAGGACGCCGCCGACGTGGTGGCGGAGACCTTCACCGTCGCCTGGCGCCGGGTGGACGAGCTGCCCGAGGGCCCTGAGGCCACCCTCTGGCTGTACGGCGTGGCGCGCAAGGTCCTGGCCAACCATTTCCGGGGCGACAACCGCCGCAGGGAGCGCACGGCCGAGCTCGACGCCGAACTGGCCGACCTGTACGGCCACTCGCCCGACAGCCAGGTCGAGCTGGACGCGATCGGCCGGGCGTTCAGGAGCCTGTCCGACGACGACCGGGAGTTGTTGTCCCTGGTCGCGTGGGAGGGGCTGGAGCGCGAAGAGATCGCGAAGGCGCTGGGCCTGTCGCGCAACGCCGTACGCATCAGGCTGCACCGCGCCCGCAAGCGCCTGTCGCGCGCCCTGGCGTCGGCGGGCGTGCACGTCACCGCAGAGAGCCGGCTGGTCCCGGCGGAGAGGCCGTTGGGAGGAGCGCTGTGAAAAACGCCGAGAACGCTGAGAACACCGAGCGGAACCTGGACGGGATCGAGGCGATCGGGAGGCTGGCCCGGGTCGCGCCCGGTGAGCGGGGAGGCGAGCCGTCCGGCGCGGGGGCGCGGGCGCTGCTGGCCGCGATCACCGCCGAAGAGCCGGGCACAGCACCAGGAACGGCACCGGGAACAGCGCCGGGCTCGGCCCGGCGGGCGCGGCGCGGCGGCCGGCCCGGGCGCTTGGCGTTCGGGCTGGTCGCCGCGGTCGCGCTGGCCGCGGGTGTGGTGACGGTCCCGATCGTGCTGGAGGACGGCGCGCCCAGCTCGTGGGCCGTCAACCTGGACGAGGGGATGGTGACGATCCAGATCCGCGACTTCGACGACGCTCCCGGGCTGGAGAAGCGGCTGAGGGAGCTGGGCGTGCCCGCGCTGGTGGACTACGTGCCCAAGGGCATGACGTGCCGCCGGCCGCGCGGCAAGGACGTGGAGAACATCCCGCGCGGCATCTACAGCCTGCCGGAGAACATCCCGGGCGAGTCCGAGGGCGTGCAGATGCGCATCAACACCAAGCTGTTCGGCCCGGGGCAGACGTTCGTCTGGACCCTCAGCGGAAAGGGCGGCCTGACCAGCACGTATCTGATGGAGGGCCCGGTCGCGCCCTGCGAGCCCGTGCCCCTCCCCACGGTGAAGCAGGAGGAGCCGGAGTTCCGCGGCGTGAGCACCCGCGAGCTGGGCGGTCTGCGGGTGGACGAGAAGACCGTCGGCGAGGTGCTGCCCGAGCTGAGGAAGCTCGGCCGGAAGGTGATCTTCGCGGTCATCACCGTCCCGCCCGGCAACCCGGGAGGGTTCGCCATCGACCACACCCAGAGCACGCCCGTCGGCGACCACTGGGTCGTCTGGGAGGCGGAGCAGAACGCCAAGGGGGTGATCCAGCTGCTCGTGACGGAGGAGCGCCTGGACAAGAACCCCTACTACGGCGGCCCCCGCGACGCGGTCATCAAGGACTGACCGCCGTCCCCTCCGCGCCTGCCGGGATCACCCCCCGAGGCGCGGAGGGCGTCGGTCACCAGGTGAGGGGGCCCTCGGCGTCGAAGTAGCCGCCGGTGGGGCCGTCGGGTCCCACCTGGGCCATGCGGACGATGATCTCGGCGCCCTGCCCGACGGTCTGGTGGCCGCTGTTGCCGTTCAGGTCGGTCCGGGTGAAGCCGGGTTCGACCGCGTTGATCCGCATCTCGGGGAACGCCTTCGCGTACTGAACGGTGATCATGTTGACGGCCGCCTTCGACGCCGGGTACGCCACGCCCCGGTAGTCGTGGCCGACCCTGCCGGGGTCGGCCATCCGGGACAGGGAGGCCAGGCCGCTGCTGACGTTGACGACGACCGGCGCGCCGGATCGCCGCAACAACGGCAGGAACGCGTGCAGCACCCGGACCATGCCGAAGACGTTCGTCTCGAACGTGCGCCGCATCATCTCGGCGGTCAGCTCCGCCGCGCCGGCCACCACGTGGCCGTCCTCCATCTCCACCTGGATGCCGGCGTTGTTGACCAGCACGTCCAGCCCGCCGTCCGCCTCGACGGCCCGTGCCGCCGCCGTCACGGACGCGTCGTCGGTGACGTCCAGCGGCACCGCCCGCGCGCCCAGCCGTTCGGCGGCCGTCCGTCCGCGTCCGGCGTCCCGGCTCGCGACGTAGACGGTGTGCCCCGCCGCGACGAGCCGCCGGGCGGTCTCGAACCCGAGCCCCTTGTTGGCCCCTGTGATCAGTGTCGTCGTCATGGACGCGACGCTAGGAATTCGAGCGCGCTCGAAGTCAAAGTCAGCGTTTGAGGTAGGCGAGGACGGCCAGGACGCGGCGGTTGTCGTCGGCCGAGGGGGCGATGCGGAGCTTGGCGAAGATGTTCGCGGTGTGCTTGGCGACCGCGCTCTCGCTGAAGTGCAGGGTCGCGGCGATGGCGACGTTGGACCGGCCCTCGGCCATCATCTCCAGCACGTCCAGCTCGCGCGGGGTCAGGCTGTCGATCATGCCGCGCGCCTGGCTGCGGGTCAGCAGCTTGGTGATGACCTGCGGGTCCATCACCGTCCCGCCCGCCGCGACCCGGCGGACCGCGTCGACGAACTGGGCGGTGTCGGTGACCCGGTCCTTGAGCAGGTAGCCCACGGCGCCGTCGCCGGTCGCCAGCAGCTCGTTGGCGTAGAGCTGGTCGACGTACTGGGACAGGACCAGGACGGGCAGGCCGGGACGCCGGCGGCGCGCCTCCAGGGCGGCCTGCAGGCCCTCGTCGGTGTAGGTGGGCGGGAGCCGTACGTCCACCACGGCGACGTCCGGCTCGTCCTCCAGCAGCGCCCGCAGCAGGGACGGGCCGTTGTCGACCGACGCCACCACATCGCAGCCGTGTTCGCGCAGAGTCCTGGTCAGCCCGTCCCTCAGCAGGAAGAGGTCTTCGGCGAGGACAACGCGCACGGGATCTCCAGGGTGGCAGTGGTCGGCCCGCCGGGCGGGCTGTGCAGGGTGAGGACGCCGTCGAAGGATTCCAGACGGCGGCGGAGCCCGCGCAACCCGGTGCCCTTCGCGGGGTCGGCGCCGCCCCGGCCGTCGTCGGTGACGGTGACGCGCAGGCGCCCGCCGTCGTGGTCGAGGACGATGGCGACCTCCCGCGCGGCGGCGTGCTTGGCCGCGTTGGCGAGCAGTTCGCCGACCGCGAAGTAGGCCGCCGACTCCACCGGCGAGGGCAGCCGGCCGCTCAGCCGGACGTCCACGCCGACGTCGAGGAAGCTGTCCAGCGCCAGCGACCTGACGGCGTCGCCGAGCCCCCGGTCGGCGAGGACCGGCGGGTGGATGCCGTGCACCAGGTTGCGCAGGTCCTCCAGGGCGCGGGCGGAGGTCTCGGCCACCTCCAGCAGCAGCTTGCGGGCGGCGGCCGGGTCGCTGTCGAGGAGCCGGGTGGCGCTGTCGAGGGTCAGGCCGAGGGACACCAGCCGGGCCTGGGCGCCGTCGTGCAGGTCGCGCTCGATGCGGCGCAGCTCGGCCGCCTGCACGTCGAGCACCTCGGCCCGGGTGTCGGTCAGGTGGGCGATCCGCCGGACCATCTCCGTACGGCGGGGCACCGACAGCAGCCGCCGGGTCCAGCGGCCGTGCAGGCGCAGGATCGGCGGGGCCAGCAGCAGCCCGGCGGCCATGAAGACGACCCCCAGCACGAGGGCCGCCAGCATGGTCGGCGTGTCCTCCACCGGGACGAACGCGTACCAGTTGTCGGGGCCGAGCAGCGGCCACACGAACGGCTGCACCAGCGCGCCGAACCCGCCGTACCAGAGGAAGCCCAGCGGGACGCCGACGAGGAAGCCGCCGACCCACGGCTCCAGCCAGGCCCAGGCCAGGTCCCGCCAGAAACCCTCGGCGGCCAGGATCGCCCCCGCCCGCCTGCGCCTGCTCCATGAGTGGTCGCCGGAGTAGGGCTCGGGCGGGGTGATGCGGGTGCCCGTCCACCGGGTGGCGCGCTCGCGCGAGCGGTCCGACAGCGACCGCAGCGTCGTCGCCCCGGGGACGAGCAGCCAGAAGCCGACGCCGACCGGCAGCAGAAGGAGGGCCAGGACGACGAGCGACCCCACCGCCGACCCCGCCACGGCGAGCAGCCCCGCGAGCTGGCAGCGCGCCACGGCGACCAGCCTCTCCTTCGCCCTCATCGGACGTGGATTCTAGCCGGTGCCCTCCACACCCAGAGCACCGCCGCCAGCAGGCACGACGCGGCGAACAACCTGATCGGCGTGACCGCGCCCGCCTCCTCGTCCATGAACAGCAGCAGGCCGAGGTTGATCAGCGTGTGGAAGCCGCCGGTCAGCAGCAGCCGGTGGGCGCGCACCCGCTCGACGGCCAGCCCCATCACGACCGACATCGCCACCGTCGCCACCAGGAACGCGGCCGCGTACGCCGGCGCCTGGCCGAACACCGGGACGTGCCACGCCCCCCACAACAGGCCCACCACGACCGACGCCGTCAGCGGGCCGGTCCGGCGGCGCAGCAGCGGCTGCAGCAGGCACCGCCAGCCGATCTCCTCGGCGCACGCCCCGACGAGCTGCGCGACCACGATCAGCGCGAACGGGTTGTTCAGCGCCCCAGGAGCGGTGAACCGCGGGTCGCCGGTCAGCAGGCCGTGCGCGCCGACGGCCGCCGCGATGATCAGCGGCGCCGTGACCAGCAACGCCACCCCGGTGGCAGCACCCCACCCGCCGCGCCCGGCGGCCCCGGACGTGCCCTGCGCCCCGGACAGGGCCGTCCGGTCGACCCAGCCCACGGCCCCGGCCAGGGTCTCACGGGCGGTGCGCGGCCACAGCAGGGCGACGACCGCCACGGCCAGGGCCGGGCCGAACTGGGTCAGCTGGATGACCTCGGGCGGGATCGGCGTGCCCGCCTGCGCCGCGCCCAGCAGACCCGCCGCCACGAAGGCGACCGCGGCGAACACCCCGGCCGGCGCCGCGATGCCACGGGCCGTCCCGCGTTCTGTCCTCAGCATGTGTGCTCACATTTTCGTCGAATCGGTAGATACGGGACCACGATGTCGCCCGGCACGAACCCGTTCACTGCATCTGGCCCCCGAGCCGGGGTGGACCTGGATACACCCCCGGCCCGCGCCAGGACCGGTCGCGGTTGGCCCTGGCCGGTCATCTCTGCCAAGATCGCCGTGATTCCCCCGCCTTGACCGAGGAGCCCTGTGGACAGGAGACGTTTTCTCACCCTGACCGGTGTCGCCGGACTGGCGGCCGCCACAGTGCCGGTCGCGGTGCCGGCCACGCCCGCCCTGGCGGCGGCCTACCCGTCCGCGGACGCGGGCCTGACCGCCGAGGCGCACGCCAAGCTGGCCGAGCTGGCTCCCTACGGCGTCACGGCGCTCGCCTTCACCCCGTCCGGCGGGTGGGTCATGGTCACGCAGGACGGGCGGTACTTCGCCCGCGGCATCCCCGACGCCTGCTTCACGGAGCTGGGGGCGCTGCTCAAGGCGGGCCGGAAGGTCAACGCCGTCGCCTTCCCCCCGGAGGGCGGCGACCGCTGGGTGATCACCACCGACAAGGGCGTGTCGGCGCGCGGCCTGCCCGCGGCCTGCCTCAGCCGGATCAAGGCGTTCTACACCGCCGGGCAGCAGGTCGTGGACGTGGCCTTCCCGCCCGCCGGCGGCGACCGCTGGGTGGTCGTCGCCGCGAACGCCTTCCAGGCCAACGGCGTCGACGACGAGTGCTACCAGATGATGCGCAACCTGACCCAGGGCGGCCGCCGGCTGACCCGCGTCGCCTTCCCGAAGGCGGGCGGCTGGGCCCTGGTCGCGCAGGACGAGTTCTACGCCCGCAGCATCCCCGACGCCTGCTTCAAGCAGATGAAGACCGTGGCCGGCGGCGGCTGGCAGCTGCACAACCTGGCCTTCGCGCCCGGCGGCGGATGGGCGCTGTGCTCCCGGGGCAAGGCGCCCGCGCTGCCCGCCGACCGGGTGCGGCAGTTCGAGAACGCGGTCGGCGGCTCGACCGTCTGGCAGCGGATGAGCGCGTACAAGACGCCGGGCCTGGCGGTCGCGGTGGTCGTCGGCAACAAGATCGCCTGGTCCGCCGGCTACGGGCGGCTCGCGGCCGGCGGCGCCGCGGCCGCGCATCCGGAGAGCGCGTTCCAGGCCGCCTCCATCAGCAAGGCCGTGACCGCGGTGGGCGTGCTGCGGCTGCTCCAGGTCCGCAAGATCGCGCTGACCGCCGACGTCCGCCCGCATCTCGGCTGGACGCTGCCGGCCCGCTCCTGCGTCTCGCCGACGGCGGAGCCGACCGTCGAGCAGCTCCTGACGCACCGGGCCGGGATCGTCGGGCGCGGCTCCACCTCGCCCGCCGGGGCCTGCTCCGGCTTCGACTCCTCCGGCGGCGGCTTCGCCGGGTACGGCGCCTCCGCCACGGTCCCGTCGCTGCTCCAGGTCATGAACGGCGAGGGCAACTCCCCCAAGATCGAGCTGTCCACGGAACCGGGCGCCGAGTACCACTACTCCGGAGCCGGGTACGTGCTGCTGCAGCGCATGGTGGAGGAGCTGACCGGCACGTCGCTGGCCGACTACATGAGCCAGGAGGTGTTCGCCCCGCTGGGGATGGCGGGCAGCTCGTACGCGCTCTCCCCCGCCTTCGAGCTCGCCTCCGGCCACACCTCCACCGGGACGGTGATCCCGGGCGGCCACAACCGCTACCCCGAGTCGGCCGCCGCCGGCCTGTACACGAACGTGCTCGACCTGTGCCGCCTGATGTCGTACCTCAACCGGGCCTGGACCGCCACCGGCGACATCGCCGGCCCGCTCAGCCGCGCGTCCGTGCGTACGCTGCTCACCCAGGGCCCGCAGCCCGGGATGGGACGCGGGCTGTTCATCGCCGGCTCCGGCACCCAGAACTTCTCCTACACCCACGACGGCTCGAACTACGGCTTCAAGTCGGTCTTCAAGGGCTATCCGGAGCTGGGCGCGGGCTACGCCGTCCTGTCCAACGGCAACGACACGGCGCTGGTCAACGAGGTCGCCGCGGCCGTCAGGTCGGTCTACGGCTGGGCGTAGGGCCTTCCCCGCCCTGACCGGCGGCCGGTCGTCTGACCTGCGGAGTCGTGGGTAGGGGTCCTGACATGGACAACGAACGGGGAACGTCGGGGGCCGTCATCGTCGTGGGGGCCGGGATGGCAGGGCTGGCCTGCGCGGTGCGGCTGCACGAGGCGGGCGTGCCGGTACGGGTGCTGGAGGCGTCCGACGGGGTGGGCGGCCGGGTGCGCACCGACGTCGTGGACGGCTTCCGGCTGGACCGCGGCTTCCAGGTGTTCAACACCGCCTATCCCGAGGCCCGCCAGGTGCTCGACCTGGACGCGCTCGACCTGCGCCCGTTCGCCTCAGGCCTGATCGTCCAGGGGACGAGGGCGCGGGCCAGGGTGATGCTGCCGTGGCGGCACCCGCTGCACGCGCTGAGCGGGCTGCTGACCGGCCTCGGCACGCCGCGCGACGACGCCGTGCTCGCCGCGATCACGGCCCGCGACCTGGTCCTGCCGGCGTCCAGGCTGCGCGGCGGGCCGGACCGGCGTACCGACGACGAGCTGCGTGCCTGGGGCATGTCCGAGCGGATGATCGACTGCCTGATGCGTCCCTTCCTGGCCGGGGTGCTCCTGGAACGCGATCTGGAGACCTCCAGCCGGATCTTCCACCTGTTCTGGCGGTCGTTCGCGCGCGGGACCATCGCGCTGCCCGCCCTCGGCATGGGGCAGATCCCGCGCCAGCTCGCCCTCCGGCTGCCGCCGGGCGCCGTCACGTTCGGCGCGCGCGTCACCGAGGTCACCTCCGGCGGCGTGCGGCTCGCGGACGGCTCCACGGTCGGGGGCCGCGCGGTGGTGGTGGCCGCCGACCCGCCGGCCGCGGGCCGCCTGCTGAGGGAGATCGACACGCCGGAGATGCGTGCGGTGACCACCTTCTACCACGCCGCGCCCCGCTCCCCCATGCGCGAGCCGATCCAGGTCATCGACGCCACCGGGGCCGTCGCCGACACCCTGGTCCTCACGGACGCGGCCCCCGGGTACTCCGCGGACGGGCGGGCGCTGGTGTCCACGTCGGTCCTGGGGGTGGCCGACGACGAACGTCCGGTGCGCCGGCGCCTGACCGAGATCTACGGCGACACCTCCGGCTGGGAGCACGTGGCGACGTACCAGGTGCCTGCGGCGCTGCCGGCGATGCGGCCGCCGTACCCGCTGCGCAAGCCGGTACGGCTGCGCGCCGGGCTGTACGTGTGCGGCGACCACCGCGACACCGGCTCCCTCCAGGGGGCGCTGGTCTCCGGCCGGCGCGCGGCCGACGCCGTGCTCACCGACCTCGCGTCCCTGGATCTGTCGCTGGGCGCCGACCGTTTCACCGCCGTCGATCGCGCGACGCTCTAGCGGCCCGGGGTCACAGCTCGCGCAGTGCCAGCATGGCGTCCCGCTCGATGCGCGCGAGGTCGCGCAGGACGGCCCCGGCCTGCTCCAGGTACGCCGCGTCGCGCCCCTCCCCGGCCTTGGCGACCAGGGCGGACACGTCCGTCCACAGGGCGGCGGCCTCGGCGTACAGGCGGTGGCCGGCGCGCAGGCGGTCGTCGTCGACGAACGTGGCGCACTCGGCGAGGAAGTCCCGGTACAGGGCGCGGAACAGGCCGCCGCCGGTGCCGCCCTTCTCCATGAGGAGCGCGGCCTGCGGCAGGTCCCGCGCGGGCTCGCCGGCGCGGGACAGCCAGGTGGGCACCAGGCGGGCGGCCTTGTCGATGCCGCGGTGGCCCAGGTTGGCGATGGGCGCGGCGAGGAACGCCTCGGCGCACGTCCTGATCGCCGGGACGGCCCGCTCCCGCCAGGCGGGCGGGCCGTCCGGCAGGGCGAGGGTGAAGGAACGGTTCCTGGCGGTCATCGGGCCGCGTTCGGACCGCGCCGCCGCCAGGCTGTCCCGGCTCGTACGCACGGCGCCGCCCTGCTGCGCGGTGTCCACCAGGTACGCCTGCCGCTCGTCGTAGCCGTACATGGCGACGACGTGGCCGCCGAAGTGCACCTTCGTACCGAAGTACTCCAGGTGGTGGCAGTCGAGCTGGAGGCCGACCGGCAGGCCGTCGTCGATGCGGGCGGCCACGTTCTCCCATGCCTTGCGGGCCGAGCCGGTCTCCTCCACGCGCAGGGTCAGCCCGAGCCTGCCGGCCAGGTTCCTGGTGAGCTCGAACGGCTTGACCCGGCCGCCCATGAACGGGAAGTCCATGCCCTTGGCGTCCCAGTAGACGAAGGACAGGCCCGAGCCGAGCCCGAACAGCATGGGCTCGGACAGGTCGAGCCCCTGGTGCCGCAGCAGCACTCCCAGTGCCGTCGTCTCGCAGTGCTCCAGGCCGCGAGCCTCGATGCCTTCCACGATGGTCATGCGTCGCTCTCCTCGATGGCCGGGTCGATCAGCGTGCGCGGGGCCGCCGGCCGGTCCGTGCCCCGCGAGCAGCATGACGCCTCCCACGGGGGGAGAGTCCACCGTCCCGGCCGCGTGGCCCCGTCCTACGGCTGCGCCCGGTCCGTACGGCCGGCCGCGCGGGCGGTGAGGGCGCCGGTGGCGCAGACGGCCGCGAAGCCGAACAGCACGTACCGGGCGGAGTCGAGCATCGAGGCGCCGCCGAGGTTGACCAGGATCCCGGCGACCGCCGTGCCGAACGCGATCGACAGGCTGGTCACGGTGGCGATCGCCGCGGCGGCCCGCCCGCCCTCCTCCGGATCCCGCGTGCTGGTCATCACGGCCACGGACAGGTGCGGGTAGGCGAGGCCGATCCCAGCCCCGGCGGCGAACAGCACCGGCACCCAGACCAGCACCAGCCATCCCGGCGTGTCCGCACGCTGCACCAGCCCCTGGACGAGGAGTCCGGCCGCGAGCAGCATCGGGCCGAGCACCCGCAGCCGCCGCACGGCGCGCCGCCCGGTCACGGACGAGCTGCCGATCTGGGTCGTCGACCAGCCGAGCGAGACGGCCGCGGCGAAGAACCCGGCCACCAGCGGCGGCAGCCCGGCCAGCCGCTGCCCGAACAGCGGCAGGAACGACTCGACCGCGACCCCGAAGGTCAGCACCCCGATCGTCAGGTAGGCCCACTTCAGCGACGATCCCCGCCGGTACGTCGCCTCCGGGAAGACCCGGCGCCCGCTGCGCCGCTCATGGACGACGAACCCGCCCGCGAACAGCAGCGCCAGGGCGAGGACGGCGGCCTTGGCGGGCGTCCCGGCCACGACCGCCGCCACGCTGACCGCCCCGGCGGCCGCCGTCACCAGCACCAACGACGCCACCGGCACCGCACCCGGCGCCCCGCGCTCGCCGCGCTCCCCGCGCCCGTCGCGCGGCAGGGCGCGGGGGACGATCGCGCCGCAGCCGACCCCGATCACCGCCATCGCCGCGAACGCCGGCCGCCACGCCCCGAACTGGGCGAACAGCCCGCCGAGCGCCGGGCCGGCGAAGTTGCCGACGCCGTACATCGCCGACATGAGGGCGGTGCCGCGCGTCCAGAGCCGGGACGGCAGCGCCGACCGGATGACGGCGAACCCGAGCCCCGACAGCAGCCCGGCGCCGAGCCCCTGGACCCCCCTGGACACCAGCAGCACCGCCATCGCCGGGCTCACCGCGCAGGCCAGCGAGCCCACGGTGAACGTGGCGAACCCGGCGAGGTAGGAGCCGACGTTCCCCCACGTCGACAGCGACCGGGCGGTGAGCATCGTCGCGATTACCATGGCGACCAGGTAGACCGTCATGTTCCAGGCGTAGAAGCTCGCCCCGCCGAGCTCGGCCACCGCGGTCGGCAGCAGGCTCGCCGCCAGGTAGATGTTGATCGCCCCGGCGAGCACGCCCCCGGCCAGCACGACCGCGGCCCCCAGATGCTCCCGTCCCAGCAACTCCCCCCAGCCGGCGGCGACGTGCCCTGTCGGAGGGGCGGTGGCGGGCCGGCGGCCGCCGGGCTGTTCGTCGTGGTCAGCACTCATGACTTCAAGGCTGTCGTTGAACCGTTCCCGGAAGCTTTCGCCCGAGCGCCGCGGACGACGCTGGACGGGCGGGCGGGCAACCCTCAACCGCCGGGCGAACCCGTCGCGTCAGCTGTACGTGCGCATCGTCCTGCTGATCCACTCCGCGTACGCCGGCACGTTGGTGTACAGACCAGGACCTTCCGCGCAGGACGGGCTCTTGGCGCCGGGGCCCGAGGTGACGCCGATGAGCTCCCACCGGTCTCCCCGGCCCCGGCGCAGCTGCGGGGAGCCGGAGTCGCCGTTGCACGCCATGGCCTTGGGCACCCGGCTTACCGTGCACAACCGGGTGCCGCCCGCGAACCCGGGCCCGCACTCGGACTTCGCGCCCCTGCGCGTGTCCAGCTCGTTGAGCCGCGGGGACATCTTCCAGCGGGCCGGATCGCGCTCGGCCACGGTGACACCGAAGCCGATGATCCGGGTCGGGGTGCCGGGCCGTCCCGGCTGCGCGGCGATCGGGACGGGCCGCCGGCCGACCGGGCGGTCCAGGCGGACCAGGGCGATGTCGTTCCTGTTGGGCGTGTGCTGGGAGTAGCGGGGGTGGAGCACGGCCTGGGCGATCCCGCGCACCTCTCCGCCGGACGTCCGCCGGTCGCTCCCGACGCGGACGGTCCCCTTCGGGATCGACCCGATCTCCATGTCCAGGCAGTGGGCCGCGGTCACCACCCACTGCGGGGCGATCAGCGCCGCTCCGCACACGCCGTCCGTGAGCCCCATGGCCGGGGCCGAGATCGGGATCGAGGCCATGAACGGGTACGCCTCCGTGGCCTTCGTCCCGTTGATGATCGCTCCGGCGCTGCCGGCGGTGGCGGCGAGACAGGCGGCGCCCGCCACGACGACGACAGCGGAACGGGTCACGACACGACGCAGGGATTTATTACCGAACAACAGATATATCCATTTCAGTGGGCGATTCGTATGAAATGACGCTATCTGCGAAGAATCCGGCCGGGTCAGTACGCCAGCACGCCAACCGGTGGTAGGGACAACCCCCTGCGCGGCGCGGGGCTGTGGTTTTCCGCAGGGGGACTGGGCGGAGCACCGCATTCCGCCGTGGAGCCGATCTTCCTAACGTTGACCGCATGATGCAGACGATGATGAACGTGCTGGTGGCGGCGACGATGGCGGCGGGGAGCCAGGGCGCCGGAGTGGGCCCCGAGCTGGAGAGGATCGTGACGGGACAGGGCGCGACGGCCGCCCTGGCGCGGGTCACCGACGGCGGCCGCACCTGGTCGGGCTCGGCGGGCGTCCGCGACGTCGAGCGCGGCGGACGCCCCTCGCCCAACGGCTACTTCCGGATCGGCAGCGTGACCAAGACCTTCGTCGCCACGGTGGTGCTCCAGCTCGTGGACGAGGGCAAGCTGAAGCTGGACGACCCGATCGACGCCCACCTGCCCGGCCTGGTCCCCGGCGGCGGCCGGATCACGGTCCGCAGCCTCCTCGACCACACCAGCCACCTGTACGACTACATGAGCGAGCCCGGCTACTCCACCAACCGCTGGCGCGGCGAGGCCCGCTTCCGCTCCTACCGGCCGGCCGAGCTGCTCAAGGTGGCCTTCGCCAAGAAGCTCCCCGACGACGGCAAGTGGCACTACTCCAACACCAACTACGTGGTGCTCGGCCTGCTGGTGGAGAAGCTGACCGGCCGCCCGTACGGCGAGGAGGTCACCCGCCGGATCCTGCGCCCGCTGGGGCTGCGCCACACGCTGGTCCCCGGCGACCGGGCGGGGGTGCCGTCCCCGCACGCCAAGGGGTACGAGCCGATGCCCGCCCTCGTGGACGCCACCCGCATGAACCCCTCGCTGGACTGGGCCGCGGGAGAGATGATCTCGACCGCCGCGGACCTGGAGCGGTTCATGTCCGCCCTGCTGGGCGGCAAGTTGACCAGCGCCGCGTCGCTGAAGGCCATGCGCACGACCGTCGAGACGGGCGCCGGGTTCGGCTACGGGCTCGGGCTCCAGGCGTACGCGCTGCCGTGCGGCACGGTGTGGGGGCACAGCGGGGAGCTGATCGGGTACCTGACGTTCGCGTTCCGCTCGGACTCGGGCAAGTCGCTGACCCTGTCGCTCAACCCCTCGACCAGGAACCCGTCCACGGAGGAGATCATGGGCATGGCCGTCAAGGTATTCTGCGGGACCGCGGGCTGAGATCAGGGCGGCCCCCGAGATCACGAGGAGGTTCCCTTGGCAGGTCCGACGGAGAGCGTGGCCGGCGAGCCGCCGCTCCTGGGCTCCTTCCGGCTCCCGGACGGCTCCTGGGTCCGCGGCCGGGGCCTGCGCCACCCGCTGCCCGAGGGCCCGGCGCCCGGCTTCGGCCTCTACCTCGGGTCGGCGCGGCTGGCCCGCCGTCATGAGGACGGGCTGCGCTGGCCGCACGCGTGGATCGAGTGGCCCGACTTCCTCCTGCCCCGCGACCGGGACGCCGCCGTGGAGGCGATCCGCGGCCTGCACCGGCGGGCGCGGGAGGGCACGGCGGTGGAGGTGGCGTGCGGGGGCGGCGTGGGCCGCACCGGCACGGTCGTCGCCTGCCTCGCCGTCCTGGCCGGCATCGATCCGGCCGACGCCGTCGCCTGGACGCGCGAGCACCACCACCCCCGGGCGGTGGAGACCCCGTGGCAGCGCCGCTGGATCCAGCGTTTCCCCCGGCCCGTCCGCCCGGAGCCGGGCGACCGGGGGCCCGCGCCGCACCGCTGACCCGGCGGTCCGGGGCGCCGGGGGATGGCCTCAGCGTCCCTTCGTCGGCGGGGAGTCCGTCAGGAGGCCCTCTTCGAGGACCAGGTCGAGCTGGAGTTCCCGGTATCCGGCGTCCTCGAACAGGACCGTCAGGCGGTCCTCGCCGCGCTGGATGACCTGGCCCGGCCCCCACGCGCGGTGTTCCACCCGGGCGTGCAGCGGGAAGGGGCCGGTCTCCTGGGGCGCCTGCCCGGCGGTCCCGGCGCGGCAGTTGTCGCAGTTGCCGCAGTTCTCGGCGAGCTCCTCGCCGAAGTAGCCGAGCAGGAAACGCCGGCGGCAGTCGGTGGTCTCGGCGTAGCGGCGCATCATCTCCAGGCGGCTGCGGTCGACGTCCCGGCGGCGCTCGGCCAGTTCCCTGGCGCGGCTCGCCGCCGCCCGCGGGTCGAGGCCGGGCACGGGATCGACCCTGCGGGTGCCGAGCCGTACCGCGCCCGCTCTCTCCAGCAGGTCCAGCAGGGCCGTCAGGCGGCGCGCCGACAGCCCGGCGCGTTCCGCCAGCGCCTTGCGTTCACTGCCGGGGCCGGACTCCGCGACCGCCTCGGCGACCCGCGCCAGCTTCTCCTCGTCGGGCACGCCGCCGGTGAAGAACCGCTGCACCCCCAGGTCCTCGGGCCGGTAGAAGAGCACGGCCGCGGCCGGCTCGCCGTCCCTGCCCGCCCGGCCGATCTCCTGGTAGTACGCGTCCGGCGAGCCGGGGATCTCGGCGTGCAGGACGAAACGTACGTCCGGTTTGTCGATGCCCATGCCGAAGGCGTTGGTCGCGACCACGACGTCCAGGTCACCGGCCATGAACCGGCCGTGCACCTCGTCCCGCTCGGCCCTGCGCAGGCCGGCGTGGTAGGCGGCGGCCCGGACGCCGGCCTCGGCCAGCAGCCCGCTCAGGCGGCCGGTCTGCCTGCGCGAGGTCGTGTAGACGATGCCGGGCTTCTGCGCCGCCACGACGGTCGCGACGATGTCGTCCGCCGGGTCGTCCAGCGCCCGGCGCACCTCCAGCGAGATGCCGGGCCGGTCGAACCCCTGGACGATCTCCACCGGCGCGCGCATGCCCAGCCGCTCGGCGATCTCCGCCCGTACCGGCGGCGCGGCGGTCGCCGTCAGGGCCGCGACGACCGGACGGCCGAGCGCGTCGGCCACCGAGCCGAGCCGCAGATAGTCGGGGCGGAAGTCGTGCCCCCAGGCCGAGACGCAGTGGGCCTCGTCCACCACCATGAGCGAAGGGGCGGCGGCGGCCAGCTCGCTCAGGACGTCGGGACGGGCGAGCTGCTCCGGCGCGCAGAACAGGAACTCCGTCTCCCCTGCCCGCAGCGCCTGGAACAGCTCCGACCGCTCGCTCGCGCGCGTCCCCGCGTTGAGACTGACGGCCTCCTCGTCGCGGTCGCGCAGGGCCTCGACCTGGTCGCGTTGCAGGGCGACGAGCGGCGAGACCACCAGGGTCGGGCCGCTCAGGAGCAGCGCCGGCACCTGGTAGACGGCCGACTTGCCGCTTCCGGTCGGCATCACCACCAGTGTGTCCCGGCCCTCGGCCAGGGCCGTCATCGCTCGTAGCTGGCCGGGCCGCAGGTCGGTCAGGCCGAGCGCCTTCCTGGCCACCCGCTCGCATTCCGCCGCTGTGTCGCGCATCCGGTCCTCTCCGGTCGGGGAGACCGTCCCTCCTGCCCCGCCATCGGCCTTCGCATGCGCGATCTCATGAACGGCGGGTCATCGGGGCGGTAGCCGGAGCTCGAAGACGACGCGGTCCACGCCGGGACCGTCGTGGTCCGGGACGGGCCCGGTGACGGTGAAGCCCGTCGTGGCGTGGAAGGCGACGGACGCGCTGTTGACCGGCGAGGTGATCGCCTTGACCCGGTCGCGCCCGTCGGCCGCCTGTCCAGCGGCGGCGGGCGGCGACCGCTGATGTCGGTTTCTGAGCGGCACGATCTCAACCTCCCGCCGAACGGCGACGATCACAGGTCCGACCTCACACCTTCTCCAGGCATACATCTCCGGCAGATGTCTGTCCACAGCCGGTCGCACCTCCGATGTCTCCGGAGGTCCGAGTTAGGAAAGTTTCCTAAACTTGGATCGTTCCAAGATCGATAACCTGTTGACGGGTGTGACTCCCTGTGGGAACACGATGAAAAGCCGCTCACCCCCCAGGAGCCACCCGATGAACCTGTGGAAGTCCCGGTTGTGCGTCCTCGCGCTGGTCGCGGGCATGCTGGCCGTACCCGCCGGCCCAGCCGACGCCG